>SXWA01000061.1 GCA_005791575.1 Planctomycetaceae bacterium
GCCGAGGCCGACATCCCCTACGAGAAGCTCCGCGAGATGGACGACATCAATCCGACGTTCCCGGAGACCGACGTCGCGATCGTGGTCGGCGCCAACGACGTCGTGAACCCCGCCGCGCGCACCGATCCGAAAAGTCCGATCGCCGGGATGCCGATCCTCGACGTCGACAAGGCGAAGACGGTGGTGGTGGTGAAGCGGTCGCTGTCGCCCGGCTTCGCGGGCATCCCCAATCCCCTCTTCGCCGCCGACAACACGCTCATGTACTTCGCCGACGGCAAGAAGGCGATCCTCGACCTGACGGCGGCGCTGGAAAAAGGCTAAGGGGAAAAGGCTGAGCGGGACGACCACCCGCCCACCCGACCGCTCACCCGAGCACGTCGGCCCACAAGCCGTCCGACACCACGAGCCCCGCCCGGGTGAGCCACACCCGTCGTCCGTCGTCGGTGGCGAGGCCTTGCGCCCGCCAGCGGGCGATCGGGCCGGCGGCGAGGGCGTCGAGCTCGAAGCCGCTGGCGGAGTGGAACGCCGCCCGGTCGATCCCGTCGCGGCGGCGCAGGCCGACCACGATCCGCTCCCGCGCCGCCTCCTCGGCCGTCATCGCGTCGACGTCGCCCGCCGGATCGGTGCCGGCGAGCACCCTGGTCATCCAGGTCGTCGGGCTGCGGTGGTTGGTCGTGCGCGTGCGGCCGTCGAAGCGTGCGGCCGACGGCCCGAAGGCCTCCCACGGCCGACAGTCCCAGTAGGCTTCGTTGTGGCGGCAGCGGTGGCCCGGCCGGGCAAAGTTGCTGACCTCGTAGTGCTCGTATCCCGCCCCAGCCAACCGGTCGATCGCCAGTTCGAACATCGCCCGTTCCAGCGCGTCGCCGACCGGGGCGAGGAGCCCCCGGCGGCGCTGCGATTCGAAGGCGGTCCCCTTCTCCCAGGTGAGGCAGTAGACCGACACGTGGCGGCAGCCGAGGGCGGCGACCGCCCCGAGATCGGCGTCCACCGCCGCCAGCGACTGCCCCGGGGCCGCCGTCATCAGATCGACGTTCACGTCGATGCCGGCTTCGTGCAGCAAGCCCACGGCGCGGCGCACGTCGTCGGGCCCATGGTCGCGGTCGAGGGCGCGGAGCGTCTCGGGAGCGAGGCTCTGGGCCCCGAGGCTCACCCGCGTGACGCCGCAGGCGCGGGCGGCGGCGACGAACCGGGCACTGACGTCGCGCGGATTGGCCTCGACGGTCACCTCGGCGCCGGCCGGGGCGACGAGCCGGGTATCGAACAGCGCGAACAGCCGGCGGATGCCATCCGCCCCGAGGTGCGACGGCGTGCCGCCCCCGAGGTAGAGCGTGTCGAGCACGAGTGGGGCGTCGAGTCGCGAGACTTCGCGCCCCAGCGCCGTCAGGTAACGATCGACGAGGTCGTCGCGGCCGGCGACGAGGGCGAAATCGCAGTACCCGCAGCGGTGGCGGCAGAACGGCACGTGCACATAGGCATGGCGGGGCGCGGGCATGGAGACCATCGTGACACGATCCCGCCCCGGCTGCATCCGGCACGGGGCCGCGCGGGGGAATGGCCGATCGACGGGGGGGCCGGGTGCGCGATCCCTCTCCCGGCCCGCTCACAGCCAGGCATGGAGCCGGCCGGCGAGCATGTCGGGGAGGCGGCGGGCGAGGATCCGGCGGATGCGGTCGTCGGTGTAGCGCGTCGAGAAGTGCGTGGCGATGATCACCTCGTTGCGGAACCGGTCGCGCCGGGCGAGGAAATCGTCGAGGTGCATGTGGCCGAACTTGTGGATCTTGTCCTTGCGGTGGGCATGGGCCACGAACGTCAGTTCGGTGATCAGGATCATCGCCTCATACATCGCCGGACAGCGGTCGAGCCCCTCGGGCGTGCTGTCACCGAGATAGGCGACCAGCGGTGTGCGCACCTCGTGGGTGACGTCGGTGCCGCCGAGGCGTAGGTCGCGGATCCGGTCGCCGGGGAGGCCGTGGTACTCCGCCTTCAGCTTCCGCCTCCGCTCCCAGACGACGTAGCCCACGCTCGGCAGCGTGTGGCAGGTGGCGGAGACGGTCACCACGTGCTCGCGCGACAATTCGATCTCGTCGCCCGGACGCGCCGGGAGGAGGCGGCAGGGGAGCCTGCCGCGGTCGAGCCGCGACACGGCGCGGAGGAGCTTCTCGATCGGTTCGATCGACTCCTCGGGCACGTAGATCGTGGGCGGCTCCATCTTCATCATCCGCCGCCGTGCCACGTAGACCGGCAGGGCGGCGATGTGGTCGAGATGGGTATGGGTGAGGAACCAGGTGCCGGTGGCCATGAAACTCCACGGCTGGGCCCCCAGATCGAAGCCGAGCTTCAACTCTGGAACCCGCCAGTAGCTCTGCACCGCCGCCCGCGAATAGCCCTCGACCGTGAGCCCCTTGTGGATCAGGGACCGCAGCGGCGCGTTGTCGATCATGCCGGTGATTCCAGGGGCACCGCCGGACGCTGCGCGGCCGACAGCCAGATCTCGTCGAAGAGCCGATCCTGCCGGGTCGCCAGCCGGCCACGGCGGACGAGTTCGAGCACGGCCAGAAAGATACCCACCACCCGCGATCGCGGCATCCCGTCCCCGCCGGCCGGCTCCTCGAACAGCGTCGTGAACGCGACCGTGCCCTGGTCGCGCACGGCCGCCTCGACCCGCTCGATGTGGACCTCGATCGGCGTGTCGTCGTGGATGATCTGCCGCGGCTTCCGTGCCTCGCGGCGGCGCAGCACCCGCCCCAGCGCTCCGACCAGGTCCCACACCTGGACATCGCCGATGGTCACCTCGGCCGGCTGACCGCGCGGGGCCGGCTCCTCCCCGGCCTGCCGCTGGAAGCGCAGTTCCCAGTGCCGTGCCCGGTCCTCGAGCATCACCGCCGCGTCGCGGTATTGCTTGTACTCGAGCAACCGGCGGACGAGGTCCTCGCGGACCGTCTCCACGGGGTCGTCCGGTTGCTCCTCGGGGCGCGGGACCAGGGCCCGGGCCTTGATCTCGAGGAGCACGCTGGCCAGTTCGACGAATTCCCCGACCTGATCGATGGCGAGGATCTCGAGCGGTTCGAGGTAGGCGACGAACTCCTCGGCGATCCGCGCGATCGGTACCGCCGTGACATCGACCTCCTGCCGCTTCACCAGGTGCAGCAGCAGGTCGAGCGGGCCGGCGAAGACGTCGAGGGCGACCTTGAACTCCACCGCGGTCTCCTCGCGCGCCCCGCGGACCCGGCTCCGGGCCCGGGCGCTTTCCACCCGCACGGCATCTGCTCGTCAGCCTGTCGCCGGCGGGCGTGCCATGACCGTCATTTGCCCCCCTACCCGGTCGGGTGTCAATGCCAGCGCGAGACGGCAGGCGCCATTGGTCGCCGACCCGGGGCGGACGGTACAACGATCACGGGCCCCTTTCCCCCGAAGGAAGCCCCACCCCCGCGAAGGACGCCCAGCATGGCCACACCGGACGTCGTCGATCCGACCCCCGGACGACGGTCTTCCCGACGGCCGTTCCTCGATCCGCTCCACCGCCGGTCACCATGAGGCACTCGACATGGACACGCTCTGGGCCCCGTGGCGGCTGGGATACCTGCAGGGGGACGCGCCCGGGCCGACGCCACAACTCGGACCTTCGGCGTGGCGCCCGGATGCCGACCACGACTGCTTCCTCTGCCGCGCGGCGGCGGCGGCGCCGGAAGACCACCGCGTGCTCGGCGTGGTGGAGAAGACGGCACGGAGCCTGGTGATCATCAACCGCTTTCCGTACGGCGGCGGACATCTGCTCATCGCCCCCCTCGACCACCGCGCCGGCCTCGAACGGCTCGCCGATGCCGACCTGCTCGACCTCCAGCACCTGCTCGTCCGCTGGTGCCGGCTGCTGGGACCGTCGCTGCGGCCCCACGGATTCAACATCGGCCTCAATCTCGGCGCCGTCGCGGGGGCAGGCGTCCCCGGTCACCTCCACTGGCACCTCCTCCCGCGCTGGCCCGGCGACGTCAACTTCATGCCGGCGATCGCCGGCGTGCGCGTCATCTCCCAGGCCCTCGATGCCCTCTGGGAGCAGCTCGCGGCCGCCGCCGCCGCCGATCCCCTGCCATGACCCCCTCCACCACTCCGCCGTCCGACTGGCAGGCCCGCGAGGCGCTGATCCTGGCCCCGTGGGCGATGCACGCTGCCGACTCGGTGGGGCGAATCCACGAGGAACCCCCCCACCCCTTCCGCAGCCCCTACCAACGGGACCGCGACCGCGTGGTCCACTCGGCGGCCTTCCGCCGGCTCGCCCACAAGACGCAGGTCTTCACCGGCTACCACGGCGACTACCATCGCAGCCGCCTCACACACACCCTCGAGGTCACCGGCATCGCGCGAACCCTGGCCCGGGGACTGGCCCTCAACGAGGATCTGGTCGAGACGCTCGCCCTCGCGCATGACATCGGCCATCCACCGCTCGGGCATGCCGGGGAAGACACCCTCGATCTCCTCCTTGCCGACTGCGGCGGCTTCAACCACAACGCCCAGGCGCTGCGGATCATGGAGCTGCTCGAAGCCCGCTATCCGGGGTTTCCCGGCCTCAACCTCTCCCGGGAGATCCTCGACGCGCAGGCGGCCCGCGTCGCCCGGCCGGCGGGCCAGGCGCCCCTGCTCGAGGCGCAGGTGGTGGATGCCGCCGACTCGATCGCCTACGACACCCACGATGCCGACGATGCGGTGGAGCTGGGACTGGTGCAACTCGACGAACTGCTCGCTCTTCCCCTCGTGGCGGCGGCCGCCGCCACGGTGCGCGACAGGCTCGGTTCGCTGCCGCCAGTGGAACTGCGCCGCGCGGTCCTGCACGAACTGATCGAAAGCCAGGTGGCCGACCTGCTCGCCCGCACCCGGGCCGGGCTGGAGGCGGGGCGGATCGACACCGTGGCGGCGGTCCGCTCCCATGGCGCACGTCTCGTGACCCATGCCCCCGCCGTCAGCGCGGGAAAACGCGACCTGGAGCGGTTTCTCTTCGAGCACGTCTACCGCAGCGAACGGGTGATGGCCGTGCGGCGGCCGGCGCAGCGGCGCCTCGAGGAGTTGTTCGCCTGGTATGCGGCGCATCCGGAGCACCTGCCGCCGGGCTACCGTGACCGGGCCACCGACCATGGTCTGGCGCGGTCGGTGGGCGATTACATCGCCGGCATGACCGATCGGTTCCTGGAACGTGACCACGACGCCCGTTGCGGGCGCGGCTGACGGCGACGCAGACCCCATTCGGCGACGGCGGGCTGGAAGGCCGCACCCCAGCATGACCCCCTTCAGGGGGATCCGCCCGATGGTAGACTCAGTGAGTTCCCTACGCCCTCCTCATCCCACCTGCGCTTTGACCGACCGGCGGTATTCCCATGGCCCTCATCGTGCTCCGCGCCCTGTTCGTGATGGTGTCCTTGGGCATCGCGGTGCTCATTTTCGGCTCCGAGGGAATGCGGTCCGCCCCGTCGTGGGTGCCGTGGGCGGTCCTGATGATGATGATCGCGATCCCGGCGGCCGTGATCGGCATCGACACGCGAATGAAGCGGAAGGACCTGACGGTGATCACCGCCGTCTACTTCGGGATGCTGGTCGGGATTTTCCTCACCTACGTGGCGATCCTTGCCCTGACCCCGATCCTCC
This sequence comes from Planctomycetaceae bacterium, assembly GCA_005791575.1. GTDB lineage: Bacteria > Planctomycetota > Planctomycetia > Pirellulales > UBA1268 > F1-20-MAGs016. The sequence goes on from SXWA01000061.1 coordinate 5,632, forward strand.
CCACCGGCCCCTCCCGCTGGCCGGTCGTGGACTGGCTGCCGCTGATCCTCGGCATGATCCTCTGCTACTTCTGCGTCAGCCTCCTGCTCCAGACGCGCAACGACTTCCGCTTTCTGATCCCCTACGTCGAGTTCGCCCGTGACGTGCAGGGAATGCGGCCCAATCTGCTCGACGCCACGGCGATCATCGACGGGCGGATCGCCGACCTCGCCGAGGCGGGGATCTTCGAGAGCCGGTTCGTCGTGCCGTCGTTCGTCGTCGACGAGTTGCAGGATGCCGCCGAGAGCACCGACAAGCAGCGGCGCCTGCGCGGGCGGCGGGGTCTCGACATCCTCACGCGCCTCCGCGCCCGCGAATCGATCGACGTGGAGGTCCTGCCCCCCGACAACGAGACCGCCGCGGAGGGCTCCGACGAGGCCCGGGCGGTGGCGATGGCCCGCCGTCTGGGGGGGCGGATCGTCACCAACGATCCCAACCTCGTGAAGATCGCCGCCCTGCGGAGCGTCCAGTCGGTCAACATCAACGACGTGGCGATGGCCCTCAAACCGACCTACGTCCCGGGTGATGCCTTCCACGTGCGGTTGGTGAAGCCCGGGGAAGAAGCCGGGCAGGCGGTCGGCTACCTGGAGGACGGCACGATGGTGGTGGTCGAAGGCAGCCGCGACCAGATCGGCCGCACCGTGCCGGTGAGCGTGACGAGCACGCTGCAGACCACGGCCGGAAGGCTCGTCTTCGCCCGCCCCGAATCGACACGCGGCTAGCAGGCTGTGGCCAAACAGCCTGCTGCACCTCACGGATGAGGTGCCGGGAGCGCAGCTCCCGTGAAAAGCAACGCGTTTCGGATGGCTAGCAGGATGAATTGCCCGGAGTGGGGAGGGGAGGCCATACTTCCGCTACCTTCACCTCTTCTTTGGGAGACTTCCGTCATGCACGACACCCGTCTGCGCCGTAGTCTGCTCGTCATGGCCCTGGCCCTCGGTCTCGGCCCCGTGGCGAGCGCTGCCAACCCCGCCTACACCGACGTCGCGAAGACCGACGACGACTTCGCCTTCCAGGGCGAATACGTCGGCGAGGTACCGGTCGACGGGAGCCCGCTGCGGATCGGCGTGCATGTGGTCGCCCTCGGCGACGGCACGTACGACGTGGTGGCCTATCCGGGCGGGCTCCCCGGCGACGGCTGGTCGGCCCCCACGAAGATCAAGGGCACCGGCACCCGTTCCGGCACCGGCGCCGACGCGGTGGTCAAGATCGAGGTCCGCGACGACGGTGGTCAGGCCTACAAGTCGGAGATCCGCGGCGGCGAGATCCTCGTCCTCGGCCCCGACGGGAAGCCGGCGGCGAAGCTCGCCAAGAAGGTCCGCAAGAGCCCCACGCTCGGCGCCGCACCGCCGGCCGACGCGGTGGTGCTGTTCAACGGCACGTCGGCCGACAAGTTCGCCGACGGCCGTCTCTCCCCCGACGGTCTGCTGATGGAGGGCACGACCACGAAGGAGGCCTACGGCGACTCCACCTGGCACCTCGAATTCCTCCTCCCCTACCAGCCGAAGGACCGCGGTCAGGGCCGTGCCAACAGCGGTGTCTACCTCCAAGGGGCCTACGAGGTGCAGGTCCTCGATTCGTTCGGCCTCAACGGCGAGAACAACGAGTGCGGCGGGATCTACTCGGTGGCCGCCCCGGCGGTGAACATGTGCTACCCGCCGCTGCAGTGGCAGACCTACGACATTGATTTCAAGGCGCCCAAGTTCGACGGCGAGACCCAGACCCAGCCGGCGCGGATGACCGTCAAGCACAACGGCGTCGTCATCCATGACAACGTCGCCGTGCCGAAGATCACCCCCGGTGGCCCGGGCAACGGCAAGGGGACCGGCCCGCTCCATCTGCAGAACCACGGCAACCCCGTCCGGTTCCGCAACATCTGGGTGGTGCCGAAGAAGTCGTGAGCGACCACACGGTCAAGCGGACGCGGGCAGGCGGTGCGGTGTGCACCGCCTGCCCGCTCCTTTGCGCCGATATCGACCTGCCGGCGGCCACGCGGGCCTGTGTGCACGGCCGGGCGGCGCTGCTCGCGCCGGCCGCGCCCTGTTCACCGACCCACGACGGGCGGCCGCTCGCTCCGGAAGCGGCCCGTGCCGCCGCCGCCCGTCTGCTGATCGGGGCACGGCGCGTGCTCGTCACCGGGCTCGGTGAAGCCACCCTCGGGGCGCTCGCCGCCGCCGGCGACATCGCCGAAGCGCTCGGTGCCGCGATCGATGGCGGTGATCCGGCAGTGGCGATCACCACCGGGCCGACGATCGCCCGCAGTGGGGAGGTGACCGCCGCCTACGACGAAGCGCGCGACCGCGCTGATCTCGTGGTGGCATGGTTCATCGATCCGGACGCGAGCCATCCCCGGTTCCGCGAGCGTTTCCTGTCGCCGCGGGCACCGGTGATCCATGTCGGGCCGTCGCCTGCCGGCTGGCCCTGCGCCGAGATCATGATCCCGGCTGCCGACGAAGTGGCCGCGGCCCGGTGGCTCACGGCCCACGCGCGGGGGAAGCCGACCGTGTCGGCACTGGCGCCGCGTCTCGCCCCGCTCGCAGCCGCCCTCGATGCGGCGGCCTGCGTGGGGATCGTGATGGCGGAGCCGGCGGCTGACGGCAGTGGTGTGGCGGAATGGGCGCTGGCGGAATGGATCCGTTCCGAGGCCCACCGCCGACCGGCCTTCGCGCTGCCCCTTCCGGGCGGGATCGGCATGGCCAGTGGCAATGCCGCCGGCCTCGCCGCCTTCAGCACGTGGCGCTACGGGGCGCCGGGCGCGATCGGCCGGGCCGACCGCCGCGGTGGCCCGTTCCTCCCCGCCGAGGCCGATGCCCTGCGCCTCATCGGCCGCGGCGAGATCGACGCGGTGCTGGTGGTCGGTCGGCCCCGGCCGGCGATCGCCGCGGCCCTCCTCGCGGCGGGCGATCGGATCGGGTGCGTGCAGGTGGGTGCGGAGACTGTCATCCCCCGCGGGATCCACCTCCCCGCCGCAGGGCCGCTCGACGACCCCGGCGAGATGCTCCGCGGCGACGGCCAGCTGGTGCGGATCGCCGGCCGCCATCCGGCACCGGAGGTCCTGCGGCTGGAAACGGTGCTCCGCCGGCTGCTGACGGCGCTTCCTTCGGCGGCGGAGGCACGCCGATGACCAGCGACCGGTTCGTCCTCGTCGGCGGCACGATCCACGATCCGACGCATGGCCGCGACGGCACGGTGGGGGATCTGTGGGTCGATGCGGGCAGGATCGTCGCGGCGCCCGCCGACGGCGCCCGCTGGCGGCGGATCGACGCGGCCGGGCTGGTGGTGATGCCGGGGGGAGTCGACCTCCACAGCCATGTCGCCGGACCGAAGGTCGCGGCCGGGCGGCGGATCGCGCCGGCGCCAGCCCACGGACCGGCCGCGGTGCCCACGATCCATGCCACCGGCGCCCTCTATGCCGCGCTTGGCTACACCACCGTGTTCGACGCGGCGATCGCCACCGGTGCGGCGGCCCTCGCCCATCGTGAACTGGCCGAGATGCCGGTGCTCGATCGGGGCATCTACCTGCTGGCAGCCGACGACACCGCTGTCCTCACCGCCGTCGAGCGCGACGACGCCGCCGCCACGGAACGCCTTCTCCGCGAGGCGATCGCCACCGGCGGGGGTTGGGGGGTGAAGGTCGCCAATCCGGGCGGACCGGTGTTCTGGAAGCACGGCCGCCGGGGCGATCACCACGACCTCGACACCACGCTGCCCGGGTCGACGCTGTCGCCGCGGCGGCTCCTCGAACGGCTCGCCCGTGCGGTGCAGACGATCGGCCTGCCGCATCCGCTCCATGTCCACACCGCGAACCTCGGCCTGCCGGGCAACTGGCGCACGCTCCTCGAGACGATGCGCACGCTCGACGGCCTTCCGGCCCATCTCGCCCACGTCCAGTTCCACAGCTACTCAGGCGGCGACCTCGACGAGGGGAGTTTCGGCTCCGCGGTCGCCGCGCTCGTCGAGTGGTTCGACACCCATCCCGGCATCACCCTCGACGTCGGCCAGGTGCTCTTCGGCGCGACGGTGGCGATGACGGGCGACTCCGCCGCGGCGGAGCATCTCGCGCATGCCACCGGGATGCCGTGGATGTCGCACGACCAGCACCTCTCCGGCGGCTGTGGTGTGCTGCCGATCCGCTACAAGGAGACGAGCCTGGTGCACGCCTGGCAGTGGGCGATCGGGCTGGAGTGGTTCCTCACGGTGCGCGACCCGTGGCGCCTGGCGCTGTCCACCGACCATCCCAACGGCGCGAGTTTCACCGCCTACCCGCTCCTCATGCGGCTCCTCGGCGATGCCGCCTTCCGCCGCGAGGCCCTCGGGCGGATCCACCCCCGGGTCCGCAGCCGGTCGGCGCTGGCGGGCATCGATCGCGAATACTCGCTCCAGGAGCTGTGCATCGTCACCCGCGCGGCCCCGGCGCGGATCGCGGGGCTGCCGCACAAAGGGCATCTCGGCGTCGGGGCCGATGCCGACATCACCCTCTACCGGCCCCAGGCCGACCTCGAGGCGATGTTCGCCATGCCGGCGAAGGTCTTCAAGGCGGGGCGGCTGGTGGCGGAGGATGGCCACCTCCGCGACCCCACCCCCGGCGCGGCCCTCGTGGCAGGGTGACGTGGCCGGGTGACGCCACGGCCCGGACAGACCGCAGGATCCTGCTCCTGTGGGGGGGCCATCCGGTACATTCCGGGACCGGCCGGAATGGAGCTGCGAATGTCGACCCCGTACCACGCCAAGTACTTCGCCTACGACCTCACCCGCCGGGCTACCCAAGGCGTCGACCGGCTGTCATCCGCCCTGTTCGACGCTTCCGTCGACCTCAATCCGCACCAGATCGAGGCAGCGGTGTTCGCCCTGCAATCGCCGCTATCGAAGGGGGTGATCCTCGCCGACGAAGTCGGCCTCGGCAAAACCATCGAGGCGGGCATCGTCCTCTGCCAGTACTGGGCCGAACGCCGACGGCGACTGCTCGTGATCACTCCGGCCTCCATTCGGAAGCAGTGGGCCCTTGAACTCAGCGAGAAGTTCAACCTACCCACAGTTGTGCTCGACGCGAAGTCGTACCGCGAGGCCCAAAAGGCTGGCCGCGATCCCTTGCGGCCCGATGCGGTTCTTGTCTGTTCCTACTACATCGCCAACCGCCTTCGCGATGACATTCGCGGCATCGCCTGGGACTTAATCGTCATTGATGAGGCTCACAAGCTGCGGAACGCCTACCGTCCCAGCAATAAGGTCGGCCAAGGAATTCGATTTGCCACGGCTGACTGCCGCAAGCTTCTGCTGACCGCGACCCCGCTCCAGAACTCGCTCCTCGAACTGTACGGTCTCTCGACCCTGATCGACGAGCACATCTTCGGCGACGTTAACTCGTTTCGAGCCCAATACACGAATGCCGGAGGCGACCTGGCGGGCCTCCGCAATCGGTTGGCGCCATTTTGCAAACGCACCCTCCGCAATCAGGTGACGGAATACATCCGCTACACCGATCGCCGGCCAATAACGCGGCCGTTTCGCCCCAGCGACGACGAGCACGCGCTGTACGAGGCGGTGTCTGAGTTTCTGCAGCGCGAAAGCAGCTATGCCCTACCACAGCGACAGCGGCATCTCATGGCGTTGATTCTGCGGAAGCTACTCGCGTCGTCATCGCAGGCTATCGCGGGAACACTCAATACACTGCGCGAACGTTTGGAGACTCTGCACGACGAGCGGGTGAAGGACGACCCAGACTTCACCGAGCGGCTCGTGGAGGACGAGGAGATTGAAGCCGACCTCCTCGACGAGATCCTCGCTGAAGACGATGGCGAGGAGGAAGAAGACGCTGACGAAACGCAAAAGATTGATCGCAAGAAGCTGCGGGACGAGATCGACACACTCGGTCGACTTGCGGATTGGGCCCGCCGTATTGGCGTCGATGCCAAGTCACAGACGCTGCTTACGGCCCTGGAGATCGGCTTCAAAGAGATGGCGGCTATCGGTGCCGCCAAGAAAGCCCTCATCTTCACGGAATCGCGCCGCACGCAGGACTATCTGAAGGCGTATCTCGAGGCCAACGGCTACCGCGGCAAGATCGTGGTCTTCAATGGCACAAATGGCGGTCCCGAGGTCACGGCCATCTATGACCGTTGGGTGGCCCGACACGCAGGCACGGACCGCGTCTCCGGATCACGCGCGGTCGACCTGCGCACCGCCCTCGTTGAGCACTTCCGCGATGACGCCACGATCATGTTGGCGACCGAGGCAGCTGCCGAAGGCGTGAACATGCAGTTTTGCTCGCTGGTCGTGAACTATGACCTGCCTTGGAACCCGCAGCGGGTCGAACAGCGGATTGGGCGATGCCACCGCTATGGCCAGCAACACGACGTGGTCGTGATCAACTTCCTGAACGAACGGAACGAGGCCGACAAGCGGGTACTCGAACTTCTAACTGAAAAGTTTTCACTATTCAGCGGGGTCTTTGGTGCCTCCGACGACGTACTCGGCACAATCGAGTCGGGGGTTGATTTTGAGAATCGCATCCTTGCCATTTATCAGGGCTGCCGGACAACCGCCGAGATCGACGCCGCCTTTGCGAAGCTCCAAGCCGAGCTCGATGAGCAGATCCAATCGCGGTTGGCCGACACGCAGAAGCAGTTGCTCGAGCATTTCGCGGGAGACGTGCATGAGCGGCTTCGACTTCGCCTGGCCGATGCCCGGGCCCAGCTCGACCGCGTGGGGAACCGATTTTGGACCCTGACGCGATTCATGCTGGCCAAACATGCGGCCTTCGATGACGAGGCGCTGTCATTCCACCTGACGGCTGCTCCCAACCCGGCGATACCAACCGGCCGCTATCACCTGATCTCCAAATCAGCACCTCGGACCGATGGCGCTGCGAGCGACGACGGGGACGGAATCCTGTATCGGCTTTCCCACCCCCTCGGCGAACACGTGCTGTCAACGGGAAAAACGCTCGCCACTCCGGCTACTACGATCGCATTCGACATCTCCGGCCATGCGGTCCGCGAGCCGTTGGTCGAGCGACTCCGGGGAAAGTCGGGCTACCTGCGGCTATCCCGTCTGGCCATTACGTCCTACGAGCAAGAAGAACACCTGCTCTTCTCAGCGTTCGATGACGAGGGCGTCGCGATTGACCAGGAAACCTGCGAGAAGTTGTTTCTGTGTGCGGGCAAGCCTGGCGATCCTGCGACGATCCCTCCTACAGCCGTGGATCGCCTGACGGCTGACTCCACCCGCCACGCGGAAGCGACCATCAGCCGGTCGCTCGAAGCCAACAACAAGCACTTCCACGAAGCCCGCGACAAGCTGGAGCGTTGGGCGGAAGATATGGTGCGCGGGGCCGAAGAGGCACTCGAAGACACGAAGGAGCAGATCAAAGTCTGCCGCCGGCAGGCTCGACAGGCGACCACGCTCGAAGAGCAGCACGAGATCCAGGACACAATCCGCACGCTCGAAAAGCAGC
>SXWA01000062.1 GCA_005791575.1 Planctomycetaceae bacterium
CGCCTGCGACAGGCTGACGGCAAACAGCGCCCGGCCCACCGCCCCGGCCGCACCCTCCGCCACTGTCGTCCCCGCCACCGACACCACCGGCAGTGTCGCTGTCGGTGGCGGTGTCGTCCCGCCGAGCGCCGTGCCGTTGAGAACCCACGTCGTCGGGGCCGGAGGCAGCACGCCGGCGGTCGCCGGGGTGGCGATGAAGCCGAAGCCGACACGCTTGCCGGCGTCGATCGAGGCATTCCAGCCGACATTGGCCACGGTGTAGGTCGAGCCGACACGGGAGACGATCTTCGCGTCCCAGATCGAGGTGATCTGCGCCGTCGAATCGAAGGAGAGCTTCCAATCGGGAACCGCTGCCGCGGTCTGGTTGTCGAGCGTGATCCCCGCCTGGAAGCCGCTGCCCCAGTTCTGGGTCACCTCGTAGCCGGGCACCACGCCGGCGAGGAGGGCCCGGGATTCGAGCGCCTCGCAGCGGAGGCTCGTGGTGGCCGTGCGGCGGGCGGCCGCGCGGCGGAGTTGGCGGGTCGGCCGCCGATCGGCGGCCGGGCGATTCGGGCTGTCATTCCCGGCGAAAGATGAGAACCATGCGCGCGCGAACATGGGGGCCCCCGTTCATGGATGGAGTTCCGACCTCGAGAAACGAGTGAAGAAAAGACCGGCCCACCAACCGGAGCGGCTGCCCCCTCGCGCCACGCCCCCGGACCGGTTCATCCATTCCTACACCCGCCGCGCACGATCGCAAGGAACGGGCGCGGGGAAACCGATGCTCCGGCCGGCGCCGCAAACACCGGCGACGAGTGCGCGTCGGTCACTCGTCCGCAGCCGAACGCCGCCGGGTTGCCCGCGGCGCGTCAACGGCCGCGGGCATGTGCGCCGGAGGTGTGGCCGACCGCGGTCGGTGCCGTGGCGGCCGGGTAGACGAGCGCCTCGGTCTCGCCGCGGATCACCGCCAGGGCGTGGGCGATGACGTCGCCGGGATAGCGCACCGCGGCCGGCCGCTTGTCCTCCATGCGCTGCTCCGGCCGCGCGACGAACCGGGCGAGGATCGGCTCGAGCGGGGCGGCGGCGGCGCCGATCCGATCGACGACGTTGCCCGCCGCGAGGGCGAACCAGGGATTGGGTCCCTCGATCTGCCGGCTGAGCGCCGCGAGGGCGCCGGCGGACTCGCCGAGCCCGATCAGCCCCTCGGCGGCGGCCACCTGCACGGCGCCGCTCGCGTCGGCGAGACGGGGGCGCAGCGCCGCGGCGATGCGCTCGCCAAGCGCAGCGGAGGGCGGGCCGCGTTTGGCGAGCATCGCCAGACCCTGCGCGGCCCACCAGCGGACCGGTTCCGCGGGATCGTCGAGCCAGGCCACGAGCCGCGGTACGTCGGCGGCGGCGCGGTCGCCGGCCAGCCACGCGGCCTCGAGCGTGCGCTCGATGGGAAAGCGCGCCTCGTCCGCCGCCGCGACCGCCCCCTCGGCGGCCGAGCCCTCGGGCACCAGCCCGTTGTCGCGGATGCGGCGCATGTGGTCACGGAGGGCGGCGCGGAGTCGGCGGAGGGTGTCGCCGTGCGCGGGGTCGGCGGCGAGGTTGACCGTGCTGCCGGGATCGGCATCGATGTCGTAGAGCTCCTCGGTCGGCTTCTCCCCCCAGTAGGCCGCCGTGGCGGCTGTCAGACCCCCGTCGCGCGCCGTGCGCGCCCACGATCGGTAGCCCCGCGCGCGGAACTTGTAGGCCAGCGGCTGCACGAAGGGGAGATCGGGGCGGAAGTTGCGGATGTAGAGCCAGCGCTTGTCCATCACCGCCCGGACCATGTCGTAGCGCTCGTCCATCCGGTCGCGGCTGGTGAACACGTAGTCGTTGGCGGCCCGGCCCGGCCCGGCGAAGGGCCGGCCGGGGAGCCGCGCCGGGATCTCCACCCCCGCCAGTGCCAGCACAGTCGGGGCGAAATCGACGAACCCCACGGGATCGCTGATCCGGCTCCCCGGCGGCGCCGGGGCGAGGTGGGCCCACTTGGGCGGGAAGAGGGCGATCAGCGGCACGCGCGTGCCGGTCGAGTGGAGGAACCGCTTGCTCCGCGGGATCACCCCGCCGTTGTCGCCGTAGAAGAACACGATCGTGTCGTCGGCCTCCCCCGAGGCCTCGAGCTCGGCGAGCTTCGCGGCGATCTGCCGATCGAGGACCGCGATCCGGTCCTCCTGCCGGGCAAGGTCGGCCCGCAGCTCCGGTGTGTCGGGCAGGTAGGGGGGGAGGACGACGGTGGCCGGGTCGGTCGGCGGGAAGGGGAGCTCGTCGGCCTCGGGAAACAGGCAACTCTCGTGGGTCGTCTCATGGTTGAAGACGGCGAAGAACGGCCGGCTCCGATCGGGCCGGTCGCGGTAGCCGGCCTTCCGCGACGAGGCATCCCAGGAGGCGGCGATGTCGATCGGGGCGTTGTAGTCGGTCTTGGCGTTGTTGGTGGTATGGTACCCGGCCCGCCGCAGCAGCTCCGGAAAACCGACCATGCCAGGCGGGAGTGTGGCGCTTGCGCGCATGTGCTGGGCCGGCCCGCAGGAGGCGGCGTGGAGGCCGGTGACGAGCGTGAACCGCGACGGGGCGCAGACCGGCAGGGCATAGCAGCGCTCGAAGACCACCCCCCCGGCTGCCAGGCGGTCGAGCGTCGGGGTGCGTGCGGCGGCATGCCCATAGCAGCCGAGGCGCGGCGGGAGATCCTCGGCGACCAACCAGAGGATGTTGGGCCGCTCGGCAGCGCGCGCCGGCAACCCCGCAAGCAGGAAGGCGAGCGCCGCGACCCAAGCACGACCGGTCATCATCGTTTTTCCTCACCGGGGGATGGGGATACCGTCTGATCGGCATAGCGGTACGGATCGTCGAGCCGCTCCATCTCCTCGAGCAGGCACCTCTCGAGATCCAACCGCGTCGCCATGACCGCCGGGTCGGCCGCGCGGTTAACAGGCTGTGGCCACACAGCCTGCTGCACTTCACGGATGAGGTGCCGGGCGCGCAGCTCCCGTGAAAAGCGCAGCGTTTCGGGTGGCCAAAGGCCAGGGATGGACTCTGGCCACAGGCTGTTGCCGCCGGGCACCCGGGCGGGCCGCCCGGTGATCGCCGTCACCTCCGCCGCGCCGTGCTCGGCGAGCAGTTCGTGCGGATTGGTGGCGAGGTCGAAGAGCTGTGTCTCCACCGCCGCTCCCTCACCCGCCTGGTACTTCACCAGCTTCCATTTCCCGCGCCGGAGGCTGCGGATTCCCGGCTTGGCCCCGCCGCAGTAGGCGCCGTAGAGCCGGTCGCGGATCCGGGGCACGGCCCCGTGGAGCACGGGGAGGAAGCTCTGCCCCTCGTTCGAAGCTGGGGGATCGATCCCGGCGATCGCGCACGCCGTCGCCAGCAGGTCGAGGAGATAGACGTTGCCGGGGGCGCGGCTGCCGGGGGGCACGCCGGGACCACGGACCACCAGCGGCACCCGCCAGGTGTGCTCGTAGAGGTTCTGCTTCCCCTGGAGGCCGTGGCGGCCGATGGCGATGCCGTGATCAGAGGTGTAGATGACCCACGTGTCGTCGAGCTGCCCCGCCGCCTCGAGCCGGTCGAGCACGCGGCCGATCTGGTGGTCGATGTTGGCGCTGCAGGCGAATTGCCGGCCGATCTCGTTGCGGATCGTGCGCTCGTCGCGCCGCTCCCAGACACCACTGACGGCAATCTCGTCGCGGACCCGCATGTCGGTGTCGTCGAAGGGATGGCGCGGGAGCCAGTTGCTCGGCAGCGGAGGGGTGAGGTGATCGAGCACGGGAAGTGTGCCCCGATCGGCATGGTTCGTCGCCCCATACCGGGCCAGGTATTCCGGTGTGCCATCGCGGGTATCGTGCGGGTGCGAGAACCCGAGGAACACGAGGAACGGATCGTCGTCGCCGGCCGCGGCGCGCCCGTCGAGCCAGGCGAGCACCTGCTCGGCGTGCCAGGCGCTCCCCTCCGCTGCCGAACCGCCGCGCTTGGTGGCATCGCGGCGCGTCGTGAACAGCCGGTCGGCCCCCTCATAGCTGTTGCCCACCTTGCAGGTCCGCATCGTGTCGTAGCCAGCGCGGTTGAAGACGGCGGCCAGCGAATGGTCGGCGATGTCGGTCGGACAGTGCGGGGCGGCGGCCGGACCGGCGCGCCGCCCACCTGGTCCGATCGGTAGGTGCCAGAGTGTCCGCCCGCACATCAGCATGTGCCGCGACGGCGTGCAGACCGCCCCCGAGAACGAGCCCATGTGGTAGGCGGCGTCGAGCACCATCCCCTCGCGGGCGAGCCGGTCGATCACCGGGGTGTCGAGCCGCGAGGTCGGGTCGTAGCAGCGGAGGTCGAACGGCGACTGGTCATCGACGACGACCAGGAGGATGTTGGGCCGCCGCCGGCCCGCCCCCGCCCCGCGACGGGCGCGGCTGGCTGCATCGGCGAAGGGAAGCGGCCAGTCGGGATGGGGGACGTGCGCGCGGTCGAGGAGCGCCTCGAGACGGCCCACCACCTCCGGCCGCTCCGCCGCCAGATCGCGGGTTTCACCCGGATCGGCGCCGAGGTCGTAGAGCTCGGTCGGCTTCGCCTCATCGGCGCGATCCCGACCGACGGCGCGGCGGATCGCCTTCCACTGCCCTCCGGGACCGGCAGCGAGGACCGCCTGCCAGCGTGCCTCGGTGAGCTCGCGGTAGAGGATCCGCTCCGCCGGGGGTGGTGTGGTGGCGGTGAGCAGGCCGGCGAGGCTCGTGCCGTCGAGCCCGGCCGGGATCCGCTCGGCGAGGCCGGCGAGGTCGAGGAGCGTCGGCAGCCAGTCCTCACACCCGGTCGGCACGTCGATCCGCGCGCCGGCGGCGATCCTCCCGGGCCAGACCACCGCGGTCGGCACGCGCAGGCCCCCTTCGTAGGGCGAGCCCTTCCAGTCGCGCAGGCTGCCGTTGCTCTCCAGCCGCGGCGTGTCGAGGCCGCCGACGCCGGGCATCGTGGCGCCGTTGTCACTGGTGAACACGAAGATCGTGTCGTCGGTCAGCCCCAGTTCGTCGAGCAGGGCGACGAGCCGGCCCACCTCCCTGTCGAGGCGCGTGACCATCGCCGCGAACGTGGCCAGCGGCCGCCGGCAGGGGACGTAGCCCTTACCGCCGAGGTAGGGCTGCTCGTCGGCGAAGATGCGCTCGTACCCAGCCAGCGACGGCTCGTCGGCGGGAACCTGCAGCGCCACGTGCGGCACAGTGGTGGGCAGATAAAGGAAAAACGGCTCCGCGGCATGGTCACGGACAAACGCCAGGTGCTGCCCGGCGATCAGGTCGGCCGAATAGGTCTTCCCACGGTACGGGGCGAAGGCCTCGTCACCGGGCGGAGGATCGGCCGGCACGGTGCCCCCGCGCGGCACCGGCGGGTTGTCGATCACGACGCGCTCGCGGTCGCTCCACAGGTGCTGGGGATAGAAGGTGTGGGCCTCGCGCTGACAGTTGTAGCCGTAGAACCGCGCGAAACCGTGGTCGAGCGGCTCGGATCCGCTGCCCGGCGCCCCCAGCCCCCACTTGCCGAACGCGCCGGTGGCATAGCCGGCCGCACGGAACAGGCCGGCGAGCGTCACCGTGCCCGGCGGGAGTGGTGCCTGCCCCTCCGGTTTCACCTCGCGGTTGCTGCGCACGGCACCGTGCCCCGGATGGAGGCCGGTCATCAGCACGCAGCGGCTCGGCGCACAGACGGCGCTGCCGGCCCAGTGCCGGGCGAGCACGGTGCCGCGCGCGAAGAGGGAGTCGATGTGCGGCGTGCGGACCGCCTTCGACCCGAGGCAGCCGACATCCCCCGTGCCGAGGTCGTCGCAGAGCAGGAAGACGACGTTCGGCGGACGGGCCGGCGCCGCCACGACCACCGCCGGCATCCCCAGCACGGCCCACACGGCCGTCCAGACGACGGCCATCAGCGAACGGTTCATGCTTCGTTTCTCCCCCATTCAGGTCACGCCGACCCCGTCACACGGGCCCGGTCACCGCTTTACCGGCGCGCCCAACAGCAGCGCTTCGATCGCCGCCTGCACCGTGGGGTGGCGCACGTCGGCCGCGCCGGGATGGACCAGTTCGCACGGCACCCCGGCCGCGGCGAGGCGCTCCCGGAGTTTGACGCCGAAGTTGGCGGTGTGCGTCGGGTCCTTCTGCTCCTGCCCGAGGGCCGGCGGCGCCGTGTAGTAGAGCGCCACCGGGGGATCGTCGGCGGTCACGAGGGCGTAGGGGGAGTACTCGGCGATCCAGGGGAGGATCCGGTCCCGCGCGGCGAGGAACTCGGCGAACTGAGAGTCGCGCTCCTGCGGGCTTTTCATGAAGCCGAAGGCATGGCCGCCGTAGCGGCTGTTGGGGGTCCAGTCGCGCATCTGCTGCGGATCGAGAGTCGTCTGGGCCCCGGTCACGGCGGCACCCGCGAGCCGCGTCGACTGCCGGGCGACCGGATCGGCACTCGCCGGGTCGGCGAGATCGTCGTGGAAGGCGAGCCAGAGGCTCGTGCACGCCCCCGCCGAGCCGCCGCTGGCGACGACCCGCCCGGGATCGATGGCGAACTCGGCCGCGCGATGGCGCAGCGTCTGCAGGGCCCGGGCGGCGTCGTGGAGCGGCGCCCGCACCGGCGGCTCGATCCCGGCGTCCATCGCCTCCTTGATGAATCGGTACTCGACACTCGCCACCGCGATCCCCTTCTCGAGGAGCGCCGGCAGCATCGGGGCCAGACCGTTCAGCCGGTCACCGGCGTTCCAACCACCACCGTGGATGAAGAGCAGGAGCGGAGCGGGGTTGGCGGCGGTCGCGCCCGGTGGGCGCCAGAAATGAAAGACCTGCTTGGGGTGGGGACCGTAGGGCACGTCGGCGTGAGTCGGTGGCGGCGCCTCAGCGGCAGCCTGCGCCTTGCGGCGCTGCGCCGCGGTTTGCCGCGGGGGAGTGTCGCCGGTTGGCGGCGGCACGGCGGCCACGGTCGCCGCGGTCGCGTCGGCACCGAATTGCCGGTGGAACGCCGTCTTGAACGGGTTCTCCGCCGGCCCATCGCGATCCTCGTTGACGAGGTCACCCTGCACCGACTGCCACCAGGCGGCGTAGGTCGCGATCAATCGTCCGCGCACCGCCGACTCGCGGCTCGACAGGTCGGTCGTCTCGCCGGGATCGGCGACGGTATCGAAGAGCTGCCAGTCGGCGGCGGTGCCGCCGACGTTGACGAGGCTCCAGCGCCCCTCGCGCACCCGGCAGGCGCGCAGGGCGCTCTCCGCAGCCTTCCCCCGCTCCCAGCGCCCGACGTGGGTGACCAGTGGCCGGTCGGGCCACGGTGCGTTGCCATCGAAGAGGAGCGGCACGAGGCTCCGTCCCTCGAGCCGCCCCGCGACCGGCGCGGGAATCTCCACCCCGGCGAGTTCGCAGAGCGTCGGCAGGACATCGACATGGGCCGTCACCGCCGCCACGTCGACCCCGGCCGGCAGCGTCTTCGGCCAGCGCCACAGGCTCGGCACCCGCGTGCCGCCGCGCCATGGGCTCCCCTTCGCCCCGCGCATCCCCGCGTTCCAGACCGTCTGGCCGGTGGCGGTGCCGTTGTCGGTGGTGAAGACGACGAGCGTGTCGTCGGCGATCCCCCACTCGTCGAGCGCGGCGAGCAGCCGGCCGACGTTGGTATCGATGTTGGCGATCATGCCGTAGAACTTCGCGATCGCGGCGCGCTTCGCGGGATCGGTGATCCCCGCCTCCTCGAGCGCGGCGAGATACGGCGCGTCGCTCCCCGCCGGACAGTCGAGCGGGCCGTGCGGCGCGTTCGGGGTGAGATAGCAGAAGAACGGCTCTCCGGTCCGGCGCCGATCGTCGATCCAGGCGAGCGCCGCGTCGAAGAACACGTCGGTGCAGTAGCCGCCGGTCTTCACGAACGTGCCGTCGCTACGGATCAGCGGATCGAAATAGCGGTTGCCCGGCGCGTCGCCGCAGCTCCCGGGATAGGTCTGGCCGATCCCCCCGGCGCCGTGGATGAACACGCGATCGAAGCCGCGCTGGCCCGGCTGGTAGGCGTCTTCGTCGCCGAGGTGCCACTTGCCGAAGATCCCGGTCGCGTAGCCGGCCGCGCGGAGCAGCTCCGGCAGCGTGGTGGCGGACAGCGCGAGCCGCTCGCGCTCGAGGATCGTGTGGGTGACGCCGGAGCGGAATTCATGACGGCCGGTCAAGAGCGCCGCACGGGTCGGGGAGCAGGTCGGGCTGGCATGGAACTCGGTGAACCGCACGCTCCCGGCATGGAGCCGGTCGAGATTCGGGGTCCGGATCACCGGGTTGCCGTGGGCGGCGATGTCGCCATAGCCCTGGTCGTCGGTCATCACGTAGATGATGTTGGGCCGGCGCGCGGCCCGTGCTGCGGGAGGCGAAAGGGCTGCCGGAGGCGAGTCGGCCGCGGGCAGTGTGTCGTGGGGGCGGACCCCCGCACCGCTGCGCTTCGTGAGCGAGTCGCCCAGTTCCGCGCGGTAGGCTTCCGCCAGGCGCTCGAGACGCGTCACGACAGCGGGATGGCCGGCGGCCACGTCGCGCTCCTCGGCCGGATCGGCCTCGAGATCGAAGAGCATCTGCGCCACCGGCAGCGGCCGGTACTTTCCCGGCGTGCCCCCCTTGCCGGGCTCCTGCCCCGCCATCGTCCGCGCGGTGTGGGGGAGCATGAGCTTCCAGCGCCCCTGACGCACCGCCTGGAGCTGGTTGTCGGCATACCAGAAACCGTAGGCAGGCTCGGTGCCGGCCGGATCGTCGCGGCCGCAGAGGCTCGCCAGACGGTCGTGGCCGTCGATGCGCCGGCCGGCCAGAAGACAGGAGCCCGCCTCGTCGCTGGGCAGGGGCGCGCCTGTCAGCGCGGCGACCGTGGGGAGGATGTCGATCGTCATCAGCGGTGCGGCACACTCGCGGCCCGCCGGCAGCACCCCGGGCAAGCGCGCCACGCAGGGGACGCGCACCCCCCCCTCGAAGACCGTCCCCTTCCCCTCGCGCAAGCCCCCGGCACTGCCGCCGTGGTCGCCGTAGGAGAGCCAGGGACCGTTGTCGCTGGTGAAGATCACGAGCGTGTCGTCGGCATGGCCGGTGCGTTCGAGCGCGGCGAGAACCGCCCCGACCGAGGCATCGATCTCGGCGAGGACGTCGCCATAGAGCCCGCCGGTGGTCGTCCCGCGGAACGCCTCACCGGCGAACAGCGGCACGTGCGGCATCGCATGGGCCAGATAGAGGAAAAACGGCTTCTCGCCACGGCCGGCCCGCTCGATGAAGTCGACCGCCCGGGCGGCGTAGCGGGCGGGAAGCGTGGCCTGCTCCGCGGGGGTCACGTCGGCATCGATCACCGTCTCGCCGTCGATCAGCGGCAGGGGCGGGTAGCTGCCCGGCTTCGTCTCGGGATGATGCGGCCACATGTCGTTGGAGTAGGGCAGCCCGAGATACTCGCCGAAGCCGTGCCGCAGCGGCAGGAACTGCGGATGGTGGCCGAGGTGCCATTTGCCCACCGCCGCCGTGGCGTAGCCGCGGCCGGCGAGCAGCTCCGCCAGCGTCGTCTCCGCGGCGGCGATCCCGTGGCGCGCGTTCGGCCCAAGTGCGCCGGCGATCGAGACGCGGTTGGGGTAGCACCCGGTGAGCAACGCGGCGCGCGACGCCGAGCAGACCGGCTGGGCTACGTGGAAGTCGGTGCAGCGCACCCCCTCGCGCGCGAGGCGGTCGATGTGCGGCGTGGGGGCGCGGGTGCCGCCGTAGCAGCCGGGATCGCCGTAGCCGAGGTCGTCGGCGAAGACGATCACCACGTTCGGCGGCCGACGCGGCGCGCCTGCCGGTGGCGGGGCCGCTGCTGACGGTGACTTGTCGGACGGTGCCACGGCCGGAGGGCCCGCCGCCAGCGCCGCACACTCCGCGGCGATCTCCTCCCAGCGGCGGGCCAGCGCCGCGACGCGCTCGGGCTCATCGGCGGCGCGGTCGTGGGTCTCGCAGCGGTCGGTGGCGAGGTCGTAGAGCTCCCACGGGTCTCCCTTGGCGGCGACGAGTTTCCAGTCGCCGACGCGCACCGCGCGGTGCCCTTCATGGCACCACCACAGGCTCTCGTGCGCCGGCGGCGCCGCCGGATCGGCGAGGGCCCGGAGGAAGCTGCGCCCCTGCAACGGCGGCACGGCCGGGGTGCTGCCGGGGGCCGCCGGGGGCGCATCATGAGAGGGGATCCCGGCCGCCTCGAGGACGGTCGGTGTGACGTCGATCAGATGCACCGGCTGTGTGCGCAGCCCTCCCCCGGCGCCGATCCGCGCCGGCCAGTGGACGATCCACGGGGAGGCGATGCCCCCTTCGTGGACCCAGGTCTTGTGCCGCCGAAACGGCGTGTTCGCACAACTCGACCAGCCCGGGCCGAGGCAGAGGAACGTCGGCCGCGACCCGGCCGGTGCCGCGCGGTCGTGCCCCTCGCCCCGGACCATGATCTCGGCGGAGGCGCCGTTGTCGCTGGCGAAGAGGATGAGCGTGTTGGCGAGCCGTCCGGCGGCTTCCAGCCGGGCGATGATCCGCCCGATCTCGTGATCCATCGCCTCGACCATCGCGGCATGGATCGCCATCTTCGCCGCCTGGAAGTCGCGCTGCTCCGCCGTGAGCGAGTCCCACGGCAGCGGCCGGTCAGTCTCCCCCGGCCCGAGTGCCTCGAGCGCCTTGGGGAACGGATAGGGGGGGCCGATCGCCGGCTCCAGCGCCGCCGGGGCGGTCGTCACGATCCCCGCGGCGGCGATCCTCCCCTGACGCTCCTTCCGGATGGCGTTCCACCCGGCACGGTAGCGCGCCCCGACGGCCGCGATCCGCTCCGCGGGCGCCTGGAGCGGGAAGTGGGGGGCCGTGAAGGCGACATAGTGGAAGAAGGGGCTGGCCGCATGGTCGCGGAGGTGCTCGTCGAGGCACGCGACCGCGTGGTCACCGATGGCGGTCGTCGCATAGAAGCCTTCGCCGGCGGTGATCGGCTGGCCGTCGTCAGTGATGCCGGTGGGGTCGAAGAAGTTGCTCTGCCCCTTGCCGGTGACGTCGAGCGAGCGGGCAAACCCGCTGCCGCGCGGATCGCCATCGACATGCCATTTGCCCGAGTGGTACGCGCGGTATCCCGCCGGCGCGAGCCGCTGCGGCAGCAGCTTCCCCCACGGGGGCCGCGTCCCTTGGCTACCGGCTTTGCCGCCGGCCCCACTCGCAGCCGGCCGCCCCCCAGCCGCCCCGGCTCCAACCGGCAGCGCGTCGCGGTTGACCGACTGGGCGTAGAAGCCGGTCAGCAGGGCCGCGCGGCTTGGCCAACAGCGCGAAGTGGAATAGCCCTGCGTGAAGCGCACGCCACCGGCCGCAAGACGATCGAGGTGTGGCGTAGCGATCTCCCCGCCGTAGGCGCCGACATCGGAGAAGCCGAGGTCGTCGGCGAGGATCACGAGCACGTCGGGGGGGCGGGCGGCGGTGCCGCCAGCGCCGGGCTGAGCGTCAGCAGCCGCAAAGCGGGCCAACAGCGTGAACAGCAGCAGGCCGTGGACCGTCACCGCGACGCGCAGCGTCGTGAGGGCCATTCCCGCGCATGCCGCCACCAGCCGCACCTGGACCCACAGCCAGCCGGGCCGGAGGGCTGCGCTCACCGCGGTGCGGCCCGGATTGGCCGCCGCCGTGATCGCGGGGAACAGGGCAGCTGACCGGGTCGTGCGACACCCTGCCAGCCCGCACCACATCTGCCATCGGCTCATCCCTGGTCCTCCTCGGAAGTCCGACGGCACCGGCGGTCAGCGGCCCACTGCCGCCGCCTGCGCGAGCGGTCGTGCCGCGTAGCACGTGGCGATCGCCTTCGACAGGTCCGCCACCGTGGCGGCATGGGCCGGGTCGGCGGCCAGGTTCCGCGCCTCGTGCGGATCGGTGTCGTGGTCGTAGAGTTGCCTGCCCGTGGGGCGCCCCTGGGCGTCGTGCCATTCGATATAGCGCCACTTTCCGCTCCGCACGCTGCGCCCGCCCGCCCCGCGCTCCTTGGGCCCGCCCCGATCGACCTCGGTGAATGCCGGGCGGTCCGGGAACCGGGCCACGTCGCCGTCGGCCCGGACGAGCGCGGCGAGGCTGCGGCCGTCGAGGCCGGCCGGCGGCTCCACCCCCGCCAACTCGCACAGCGTCGGCGCCAGGTCGATCAGCTCCACGGTGTGGCTGCGCACCGCGCGGGCCCCGCCCGGCGCACAGATCACCAGCGGCACCCGCGCGCTCTCCTCGAACAGGCTGCGTTTCTGCCACAGCCCGTGCTCGCCGAGGTGGTAGCCGTGGTCGCTGGTGAAGACCACGATCGTGTCGTCGGCCAGACCGAGCCGGTCGAGCGCCCCGACCACCTTGCCCACCTGCTCGTCGACGAAGCTCACGCTCGCCCGGTAGGCCTGGAGCGCCTCGCGGCCGAGATCGCCGACCAGCCGGTCCTGCTCCTTCTTGCGGCTGGCGATCGCGGCCGGGGGCACGCCGGCGTCGTGATCGGGCGGTACATCCGGCAGACGGACGGTGTCGATCGGGTGGCGGGTGAAAAAGGCCTTCGGGGCCACGTAGGGGGTGTGCGGCCGGTAGAAGCCGACGGCCAGGAAAAAAGGCGTGCCGGCCTGGGCGAAGGCTTCGAGGCGGCGCTCGGCGTGGGCGGCGCCGATGGCGTCGGTCTGCTCCTCGGGAGCACCGTCGGCGGCCAGCCAGCTGACCGTGCCGCCGAACTGGCCGGGCGCGAGCGTGAAGATCAGCGACTCGTCGGCCACGTCGCGACCCTTGGGATTGAACACCGCATCCCAGCTCGGCGGATCGTCGAGGCCGTCGGTGCCGATCTCCTTGGGCACCCCGTAGTGGTAGAGCTTCCCGATCCGCTCCACCCGGTAACCGGCCCCGCGGAACGCCTGCGGCAGCGTCACCACGTCGGGGGCGACGGTGCGGAAGTGGACCGCGTTGTCGATCACCGTCGTGTGCTGCGGCCGGCGGCCGGTGAGCATGCTCGACCGCGACGGATTGCACAGCGGGAACTGGCAATACGCCCGGTCGAAGCGCACGCCGCGGGCGGCCAGCGCGTCGATCGCCGGCGACCTGGCGGTGGCATCGCCATAGGCACCAAGCGCGCAGCACAGGTCGTCGCACATCACGAGAAGCACGTTCTTGCGGCGCCCCGCGGCGGCCGCCTTCGCCGGCGCCGCACGGATCTCGGCGACGAGCGCGGCGTAGCCCTCGGCGCGCTTCTCCGCCGGCTGGTCGCGGAGGGCGACGAGCCGCGGCCTCAGTCCCTCCGCCCAGCCCGGCTCGGCCTTGATACGGGCATCGGCTTTCGCACGCAGCTCGTCGTGATCGGCCCCGGTGGCGGCGCACGCGGCGGCGAGCACGGAGCGGAGGTATTCCGCCGCCTGGACCCGGGGATTGGGGGTGGCCGGGGCGTCGAACCGCCCCAGCGCCCAGGCGATCCCCTCGGTGAGGTGCTTCTGGAACACCGGATCCTTCCAGGTGGCGTCGTTGTGGCCGAGGTTCGTCGAGAACACCCGCCCCTTGCCTTCCTCCCGGATCCAGCTCACCGGCACGTGCCACGGCTCCTTCGGGTTGCTCGCCGCCATGTCGAGGCTGAGCAGCACGCGGACGTTGTCCGGCTTGAAGCGCTGGTCGTACTGGTAGATCTCGTCCTTCCAGCGGAACCGCTCCGGGAACATCGCCACCAGGCGGTGGCCCGGCTCGTCGACCACGAAGCCGTGCTCGCCGCCGGCATTCCACGGATGGCCGGCGAAGGCCCCGCCGACGAAATCGACGTAGGCGTCGGTCCGCTTGAGGGTGTCGGTGGCGGCATGGACGCCGATGAACGCCTTCCCCGAGCGCACCCACCCGAGAAACGCCGGCAGGTCGGGGATCGGCAGGTCGTCACCGGTGGTGCTGGCGAAGACCACGCCGTCGAAATGGGCGAGCGACTCCGGGGCGAACGCCTTGGCGAACTGGTCCTTCAAGCCGGCGAACCAGGCGCCGTCGGCGACACGGTGCTGTTCGAGCGCGGCGCGGTGGTCTGCCTGCTGCTTCTCCCAGTCGGCGTCGGAGGTGCCGGCCCCGCGCTTCGGATCGGCCGGCCGGCCGGGACGCCCCGGCGGAAGGCGGAGAAAGTCGACGTGGAACAGGCCGCTCTCCCGGCCGAGTTGCTCGAGCACCGGCTCGGCGGTCGCGATCGACCCGTGGCGGAACCCGGTGGTGACGGTCACCACCAAGAGCCGCGCCGGATCGGCGGCCCGCGCCGCACCCGCGACGACCAGCAGCCCACAGGCGAGGGCGCCGGCCCAAGCCCGACGCAACGAACCATGTGCCATCGTCATCACAGTCTCCCCAGGATCGGCCCGGTCTCACCACGGTGGGCCCGGCGGGCCGTCAGTTGCCGGCGATGCACCACAGGCTGTCGTGTGTCCGCAGGTAGATCCGGCCGTCGACGCAGACCGGCGTGGCCACCGTCATCTCGTCGACGTTCCCACCGCCGATCACCTTGAAACCGTCCCCGACGTCGATCACGGCCGTCGCCCCGTCCTCGCGTGTGACGACGAGGCGGCCGTCGACGAGGATCGGCGAGGCGCTGTAGGCGTTGCGGTTCTTCTCCACCTCGCCACTCCAGAGTGTCTTGCCGGTGGCGGCATCGAGGCAGGCGACGGTTCCCCTGTCGGTGCAGACGTAGACCTTGCCGTCTTTCGCCGTCGGGGTGGGGACGTCGGCGCCGAGGTCCTTCCGCACCCAGGCGACGTGGGTCGCGGTCACGTCCCCCTTCCCACCGCGGCGGATGGCAGTCAGCGTGCTGCCACGGGCGTAGGGGGCGATCACATGGTCGCCGGCGATCACCGGCGAGGCGATCGAACGGAAGAACCTTTCGCCACCGGGATTGAGCCCGCCGACCCGCCAGATCTCGCGGCCATCGGCGGCGTCGTGCGCAGTGACATGATCGGCCCCGAGAACGACGAGCATCTCGGCCGGCTCCCCCTTGGCGGCATCACCCGCCACGACCAGCGGCGTGGAGTAGCTCTGCGCCGCCTCCTCGGGCGCGCCGAGGAGCCGATCCTGCTTCCAGAGGAGCTTCCCCGTCGCGCGGTCGAAGGCCGCGAGGTAGCTCGGCCCGCTCTGCATCACCGCCACGACCACCGCCTTCGCCGAAAGCACCGGCGACGTCCCCAGGTCCCACCACAGCGTGTCCTCGCCGAACTGCTCCTGGAGATTCGCCTTCCAGCGCACGGCGCCGTCGGCGAGGTCGAGGCAGGCCAGTTCGCCGCTCTTGAAATAGACCCACACATGGCGGCCGTCGGTGACCGGCGAGGAGTTGGCCCCGGTCGCCTTCTTGTGCTTTCCCGGCTTCGCCGAGCCGAGGTTCGTCCGCCACAGTTCCTTGCCGTCGCGCGAGTAGCAGACGGCGGCGTCGTGGCCGTCGATGCTGCAGGTGAGCACGAGCCTGTCGCCCCAGACCACCGGCGTGCTCGCCCCGAGCCCGGGAAGCGTCACTTTCCAGCGGACGTTCTCGGTGGGGCTCCAGCGGGTGGCATAGCCGCTGCCGGCCGCCACGCCGTCGAGCGTCGGTCCGCGCCAGCCGGGCCAGTTCTGCGCCGCCGGTTGGTCGGCCAGCGCCGCCGGGACGATCGCCACCACCAGCCAGCCGACGATCCCGCCGCAGCTGCCGCGCACCATGTCAGTGGTCTCCCCTGGGCCCCGCCGGGACCGCCGGCGGAAAGGGATTCCACCATGCGTCGACCGCCCCCCGCAACTCCCGGACGATGTCGGGGTGGGCGGCGGCGAGGTTGGTCGCCTCGGCGGGATCGGCGGCGACGTCGTAGAGTTCGACCTCGCCGCGCTCGAGACGGGCCCGCGACTCCCCGTCGATGAGGCGCCCCTCGGGGGGCACCGTGGCGGCGGCCCGATCGGCCGCCACCGGTACGATCAGCTTCCAGCGCCCGCGCACGATCCAGCGCCACAGCAGGCTCCGCGCCGGATCGTCGGCAGCGACCAGCGTGTGGGTGAAGCACTCGCCGCACACGCTCTCCCGCGCCGCGACCGCAGCCGGATCGAGCAGATTCACCCCCGGCAGAGCCGGTGGCGGCGCCACGCCGCAGGCGGTGAGCACCGTGGGGAGGATGTCGACGCTCGACACCGGCGTGTCGCAGGTGCCGGGGGCAACCCGCCCCGGCTGGCGGAGCATGATCGGCGTCCGCAGGCCGCCGTCGTAGGGGGAGAGCTTGGAGCGCGGCGCGAAGCGGGGGTTGTCGGGGTTTTGGATCCAGCCGTTGTCGGTGACGTAGACCACGAGCGTGTCGGCGGCGAGCCCCTCGCGGTCGAGAAACCCGAGCAGGTCGCCGACCGTGCGGTCGAAGCGCTCGACGTTACCCCAGTAGCGCGCCACGTGGACGCTCGGCGTCAGCCCCCGGTAGTGCTCGACCAATTCGGCCGGCGGATCGTGGGGGTCGTGGGGGAGCATCGGCGCGTACCAGACGAAGAACGGCTTCCCCGCCGAGCGCGTCGCCCGGACGAACTCCTCGATCGGGGCCATCGTCCGGCGGCCGATCGCCAGGCCGTCGTCGCCATGGCGTTCGCCGCGCGTCATTCCCGCGGTGAAGCCCCCGCGGTGGAAATCCCCTTGCCACCATTTGCCGGTCTGGAGGCTGTCGTAGCCGGCGCCGGCGAGCAGTTTCGGCAGCGTCGGGAAGGCGTCGAGCTTGCGGTTGAGCGCCTCGCGGCCGGCGGCGAACGCGCCCTTCGCCGCGGGGGTGGTCCGCGGGCCGTCGGTGCCCGGCGGATCGTTGCCGACGATCCCGGTCTCGTGCGGATAGCGGCCGGTGATCAGCGCCGCCAGGCTCGGGCAGCAGAGGCTGCTGGTGACGTAGCCGCGCGGGAAGACGAGGCTCTCCCGCGCCAGCCGGTCGAGGTGCGGCGTGCGCAGGTGCTCATGGCCCATGAAGCCGTAGTCGCGCCAGTGCTGGTCGTCGGAGACGATGAGGACGACGTTCGGCGGCGTGGCGGGTTCGGCGGCCCGGGCACACGGCACGCCACACACAACGACGGCGCACGCGGCGGCGATGCACCACCGCACGGTCTTGGAAACGACCATCGAACGACTCCCCGGGTGTCGGCGATCCCTGGGGGATTGTCACCGCGCGCGACGGTGCCTGCCAGCGACCCCAGGGTCCGGCGGTGCCTCGCTTCTTCCAGCGGACGGGCCCTCGCAACGCTCGTCTTCACGCACAGCCGGGTTGATCCGCTCGGGGACGGCAAAAGTCTCCTCGCTGAGGCCGGGGCGGCCTCACGCTCGTCGAGCGTTTGCCGCTCCCCTCGCTCGGTCGCGCGCGGGGCGCGGGGGCAGAGGTGATCCCACCCCGTCGCCGGCGGAGCCCGGGACTGGCGGCAGTTCGTCGCGAGTCCGGCCGCCCCGGCCGCGAGCAGGAACTGCTGCCATCCCGGGCGGTGCACCGCCGCGCGGACCCGGTTTGACATCGTGCGGTGCCCCTCTCGGGGACGGTACGAGTCTCGCTTCGAGGGCCTCGGAGGACCGAGCCCCCACTCGCTCGAGCTCGCACCGATCCCCTCGCTCCGTCGCACGCGGGGACAGGAAACCTACAAGCTGATCTTCTTGGCCGGCTTCCCGGTCGCTTGTGCGGGATCGACCCGCACCCCGTCGGAAGCAGCGACCGCCTTCTCGACGCGGTCACGAAGCGCTTCGGGCACGGCGGCCCGGTCGGCGTCGGTGTCGTAGGGACCGGCATACTGCTCCTTGCCTGCGGCATCGAACACGCTCACGGTTTTCTTGCCGTTGACGGTCCGCAGTTCGACCCGTCCCTCGGCGCTGGAAAACACCGAGATCGACTGGCTCTGCGACTGCACCGCGCCCGGCGTTCCGGGAGTCACTCCACTTCCCGCAGGGGGGCCATTGGGATTGATGAACAGCCAGCGCTGGTTGCCGCCGGGAACCGGCACCGGAGGCACCGGCGGGGGCATGATCCCGGGAGGACCGCCGGGCAGCGGCACCACCCCCTGCACTTGCCCCTGCCACACGCCACCACTCTTGGCCCACTCCGTGAGTCGCTCGAGGGCCGCCTGATCGAGCCCCTGCCCCGGCACGATATTCGTGATCGCGACACCACCTTGACCAAACCCCATTCCCGGCATTCCCGGCGCCGCCATCACCTGCATCGTCACGTCGGCTTCCCGCTCACCGATCTTCACAGGCACTGTCATCTCTTTGCCGCCGCGGAGCACGGTGAGTGTGGCGGTGTTGCCCGTGCCGGTGCGCTTGACCAAGGCCGAGAGCTGCACCGCGGCACAGAGGATCTGATCGTCGTACTTGGTGAGCACGTCGAACGGCACGAGTTCGGCCGCGGCCGCGGGGCTGCCCGGCGTGACGGCATCGATCGCCAGCCCGATATCCTCGGACAACCCCGTCTGCGCACGGACGGGAGCCGAGACGGGGCTCGTCGCCACGCCGATGTAGGGGACGCGTTTCTTCGCGGCGCCGTCGCCGCCGGCCCCAGCGTCGGCGACCACCGTCGCCGCGTCGCCGACGACGCGGATCGTGATCCGTTTGGAGGTCGGCGCTCCCGCGGCCCCCTCCGCGCCGGCCACGTCGTCGGCGACGATCGTCACCTGACGGGCCGCGTCACCCGCCTGGTCGTCGGCCACGCGCACGGCGACCACCGCCGGAGGCGACGCGGCCACGGCGTCGTCAGCCCTGGCAGGATCAATCGAGGAAAGACCGGCAAGCGACAGCCATCCGGTCAACACTCGCGAAGACACCGTGTGGACACGCATCGTGGAGGACTCCCTGGGGGTAGCGGGCTGCGGACAAATAGCCTACTGCACCTCACGGATGAGGTGCCGGGAGCGCAGCTCCCGTGAAAAGCGCAGCATTTCGGGTCGCCAAAGGCCAGGGATGGACTTTGGCCACGGGCTGGTAGCGGGCGAGAACCGATCATGACTGGAAAGTCGCTCCGGGTCACGTCCGATCAGCCGATCGACGCCGGCACGACTCCACGTCCTCGCGTGGCCGCACGATGCCGCGATCGGGGCCGGCAACGGAACGCTCAGGGACTGGCATGACGCAGCACGCGGGTTGCACACCGGATGCGGCCCCCGTGATAACCCATCTTCGCGGTCGCCCGGAAAGAGACCGACGCCGCTGCCGCGATTCGTGGCCGGCCGCCGTGCGACCGACGGGGGACCACCGAAATCCCTGTCAGACAACTCCCTGTCAGACAACCCCCTGTCAGACAAGGGCTTGCAGACGAGGGCTTGTAAACAAGGGCTGTGAACATGAATCGTCTCCTCGCTACCGGGGCCGTGCTGGGTGCGTTGCTGCTCGGTTCGCCGCAGGGCCCGGCCGCGCCGCCGGTGCCCGATCTGCCCGACCCCGCTCCGTTCGGCGCCGAGTGGCCCGCGCTCGACGGCTGGGCGACCGGGGCCTGGTGGACCCCGGAGCGTGCGCAGCCGGGTGACGGCCGGAAAAACGCCAAAGCCGCCCGCCCCTTTCCCCTCGACGTGCCGCGGAGCGACGTCATCGCCTTCGCTCTGTACACCGTGACCGTGCCTCCACCCGCCGCACCTCATCCGGCCCGCGGCACGCTCAAGCTCACGGCCCAGCTCTTTCCACTGAAGCCGGGGGAGGCGCTCGAGGCCAGGCTCGAGATCGACGACGGCAGTGGGTGGAAGGAAGTCGCCCGCAGCCCGGTGCTCTATCCCGGCTGGGACGCCCACTTCCGCGTCGACGACTGGGACACCTCGCGCGACATCCCCTACCGGGTGCGGCACGGCGCCGAGGCGACGTTTTCCGGGACGGTCCGCCGTGACCCGAAGGAGAAGGCGCGGATCGCCGTGGCGGTGATGAGCTGCAACTCGACCAGCACCCCCGGGCCGCGCGAGGAGTTGGTGAAGAGCCTCCGTGAGGCCGACCCCGACCTGCTCTTCTTCGCCGGCGACCAGACCTACCGCCACACCCAGCACACGGTCGGCTGGATCGAGTTCGGCCTCCAGTTCCGCGACGTGATCCGCGACCGGCCGACGGTGACGATCCCCGACGACCACGACGTCGGCCACCCGAACCTGTGGGGCGCCGGCGGCAAGCGCGCCCTCGACAAGAACGGCGCCGACGGCGGCTACTACTACCCCGCCGCCTACGTGAACATGGTCCAGCGCCAGCAGACCTGGCACCTCCCCGATCCGGTCGATCCGGCACCGGTCGGGCAGGGGATCACGGTCTACTTCACCCGCCTGGTGCTCGGCGGCGTCGACTTCGCGATCCTCGAAGACCGGAAGTTCAAGACCGGACCGGCGGGCACGATCCCGCAGCTCGGCCCGCGCCCCGACCACATCACCGACCCGGCCTACGACCGGGCAGCGATCGACCTGGCGGGACTCGAACTCCTCGGGCAGCGCCAGCTCGACTGGCTCGCAGACTGGGCCGGCGACACCTCCGGCGTCCGCGCCAAGGCCGTCCTCTCGCAGACCGCCTTCTGCGGCGCGGTCCACCTCCATGGCGACCCGGGCAACCGGTTGCTGGCCGACCTCGACTGCAACGGCTGGCCGCAAGCGGGGCGCAACGCCGCCCTCCGGCTCATCAAGCGCGCAGGCGCCGTCCATCTCTGCGGCGACCAGCACCTCGCGGTGGTGGTGCAGCACGGGATCGACGCGTTCCGCGACGGGCCCTGGGCGTTCACGTCGCCCGCCCTGGTCAACACCGTCTACGGGCGCTGGTGGCATCCCGCGGACGAACAGCCGGGCGCCAACCCGGTCGCCGGCAGCCCGCTCCCCTGGACCGGCGATTACCGCGACGGCCTCGGCAACCGGATCTCGATCGCCGCCTACGCCAATCCCGCCGACCGCACCGACGAGAAGAAACGGGGCGACGGCTTCGGCGCCGCGGTCTGGGACTTTCCCGCCGAAACCGTGGCGTTCCACTGCTGGCCGCGCTTTCCCGAGCGGGTCGGCGGCGTGCCGCAGGAGTATCCCGGCTGGCCGGTGACCGTGCCGCTCGAGAAGCCGGGCGCGGGGCAGCCCGGGGCCGCGCCACAGCCGGCGCGGAACTCGGCCCGCGCGGGCACACCCAACGTGATCGTCGTCCTCGTCGACGACATGGGCTGGAGCGATCTCTCCTGCCAGGGGAGCACGTTCTACAAGACGCCGCACGTCGACCGTCTCGCCGCGTCAGGGATGCGATTCCTTGCCGGCTACTCCGCCTGCACCGTCTGCAGCCCCACGCGTGCGGCGCTGCTCACCGGGCAGTACCCCGCCCGGCTGCATGTCACCGACTGGATCGCCGGCCACGAGCGGCCGTTCGCGAAACTGAAGATCCCCGACTGGCAGAAGCAGCTTCCCGTGGAGACGGTCACGATCGCCGAACGGCTCAAGGGGGCCGGCTACGCCACGGCGAGCATCGGCAAGTGGCATCTGGGGGGCGCGGGACTCTCGCCCACGGAGCAGGGCTTCGACATCAACCGGGGTGGCACCGACCGTGGCCAGCCACCGAGCTACTTCTCCCCCTACGGAATCGCGACGCTCGCCGACGGCCCGGCGGGGGAATACCTCACCGACCGCGAGGCGGCCGAGGCGGTGGCGTTCATCGAAGCCCACCGCGACGCGCCGTTTTTCCTCTACCTGCCTCACTACTGCGTCCACACGCCGCTCCAGGCCAAGGAGGCAGTGGTCGCGACGTACGCCGCCGGCCCGGCGCCGGGGGGCAATCCGCGGCACGCGAACGCGAAGTACGGGGCGATGGTCGAGAGCGTCGATGACGCGCTGGGACGGATCGTCGCCGCGCTCGACCGGCTCGGCCTCCGCGAGTCGACGGCGATCGTCTTCACCGCCGACAACGGCGGCCTCCTCCCGATCACCGACAACGCCCCGCTCCGCGCCGGCAAGGGCTCGGCCTACGAAGGGGGCGTGCGCGTGCCGTTGATCGTGTCGTGGCCCGGGGTGACGGCGCCGGGCAGCACGACCGCCGTGCCGGCGATCACCCCCGACATCGCCGCGACGATCCTCGACTTGACCGGAGTGGGTGCGGCGCCGGGGCAACCCCTCGACGGCGTCAGCCTGGCGCCCGTGCTCCGCGGCGGGGCGCTCGATCGCGACGCGCTCTACTGGCACTACCCGCACTACCATCCCGGCGGTGCCACCCCCTACTCGGCGATCCGGGCGGGTGACTGGCGGCTGGTGCGGTTCTACGAGGACGGGCGGCGCGAGCTGTTCGATCTGGCCAGCGACCCGGGCGAAACCCGTGACCGCGCCACGGAGGAACCGCGCCGTGTCGCCGAACTGACGGCCCGGCTCGACGCCTGGCTGGCGGCTGTCGGCGCCCAGCTCCCGACCCCGAACGCGGGCCACGACCCGGAGCGCGACCAGCCGAAGCGGCAGCCCCGCGCCAAGGCGGCAACGCGCTAGCAGGCTGTGGCCACACAGCCTGCGGCACCTCATGGAGGAGGTGCCGGGAGTGCAACTCCCGTGAAAAGCGCAGGTTTTCTAGTGGCCAAAGTTCCTCCCTCGCC
>SXWA01000005.1 GCA_005791575.1 Planctomycetaceae bacterium
ATCGAGCACGGTGACCCGGCGGGGGGAGTCTGTCATGGCAGAAAGGAAGGGACGGTCGGCACCGGCAGGTCGCGGGCCACGGACTGACAACTGTATAGTGTCACAACGATCCGCAGTGTCCACCCTGTGGCCCGTCGAGGAGGCAATCTGTGCCATATCTCCGCCGTTCTTCGCCGGCCCGAGCCCGCCTGGCTGCCGTGGCGGGTGCGATCTGGTTCGCAGCCTGTTCTCCGCCGCTATTCGGCCAGGTCCTGTTCGGCCAGATACCGGGCCGCCCCGAACCGCAGCGGCTCAAGGAGGACCAGCGGCAGGGTGTGGTGGTCGACAAGTCGCCCGGCATGCTCGCGCTGCGGCTGCCGCGGGAGAGCACCACGGTGTGGCGCGTCGTGCCCACCGGCAACGCCACGATCCAGGTGACCGGATCGGCGACCCGGGCGATGCTGGCACCGCGGCAGTTCATCCGCTTCTCCGCCACGCTCGATGAGTTCGGCAAGGTCACCGAACCGGTCGTCAAGGTGACCTTCACCGGCGGGGGCACGCCGAGTGTGACGGCGCCGGGACTGGGGCTCGAGACGGGGGGCAAGAAGGTGGTGGGGCGGCGGCCGGCTGGCCTCTACACGATCAACGGCCTGATCCGCACCGTGGACGGCACCACGGTGACGGTGCTCATCGGCAAAGACCGGTTCGAGTTCACCGTGCCCGAGGATGCGGAACTGGTGGTCGACACCACGAACCTCGCGATCGTCGACAAGGACGACTCGGTCGAGGTCGATGGCACGTACTACCAGATCGGGCAGTTGCTCGCCTCTGAAATCAAGATCACGCTCGCCAAGCCGCTGGCCCCTCCCGATCCCAAGGCCCGTGGGGCGCGCAAATAGCCCGCTGGGGAGCCGGCCTCGCTGGCACGCTCACACAGCCGGCGCAGGTCACATCCCCGTCAGCCGGCGCAAGTCAAATCCCCGTCAGCCGGCGCAGGAAGCGTTCCAGTTCCCCGTCTGTGGTGGGCCCGTCTGGATCGCCACCAGCGGCACCGGTGGCGTTCGGCAGTGCAAGTCGGGAAGCCGTGTCGGCATCGAGTGGCATGGTCGGGGCTTCCGCGAAGGGGTCGTAGTCGATCCGGATCGAGACGTGGCCAAGGCGGATCACCGCCCCTGGGGCGAGTGCCATCGGCAGGGCTGGGTCCACCGGCACGTCGTCCACCATCGTGCCATTGGTGGAGCCGAGGTCGCGGACATGGACCGTGCCCTCCTGCTCGAAAAACTCACAATGGCGGCGGCTCACCCGTTCGTGCTGGATGCGGAGCTTCGCATCCGGGGCCCGGCCGGCGGCAAATGGCAGCCGCAGGGAGAACGTGCCGCGGCCTTGTTCCGGGGCCAACACCGTCAGGCGGACAATCACGGCATCCCTCCCGCATCCTGACGGTGTTCCGATCCATCCCCGGCGGCGTGCCGTCCGGGCTTTACGGACCGTGCCGTCCGGCCGGCCCCTCGCACCCGGGCCCGGGTGATGGCGGCCCCCGCACCCCGAGAGCCGAGGCCCCACCCAGGGTGCGAATTGTACGGCGTGGATAACGATCTCCAATCGATCCCCCCACCCCCCGCGCCGGCCCAGGCTGCCCATCCGCTTGACCTTGCGGCCACCCCCTGCTGCCCTATAATCGCGGGGCTTCAGGATGGCACGGTCGCCTCGGCGCCGCATCCGCGGGTGTAGCTCAGTTGGTAGAGCACCACGTTGCCAACGTGGTTGTCGTGGGTTCGAATCCCATCACCCGCTTTTGGTCGCCCGCCGATCGTCGAGTGCTGATCGTCCCTTTGGATTGCCCGTGTTGGATGGCCAGTGGCCGTGCCGCCCTTGGAGCATGTGTGGGTAACGGCTCCTTGCCGACTCATCATCTGGCCGACTCATCATCTGGCGGCCGGCATGGTGAACCACGGGGTGGGCCGGCATGGTGAACCACGGGGTGTGACAGTCTGGTTCGAATGGCCGTGACCGGCAGATCCTTCGATCCCACATCGATGCCGAAAGACCGGCCCTTCGCGGGTGATGGTTCGGCTTCAGGACGGTCCTGAACCGCGGATCATCGCTACCCACCAACCGATCGACGGTCGCGTATTCCCAAGACTCGGTCGCTGATCAGCCACCCTTTCCTTTCCTGTTCCTTTTTCCGTCCCCGTTCCTTTTTCCGTCCCCGTTCCTTTTTCCGTCCCCGCCCCTTTTTCCGTCCCCGCCCCGTTCCCCGGAACCAGCCATGGCCGATGCCCCCGCCCTCGCCGATGCCGATGCCCCGGTCACCAAGACCCCGCTGACCCTCGACGTGGCCATCGACAAGAAGTCGACATGCGAGCGCCGTGTCCGGGTCACGATCCCGCGCGACGACATCCGCCGCTATTTCGACGAGGCGATCGGCGAACTGATGCCGTCGGCCCTGCTGCCCGGATTCCGCCCGGGTCGCGCGCCCCGCACGCTCGTGCAGAGCCGGTTCCGCACCGAGCTCACCGACCAGATCCGCTCGAAGCTGCTCACCGACGCGATGACGCAGGTCTCGGAGCAGGAGAAGCTCTCGCCGATCAGCGAACCGGACATCGATCTCGGCGCGGTCGTCCTCCCGGAGGACGGTCCGATGACGTTCGAATTCTCGATCGAGGTGCGCCCTGAATTCGAGATGCCCCAGTGGAAGGGGCTGGCGATCAAGCGTCCGTCTCGTGAGATCGCCACCGCCGACGTTGACGAGGCCCTCGGCAATCTGCTCCGCGAACGGAGCCGTCTGGTCCCTTCCGAAGGCAGCCCCGCCGAGGGTGATCTGGCGATCGTCGACCTGCGCTGCCTCGACGGCGACACGCTCCTCTCCGAGGCCCACGAACTGGAAATCGTCGTCCGCCCGAAGCTGTCGTTCGCCGACGCGGAGCTCGACGGGTTCGCCGCGCTGGTCGCCAAGGCCAAGCCCGGCGACACGCTCTCCGCCGAGGTGACGATCTCCCCCGAAGCGGCCGTCGAGTCGCTCCGCGGACGGAACGTCCGGATCGAGTTGAAGCTTCTCGAGGTGAAGAAGCTCGAATTGCCCGAACTCACCCCGGAGTTGCTGCAGGAGCTCGGCGACTTCGACTCGGCAGACGCCCTGCGGGCGGCGGTGCAGGGGCAACTGGAGAACCAGCTCGCCTGGCATCGGCGGCGGCAGGTGCGGCAGCAGGTGGCCAGTGCCCTGACGGCGGCTGCCGATTGGGATCTGCCCCCCGACCTGCTCAAGCGGCAGAGCCAGCGGGAGCTGGAGCGCTCGATCCTCGAATTGCGGCGCAGCGGCTTCGACGACGACGCCATCCGGCTCCATGTCAACGAACTGCGGCAGACGGCCCTCGCCAGCACCGCCCGCGCCCTCAAGGAGCATTTCATCCTCGAGCGGATCGCCGAGGAGGAGTCGATCGGCGATTCCTCGGCCGACTACGACGAGGAGATCCGCGCGATCGCCGCGCAGTCGGGTGAATCGCCGCGGCGCGTGCGGGCGAGCCTGGAGAAGCGGGGGCTGATGGACGTGCTCCGCAACCAGATCATCGAGCGGAAGACGCTCGACCTGATCACCGCGGCGGCCAGTTTCACCGACGTGCCCTTCGAGTTCCGCAAACCCGACGCCGATGCCGTCGACCACGCTGTCTGCGGTGCCGTCGTCGGCGAGGAGGAGATTCCCACGGCAACCCACTCCGAGCCGGCGCCGGCGCGCGGCCCCGGACGGCGGTGACCCCCCGATCGGCCCCAGGTGTTCCATCCGTCCGCCAGGTGTCCGACTGCCGGGAGCGGCCTGCCACCAAGGGCAAAACGCTCCCCCCCGCCCTGTCGGCCCCCGGCAGCGACAATCACCACACGCCCACCCCACAGAGAGATCATGCACGACCTGACCATGCACGACCCCGCCACCCGGGCCTCGTCGGCCTACCGCGACTACCAGCGGCAGCGGCAGATGACCCTCGGTGATCTGCTGCTCGAGAACCGGATCATCCTCCTGCAGGGCGAGATCTACGACGGCAACGCCAACGAACTGGTGATGAAGCTGCTCTACCTGCAGAGCGAGAACCGGCGGAAGGACATCCACTTCTACATCAATTCGCCGGGGGGCAGCGTCACCGCAACGATGGCGATCTACGACACGATGCAGATCCTCTCCTGCCCCGTCGCCACCTACTGCGTCGGGCTGGCCGCCAGCGGCGGCGCGGTCCTCCTCGCCGGCGGCGCCAAGGGGAAGCGGTTTGCCCTGCCCCATGCCAAGGTGATGATCCACCAGCCCTACGGCCAGGTCGGTGGTCAGGTGAGCGACATCGAGATCCAGGCGGAGGAGATCCTCAAGACGCGCTCGATCCTCAACGAGATCCTCGCCAACCACACCGGCCAACAGCTGGAGCGGATCGCCCGTGACACCGACCGCGACCGCTACCTCACGGCCACCGAGGCCAAGGATTACGGACTGGTGGACGACGTGCTCACCAAGCCACCAGTGACCGCCGATGACGAGAAGGAGAAGGACTGACCGATGCCGCTGATCCCCTACGTCATCGAGAAGAGCGGCCGCGAAGAGCGGGCGATGGACATCTACAGTCGCCTGCTCAAGGACCGCATCATCTTTCTCGGCAGCCAGGTCAACGACGAGGTGGCCAACGCCATCGTCGCCCAGATGCTGTTCCTCCAGTCGGACGACCCCAAGGCCGACATCCACCTCTACATCAACTCCCCCGGTGGGAGCGTGACCGCCGGCCTGGCGATCTACGACACGATGCAGTTCGTGACCTGCGACGTGGCCACCTACTGCATCGGGCAGTGCGCCTCGATGGGCGCGGTGCTGCTGACGGCCGGGGCCCGGGGCAAGCGCCGGGCGCTGCCCAACGCCCGGATCATGATCCACCAGCCGCTCGCCGGGATGGAGGGCACGGCGGAGGAGATCATGATCCACGCCAAGGAATTCCGGAACATCAAGCACAAGCTCAACGCGATCCTGCTCAAGCACACCGGCCACCCGCTGGAGAAGATCGAGCAGGACACCGACCGTGACCGGTTCATGTCGGCGCAGGAGGCGCTCGACTACCGGTTGATCGACGAGGTGATCGAGCGCATGCCGGAAGGAAAGCCGGCAGCCTGAAGCGACTGCCGGCGGCACGGCGACGGGCGAACGCCCCAGCCGTCACCTGATTCGTGGTCCCCTGATGGTCCTTGAGGCGCAGGAGGCGCGTCATGAACCCTCGCGTGGCGATGGCCGGCGGCTGCATGGCAGCCGCCCTGGTCCTGGTGGGCTGCAAGAGCAACATCGACCAGCAGCTGCTGGAGCGGGAGTTGCGCCTCCAGGAAGACCAGATCTACCAACTGCAGGACGAGCTGGTCTCCCGGCAGGCGCAACTGCACCGCAGTGAGGGGGAGAATACCAGCCTGCGGAAGCAGCTGGGCATCGTCGATGCCGATGCCTCGCTCCCCAAGCGGATCGAGTTGCCGCCGGGGGTGGCATCCCCGGCCCCGGTCACCATTCCGTCGGTCACGGTCCCCGACCGCCCCACCCTCGTGCCGCCGATGGTCGTTCCTCCGGCGGGCTCCCCCGCGCCCCCGGGCGGTGGTGGTCTCCGCTTCGGCCCGCCATCCTCACCACCCGGCGCGGCGCCACCGGGCATGCTGCCCGGGCCTCCGGCTGTCCTGCCCGGTCGGATGGCCCCGCCCACGCTCGACGGCGTGCCACCCCTCCCGGGCAGCCCGGCCGCCGGTGCCGGGAGCGCCCCCGGGGACCGCGCCTCGCTCCCGGCGATCCGCCGTCTCTCCCACGAGGAAACGGTTGCCGCCCAGGGCTCGATCGCGGCCCTGGTCATCAACCCCGGCCACACGTCCTGTTTTGACCGCGATGGGGACGGCGCGAGCGAAGGCCTGACCCTGGTGATCGAGCCGCGGGATTCCTCCGGCCGCCTCGTCGCCGCCGGCGGTGACGTGACGATCATGGTCTTCGACGAGTCGGTGGCACCGCCGGTGGTGCCCGCCACTGCCGAGGCAGCGCCGGCGACGGACCCCGCGGCAGCGCTCCCCCCGGCCGAGGCCTGCCTGGCACGGTTCGCGATCGCCGAGGCGGAGGCAAACGGCCACTTCCGCGGCACGTCGCGGGCCCGCGGGCTGCACTTCTCCCTGCCCTGGCCCGGCCGTGTGCCGCAGGCGGATCATGTCCGGGTGCTCGTCACGCTCTCCACGGCCGATGGCCGCAGCTACACCGCCGACGCCCTCGTGGCGAGCCGGTGACCACCCAGCCCTTCGCAACGTCCGCGGAGCGCTTCCCGCACCAGTGGCGAGCCGGGGACCACCCAGCCCTTCGCAACGTCCGCGGAGCGCTTCCCGCACCAGTGGCGAGCCGGGGACCACCCAGCCCCTCGCAACGTCCGCGGAGCGCTTCCCGCACCAGTGCCCCGATCGATGCCCGCAGCTGGATTACAGCCCGCGGTCCTCGAGGAAGTTGAGCAGGTCGGCGACGCGATTGGAGTAGCCCCACTCGGTGTCGTACCAGCTCACCACCTTGACGAAATTGCCCAGGCCGATGGTGTCCACGGCCGAGAAGATCGAGCTGTGCGGGTCACCCTTGAGATCAGTCGACACCAACTCCTTCTCGGTGTAGCGGAGGATTCCCTCGAGGGGCCCCTCGGCTGCCTTCTTCATCGCGGCGTTGATGTCGGCCGGAGATGCCTCCTTGTTGAGGATCGCCGTGAAGTCGACGACGCTCACCGTCGGGGTCGGCACGCGGAAGGCCATGCCGGTGAACTTCCCCTGGAGGGCCGGGATCACCAGCCCCACCGCCTTCGCCGCCCCGGTGCTGCTGGGCACGATGTTGAGGGCGGCGGCCCGGGCATCACGCAGGTCCTTGGCGGCCGTATCGACCGTCTTCTGCGAATTGGTGTAGGCGTGCACCGTGGTGAGCAGGCCGCGGTCGATGCCGTAGGTCTCGTGCATCACCTTGGCGACCGGGGCCAGGCCGTTGGTCGTGCAGGAGGCGTTGGAGATGACGTGGTGCTTCTTCGGGTCGTACATCTCGTTGTTGACGCCGAGCACGATCGTCAGGTCCTCGTTCTTGGCCGGGGCCGAGATGACGACCTTCTTCACGCTGTCGCGCTTGTGGGCCACCGCCTTGGTGGCATCGGTGAAGAACCCGGTGCTTTCGACCACGATCTGCACGTCATGCTTCCCCCAGGGGATCGCCGCCGGGTC
Source organism: Planctomycetaceae bacterium (assembly GCA_005791575.1). Taxonomy (GTDB): domain Bacteria; phylum Planctomycetota; class Planctomycetia; order Pirellulales; family UBA1268; genus F1-20-MAGs016. The sequence continues at coordinate 7,207 of SXWA01000005.1, forward strand.
CTTCTCGGCGAAGACGTGGATCTTGTGCCCGTCGACGACGAGGTCGTTGCCGTCGTAGCCGACCTTGCCCTTGAAGGGACCGTAGTTGGAGTCGAACTCCAGCAGGTGGGCGTTTGTCTTGGCGTCGGTGAGGTCGTTGAGGGCCACCACCTGGACATCGCCCCCCAGGCCGTACTTCTCGTAGATGGCGCGGTAGGTGAGGCGGCCGATGCGACCGAAACCATTGATGCCGACGCGGATGGGCACGACAGGGCTCTCCTGGGTCTGGGGGAATACGGTGACGTCGTCACCAACAACGTCACCGGTGACGTCACCGGCAAAGGCTCCGCCCGGGGCGGTCACTACCACGATGGCCACGCGTGGCGGAATATACACCCCGCGGCGCCGGCGGCCGCCGGAAAAAGTCCGGCGCGGGAGTTTTCCCACGAGAAACCCGCCGGTTTTTCCCGGCGCGGGTTCCCTGGATCGGATCCCTGCATTCCCGCAAGTTTCGTATCGGGGCGTGGCCCCCCGCGTCACCCCTCCGGTGGCGACGTCTGCCGCCCGCGTTTGGCTTTGACACCGACAACCACCCGCCGCGTAGATTCTCAGCATGGCTACCCCCGTCATCGAACTCGCCGGCGTCCGCAAGTCGTTCCCGCAACCCGAAGGGGGGCGCATCGGCATTCTCGACGTCGCGTCGCTGGTGATTCCGGCCGGTGAGCAACTCGCCCTCGAGGGCTCGAGTGGCTCCGGCAAGTCGACCCTCCTCAACGTCATCGCCGGCATCCTCCGCCCCGACGCGGGCCACGTGCTCATCGACGGCATCGACATCACCCGCCTGGTGGAGCCGCAGCGCGACCGGCTCCGGGCCGACAAGCTCGGCCTGGTCTTCCAGTCGTTCAATCTCCTGCCCGGGTTCACCGCCCTGGAGAACGTGCTGGTGGCGATGACCTTCGGCTCCGACCGTCCCGACCGGAACCGGGCCGAAGGGCTCCTGGCCGCGGTGGGGCTGTCGCACCGTCTCCATTACCGCCCGGCCCAACTCTCCACGGGGCAGCAGCAACGGGTCGCGGTCGCCCGCGCCCTGGCCAACCGTCCGCGGGTCGTGCTCGCCGACGAACCGACCGCCAGCGTCGATGCGGCCCACCAGGCGCAGGTGATCGATCTGCTCCGCGGCACCTGCACCGAGCAGGGGGTGGCCCTGGTGGTGGTGACCCATGCCCCGGAGGTGGCGGCGGCGTTCCCCAGGCGGCTGCGCCTGGAGCATTTCAACCGCGCCGCAGCCGGTGCCGCGGCCCCCGCTGCCGGACGGGAGTGACGACATGGGCATCCTCGGAATCGCCTGGCGGAGCATCCGCCAACGGCCGCTCACCAGCCTGCTGACCAGCCTGTCGCTGGCGCTGGGCGTGGCCCTCGTCGTCGCCACGCTGGTCACGGCCGGTCTCGTCCAGAAGGCGTTCGAGAGCGGCGCCGGACTGGGCTACAACATGATCATCGGGGCGAAGGGCAGTCCCCTCCAGCTGGTTCTCAACAGCGTCTACTTCATCAGCAAGCCGATCGAGAACCTCCCCTGGCAGGTCTACCAGGAGTTTCTCCCCGCCGACCGGCGCCGCGACGGCAGGGACGGCCGTTATGCAGCGAGCACGAAGACGGCGGTGCCGATCTGCATGGGGGACTACTACCGCTCCTTCCGCGTCATCGGCACCAACGCCTCGTTCTTCGACGATCTCACGCGCGGCGACGGCAGTCCGTTCGCCTTCGCCTCCGGGGGCAATTTCCGCGATGACGATTTCTTCGGCGGGGTGATCGGCGCCACCGTCGCGGCGCACCTTGGCCTCCGGGTCGGTGACCCCTTCTCCCCCACCCACGGTGCCGACGACGGGGCGGTGCACGATCCGTTCCGTGTCGTCGGCATCCTCGCCCGCACCGACACGCCGATCGACCGCGGCGTGTTCGTCAACATGGAGGGCTTCTACCTCCAGGACGGCCACGCCAAGCCGCTGCCCGACGGTGTCGAGCCGCCGCCCCCACCCCCGCCCGCCGCCGATGGGGGGCCGACGCCGCTGCCCGATGCGCAGCGCGAGGTGACCGCGATCCTCCTCGAGACCGCCTCGCAACCCGGCCTCCCCGGCATGCCGGGTCTGCCCGCGGAGCTGACCGCGATGGGACTGCGGACCGTCATCAACGAAGGCCGTGATGCCCAGGCGGTGCTTCCCGTGGGGGAGATCCGCCAACTGCTCGATCTGTTCGTGCGGCCGCTGGAGCTGCTCCTCCTGCTGGTGACCACACTGGTGGTGCTGGTGTCGGCGATCGGCATCCTCGTGAGCATGATCGGCTCGTCGCTGGAGCGGACCCGCGACGTGGCGATCATGCGGGCCCTGGGAGCGCGGCGGAGCCACGTCCTCGCGGCGGTGCTCGCCGAGGCGATCCTCCTGGCGGTGGGGGGAGGGCTGGTCGGCTGGCTGCTGGGCCACCTGCTCGTCGGGGCCCTGGGGCCCTGGATCTCGACCAACGCCGGGGTGACTGCCAGCGTGCTGTCGGCCGCCCCGGGAGCGGAATTGCTGCTTGTGCCGGGACTGATCCTCCTGGGGATCGCCGCGGCCCTGGTGCCGGCGATCGCGGCCTACCGCACCGATGTGGCACGTTGGCTGCAAGGGCCGGGCTGACGCGGGCTGCAAGGGCCGGGCTGACGCGGGCTGCAAGGGCCGGGCTGACGCGGGCTGCAAGGGCCGGGCTGACGCGGGCTGCAAGGGCCGGGCTGACGTGCGGCCGAACGGCCCCTCCCTGGTAGAATCATTTCATGGCCACTCATCACCGCCTCCGCCGGATCGCCGCGTGCCTCGCCTGTGTCCTCTTCGTGGCCCTGCCACGGGGGGCGCACGCGTGCCCATTCTGCTCCGCCGTCTCCCTCACCTTCGCGCAGGAGATCGCCCAGAGCCAGGCGGCGGTCATCGCCCGGCTGGTCGAGCCGCCGAGTGAAGGGTCGCTCGCACCGCGTGCCGACGGACCGCTGCCCAAAGCACGCTTCGCGGTGGTCGAGGTGCTCAAGGGAGCCGATCTGGTCGAGGAAGCCGGCCACGGCAGCGGCGGCACGGCGATCGAGACGATCATGCTCGAGCGCAAGCCGGTGGGAAGCCTCCACCTGCTGATGGCGGTCGAGCCGCCGAAGCTGGTCTGGTCGACCCCGATCGCCGTCAGTGAGCGCGCCGTCGCCTACATCAAGCGGCTCGGGAGCCTGCCGGAAAAAGGTCCCGATCGGCTGGCGTTCTTCCAGAAGCATCTCGAGGACGAAGACGAGGTCCTCGCCCGTGACGCCTACGACGAGTTCGCGGTCGCGCCCTACGAGGATGTCCGTGGTCTCGAGAGCCGGATGGACCCGACGCAGCTCCTCGGCTGGATCGAGAATCCGAAGGTCGCGGCCAACCGCCGGCGGCTCTACGCCACCATGCTCGGCGTCTGCGGCACGAAGGCCGATGCCGCCCGGATCGGAAAGATCCTCGTCGGCGAGGATCTCGGCGAGGAGAAGGATCGGGCCGAGGTCCGCTCGGGGCTCGATGCGCTGATCGCCTGCTACGTCACCCTCCAGGGTCCCGACGGCCTCGACCTCGTCGATCGGCTGTTCCTCACCCGTGGCGAACGTGAGGTACCCTTCACCGAAACCTATGCGGCCGTGATGGCGCTGCGCTTCCTCGGCGAGGAGTCGCGCGACGTGCCCCGCGAGCGCGTCCTGGCATCGCTGCGCCGCCTTCTCGATGAACCGAAGCTCGCCGATCTGGTGATCGCCGACCTGGCCCGGTGGCAGGACTGGTCGGTGATCGGCCGGCTCGAGGAACTGTTCAAGCAGGCCACGGCCGACAACATCTTCGTCCGCGAACCGGTCATCAACTACCTCAAGGCCTGTCCCCTGCCCGAAGCGGCCGCAGCCGTCGAACGACTCGCGGCGATCGATCCCGAGGCGGTGCGACGTGCGGCCACCCTGGCGGGCTTCGCCGGCGCGCTGGCCGCCAAGCCTGCACCCACGGCGGCGCCGACTCCGCCGGGTGGCGACGGCGATCCGGGCGATCCCTCCGGCACCTCCGCGGCGCCTCCGGCGACACTCCGTCCCGCCGCCACGGCGACCGACGACCAGGCGCTCGCCGCGCGGCTGGCACCGGTCCTCGCCGACGACGATGCCACCGATGGCCGGGCCGCGATCGATCCCTCCGCTCCCGCCAGCCCACCGGCACTCCCCGTGGCTGAAACCACCGCGTCCGGCACCGCCGGCCCGCTCCCCTGGGTGCCCCGTGCGCTGTTCCTGGCGGGGCTCGGGATTCTCGTGGCGATGATCATCCGCACCGCGGTGCGGGCCGCCGCGGGCCCGAGTTGAGTCACTGCTGAGTCACTGTTGAGTCATTCCGGAGCAGGCCTGGCAGGCCCTTTTCCGACCCCCGTCCCACGTGACACTCCCATGGCCAGTGGTCTTTTCGACACCCCGTCCCCCACCGATGACCCGCGGCGCGCCGCGTCCGAAGCCGATCGTTACCGGGCCCTCCCCGCCACCGTGATCCCGGCGATCGTGCTCGCCCTCCTCTCGCCGCTGGCGCTCCTCCACCCCTGGCTGGTGACGGTGCCGCTGATCGGTCTGATCGCCGGCCTGATCGGCTGGCGGGCGATCGCCTCCCGGCCGGATGATTACACCGGTCGGCCGCTGGCCATCGCCGCCACGGTGGTCTCGGGGCTCCTGCTGCTCGGCGGGGGGGTGTGGCAGGCGCGTGTCTACGCGGCGGAACTGCCGCAGGGGTTCGAGCGGATCGACTACGGCATGCTGCAGCCGCTGCCCGGCGATCCGCCGTATGCGATTCCCGATTCGGCCCGCGCCATCGACGGCCACGATGTGCTCCTCAAGGGCTACATCTATCCCGGCAAGCAGGAGCGCGGGATCGTCCAGTTCGTCCTCGTCCGCGACCAGGGCGACTGCTGCTTCGGCGGCAATCCCAAGATCACCGATCGGGTGCTCGTGCAACTGGCCGATCCGCGCGGCACGGTGTTCACACCGCGGCTGTGCAAGGTGGCGGGTCGGTTCTCCGTCCGGCCCACCGGGACGACGGCCCTCGAGGGTGGCGTGTTCTACCACCTGGAAAACGCGATGCTGCGGTGATCGGCGCGGGGACCCGGGTCACGGCCATCCCGCCCCGCGAACCGCCTCGGCCCCCGGGAACCCCACGGATGCATCGTCGTCGCCCCTCCGGCCGTCTGGCGTCGGCCGTGGTCCTGCCGACGGTGATCACGTTCCTCGCCGGCTGCGGCGCACCGCCCCCGCGCGCCACCACCGCGGCCACGCCTGCCGGGGGCACCCCCGGCCAGACGGCGCCCGAGCGCCCGCGCCCTCCGGCCGACGACACCGCCGTCCGCGACATCTCCTTCGACGACATCAAGCTCGACCTCGCCAAGGGTGCGGCCTTCACACCGGACGCGCTCACGGCGCGGGTGCGCGAGCTGGAGCGCCACCGGGTGCGGATCCGCGGCTACATCCTCCCCAGTTTCCAGCAGACCGGGCTGACGCAGTTCGTCCTCGTGCGCGACAACCTCGAATGCTGCTTCGGCCCCGGCGCCGCCCTCCACGACTGCGTCGTGGTGCGGATGGCTCCCGGAAAGTCGGCCGAGTTCTCGATCCGCCCCGTGGCGGTCACCGGGGTCTTCCGGGTGGAGGAACTGCGCGGCCCGGGTGGCGGCCACCTGGCGATCTATGCCCTGGACGGACTCGAGGTGAAGTGACCCGGGCCCGTTGGTACGATCGACTCTTCTCGGGTTGCATCACGCCACCCACCGCCCCTGCCGCCAGCGCACCGATGTTCTACTGGATCTACGACATCCCCTCCCCGTCGCTCGCCGTGGGGATGATCGCCCTGTTCGTCGGCATCTATTGGGTCGGCGCCCTCATCGTCCGGCCGGTGCTCCGGCAGTTCGTCAAGTCGACCGCCGCCTGCAACGACGTCGTCGGCTACGTGCTCTCCTGCTTCTGCGTGTTCTACGGCCTGCTCCTCGGCCTCATCGCCGTGACCGCCTACCAGAATTTCTCCCAGGCCGAAGCCAACGTCACCCACGAGGCCGCGGCCCTCGCCGCGCTCTACGAGGATGTCGGCCAATACCCGGCCCCCCACGGCCAGAATCTCCGCTGGTTGCTCCGCGACTACACGCGTTACGTCATCCGCTACGCCTGGCCGCTGCAGCGCAAAGGCATCGTTCCCGTCGAGGGGACGATCCGGGCCCAGGCCTTCGAGGAACAGCTGCTCTCCTTCCAGCCGCAGACCCCCGCCGAGGAGATCCTCCACGCCGAGGCCCTGCGGCAGTTCAACACCTTCCTCGAGGCGCGGCGGATGCGGCTGTTCACCGTGACGGCGAGCATCCCGGCGGTGATGTGGTACGTCGTCATCCTCGGGGCGCTGATCACGATCGCGATGGTGTGGTTGTTCGACATGAAGTTCATCACCCACCTGATGCTCGGCGGGATGCTCTCCGCCTACCTCGGGACGATGATCTTCCTCATCGCCGCGATGGACAATCCGTTCCGTGGCGAGGTGAGCATCCCGCCGGCGGTCTTCGAGACGATCTTCGAACACATGGTGGAGGAGTGAGATGACACTCTCCACCGCGCCGCTCGTCACGCGCCGTGCTGCCCTGCGGAGCGGCTCTGCCGCCACGCTGGCCGCCGCCCGGCGGATGGGGCCGCTGCTCGTCGCCGGCTGCGCGGTGGCACCCTCGACGCGGGCGATCCCGATCGGTCTGCTCCATTCGCAGACCGGTCCGATGGCGATCAGCTCCACCCCGGTCCGCGACGCCCAGATCCATGCGCTCGAGGAGATCAACGCCACCGGCGGGCTCCTCGGCCGGCCGGTCGAATTCACCGCCCCCGACTCGCGGTCGCGACCCAACCTGTTCGCCAACCGGGCGCGCCGTCTGCTGGAGCAGGGTGCCGTCGCCCTCTTCGGCTGCTGGACGGCCGAGAGCCGCGCCGCGGTGATCCCGCTGGTGGAGGAGTTCCAGCGTCTGCTCTTCTACGCCGTGCCCTACGAAGGGGGCGAGGCATCGCGGTTTGTCGTCTGCGGCGGCCAGATCCCCAACCAGCAGGTCCGCCCGGTGCTCGACTGGTTGCAGTCGGCCGCGGGCGGGCTCCGCCGGCGCGTGTTCGTGGTCGGTGTCGACGACCGCTCCGGACGGCTGGTTGCCCACCTCGTCCGCCGCTGGCTCGCAGGGCGCCCCCTCCAGCCGGCCGGCCAGATGCTCCTCCCGCTGTCCCTGCGTGACTTCCGCGACACGATCGCGGCGATCCGCGACAGTGGCGCCGACTGTGTGATCAGCACGCTCGCCGGCAATACCAACGTCGGCTTCTTCGCCGCCCTCGCCGAGGCGGGGCTCGAGCCATCGCGGCTGCCGGTGGTCTCGACCACGATCGGCGAGGACGAGCTGCGGAACCTGCGTCCGGACCAGGTGGAGGGGCACTATGCCGTGTCGGCCTACTTCCAGAGCGATTCCGGCAGCGCCAACGCCGAATGGGTCGAGGACTTCCGCCGCGAATTCGGCTTCGACCGGGTGACCAGCGACACGATGGAGACCGGCTATTCCCTGGTCCACCTCTGGGCCGACGCGGTCCGCCGGGCGGGATCGGTGGCCACGGCCGCGGTCATCCAGGCGCTGCGCGACGGCCGGGGCTACGACGGCCCCGGCGGCCGGCTCGTGATGGATCCCGCCACCCAGCACTGTGCCAAGCCGTGCCGCATCGGCCGGATCCGCGCCGACCGGCAGTTCACCCTCGTCCACGAGTCCCCAGGACCGATCCCCCCCGACCCGTTCCCGTCGGTCGCGTACCCCGGCTGGTCGTGTGACTGGACCAAGGGGGGGCTGGTCCGCGGTGCGGAGGTGAAACTCGATGGCGACCTTTGAGGTGCAGCACACCGAGGGGATGCGGTGGGTGAGGGTGGAGCTCGCCGACGACGACGTCCGCACGGAGCGCGGTGCCCTCAACCACATGCTTGGGGCGATCACGATGGACGTGCCGCTGCCCTCCCTGCGGGCGGCGTGGGTGTCGCTGTTCTCCGACGAGTCGGTGCTCCGGCCACGCTACCGGGGAACGGGGACGGTGTTCCTCGACTCCAGCCTCGGGAGCTACCACCGGCTGGAGATCCGCCGCGGGGAGAAGTGGATCCTCGACCGGCGCTGCTTCTGGGCCTCCGACGGCGAGGTCGAGATCACGGTGCGTCGGGAGCACTGGCTGACGTCGCTGTACGCCGGCGAGGGCTTCGTCTGGTACAAGACCGCGCTCGCGGGAGAAGGGCAGGCGATGCTCTCCGTCGACGGTCCGATCGAGGAGATCCACCTCTCCGACGACCGGCTGGTGGTCGATGGGCCGCAGGTGGTCGCGCGGACGACGGGGGTGCGCTTTTCCCTGCGGCGTCCGACCGCCAACCTGTTGAGTTTCTGGCTGTCGGGTGAGAACCGCAGCTCCGTCTACGAGGGATCGGGGCGGCTGCTGATCTGCACCACCCCCTACTGGCGGCTGCGGATGCAACGCGATCGGCTCGGAGCGGCGGCGGAATGACCCCCGGGCCGTGGAGGACAGCATGCGGCCAGGGAATGTGCGGCCACGGACGGTGATCGGGATCGTGATCCGGGCCGGCGGCTGGGCCGCGATCACGATGGCGGCAGCCGTGGCGCAGGCCTGCCCGTTCTGCGGCACCGTCGGGGCGACGCTCGCCATGCGGCGCGATGCCGCCGCGGCGACGATGATCGGCACTGCCACCGGCCCTGGTGAGATCGACGACACCAGCGGCCGCGTCCAGCCCTTCACGATCGTCAGCCGGCTGCGCGGGAAACCGCTGCCGCCCGGCACGGTGGTCACCGCGCGGGTGGCCGCCCCGCTGGCTGGAACCGCGCTCCTCTTCGGCGGGAACTCGGCGGCACTGGGGCGGGGCGATGCTGCCGCCGCGGCTCTCGAATGGCAGGGGGTGGCGGCCGACGAGACGCTCCTCGCGCACGTCGCGGCGGCGCCGCCGACGAGCCTGCCGGCGGTGGAGCGGTTGGGGTTTTTCGCCGCCCGGCTCGAACACCCCGATCCGGCGATCGCCGCCGACGCCTTCGCCGAGTTCGGCCAGGCGCCGTTCACCGCGGTCAGGGCCACGGCGGCGGCCCTCGCCGCACGGCCGCTGGCCGACTGGCTCGCCGATCCGGGGATCGATCAGCGCCGCCGCGGGTTCTACGGTCTGGCACTCGGGATCGTCGCCCGGGCGGGGCTGCCCACGGCTGCACCAGCCACCTCCAGACCGCTGCGCGAGGCGATCGCCGCCAACGAAGGGGACTTCCGCGCCGGCATCGACGGCGTGATGGCAGGACTACTCGTGGCCGAGGGGCAGGATGGGCTCGATTGGCTGCTTGCCCGCACCAGCCCCACGCGCCCGGTCGAACAGAAGCAACTCCTCGCGGCGGTTCGGTTCGCCACCGAGGAATTGGCAACCGAGATCCCCCGCCCACGGATCCTCGCCACCACCGCGATCCTCGCCACCAGCCCGGTCGTGGCGGCCGACGCGGTCGTGGACCTGGCCCGGCTCGGCGGCTGGGATCATCTCGACACCGTGGCCGCCCTCTGGGAGAGCGCCGGCGCCGACGATCCCCACATCCGCCGCGCGGTGGCCGGCTACCTCATCGCCTGTCCGCGACCGCAGGCCCGCTCCCATCTCGAGCGGCTGCGGGGTCAGGATCGGCAGCGACTCGAGACCGCGATCACCGCCGCCGGCCTCCTCCGGCCGGAATGACCCCGCCGCCGCCCCGGCCCACCCGCTGCCCCGTGGCCACCGGCCCCGTGGGGAACGGCCGGCGCGCTTTCCGCCGTCCGGTGGTTCCGGCATACTCTCGGGCGTAGCGGGCCGCGACGGCCAGCACCCCGGTTGAAACCGAACCGTCCGTCACTCGTCACGGGGAATCCCGCACCATGCCCGAACGCTTCCAGCACCTGCACCGACGGACCATCCTGTCGATGGCCGTTGTCGCCTGCGCCCTGACACACCTTGGAATGGGGGACTCGATCGCGATGGCCGCCGACAACAAGAACCTGCCCCGTTGTTTCCTCGACATCAGCATCGGCGACAGGCCGGCCGGCCGCATCGTCATCGAGCTCCGCGCCGACGTCGTGCCGAAGACGGCCGAGAATTTCCGCGCCCTGTGCACCGGCGAGAAGGGGTTCGGCTACAAGGGATCGTCATTCCACCGCGTGATCACCGACTTCATGTGCCAGGGGGGTGACTTCACCAACCACAACGGCACCGGCGGGAAGTCGATCTACGGGGCGAAGTTCGCCGACGAGAACTTCACCCTCAAGCACACCGGGCCCGGCGTGCTCAGCATGGCCAACGCCGGCGAGAACACCAACGGCTCGCAGTTCTTCCTCTGCACCGTCCCCACCCCGTGGCTCGACGGGAAGCATGTGGTTTTCGGCTCGGTGGTCGACGGGATGGACGTCGTCAAGGCGGTCGAGAAGGTGGGCTCGACCAACGGCAAGACGAGCGCCAAGGTGGTGATCAGCGACTGCGGCGAACTGAAGTGAGCCGGAGGGCCGGGTGAGCCTGACCGGACGACCGGTTGCCTGACCGGACGACCGGTTGCCTGACCGGACGACCGGTTGCCTGACCGGACGACCGGTTGCCTGACCGGACGACCGGTTGCCTGACCGGACGACCGGTTGAGCCGCGTCAGCGGTTGGC
>SXWA01000063.1 GCA_005791575.1 Planctomycetaceae bacterium
ACCGGCTTGACGCCGCGTCCGAGTAGCGGGTGACTGTTGTGGCAGGCACGGCACTGGAGATCACCGTAGTTGTACGTATAGCTGAGGTTCCTATTTTTTGCGGAAAGGTGGGTTTCTCTCGTGATCACCGAGTCGATGCGGCAGGCGATCGACGAGACGGCCCGGCGCCGTGAACTGCAGCGGGCCTACAACGAGGCCCACGGCATCACCCCCGAGACGGTTCGCAAGGAGGTGCGGGCGGGGATCGAGGCGGAGGCCGCGGCGCGGACGGTGGCCTTCACCGCCGCCGGGCAGACCGACGAGGGGGCGCGGCGGACCGCGGAACTGCTCGAACGCCTCGAGACGGAGATGATGGAGGCGGCAGCCGAACTCGACTTCGAGCGCGCCGCGGCGATCCGCGACCAGATGACCGGGCTCCGCGACGGCGGCACGGGCGCGCGTCGCGGACGCTCCAAACGGGGGCAGGGGGGCGGCGACCGGAGCGGCAGGATCCCCCGACCCCGGCGCTCGTAGCCCGGAAAGAAGCGTTGATGATCACGGGAGCGGTGCTCCCGGTCGAGGTGCAGCAGCCGGTTCCGGCCCGGCATGACGGTGGTCGGTGCGCCATCGCGCCGGTTCCGGCTGCGACCGTCAGCTACCGTTCCCCGTGCCCCCGCCGGCCGCGGTCGGCAGCCGCCGGATGCACATCAGGCACATGTCGTCACTCTGCACCTGCCCGGCGGTGTGGCGGGCGACGTCGGCGAGGAGCCGGTGCCCGATCGCCTCCGCCGATTCACCGGGGCCGGCCAGTACGGCCGCCAGCCGTTCCAGCCCGTACAGGCCCCCCTGATTGTCGAGCGCTTCGGTGATGCCGTCGGTGGTGAACACGAGCGTGTCGCCGGGCTGGATTTCGATCTCGCAGGAGGAGTACTCGTGGCCGGGGATGTAGCCCAGAGGCAGGTCGCCGAGGGCATCGGCGACCTCCTTCACCGTGCCATCGGCGGCGCGGACGAGGAGGGGATGGTGCCCGGCGTTGCCGACCGTCGCGTGGTGCCGGGCAGGATCGATGAGGCACACCAGCGCCGTGGCGAACCGTCCGTCCCATCCGCTCCGGCAGAACCCGTCGTTGATCCGGGTCAGGGCGGTCGCCACGTCGGGCTCACTGGCGAGACCGAACCGCACCTCACCCTGCAGGGCGGCCATCACGAGGGCGGCGGAAACCCCCTTTCCCGAGACGTCGGCCAGTACCGCGGCCATCCGCCCCCCGCGGAGCGGCACGTAGCTGAACAGGTCGCCCCCCACCTGCCGGGCGGCCTCGTAGTGGTGGAACACCTCGTAGCCGGGAATGACCGGTGCCTCGCGCGGGAGGAGCGCCTGCTGGACGGCGCGGGCGTGCTCGAGATCGCGGAGGTGCTTCGCGTGCGCGATTTCCTCGTCGTGGACCAGCGCCAGCGCCAGCGACCGCGAGATTTGCCCTGCCAGTCCCGCCAGCACCTCGAGATCCTGGGCGGTGAAGCCGGCGCGGATCTCCCGGGAGTCGAGGTACAGCACACCGAGGACGTCGCCATCCTCGCGCTGCACCGGCACGCAGAGCACCGACTGGATCTTGCTCTGGATGATGCTCTCGTGGACATTGAATCGGGAATCGGCGCCGGCATCGGCCGAGAGGATCGCCCGGCGCGAGGCAACGACGCGCTCCAGGAGCGAGCGGCTGAGACGCACCGGCCCCGGCTCGGCCCGGCCGCGGATCCGCTTGGCGCGGAGCACGAGCCGCTTCGACTCCGGGTCGATGAGCAGGACGAAGGCGCGCTCGGCGTCGGGGAAAATCTCGCACAGGGCGTCGGTGAGGCGGGGAAGCAGGTCCTCGAACGCCATGGCGTCGCCCACGAGCCGGGAAAACTCCATCAGGGCGCGGAGTTTCCTGGCGGCGTGGGGGTCGCTCTGGGCGTTGGCCTCGGCCGCCGCCGGATCGATCTCGTTGACGATCTCCGACTCGGCGTCCACCCCGAGGAACCCCGCCACCCCTTCGGTGTCCTCCAGGAGGCTCGTCGCCCCGTGGTCCGACCCCTGCGACGACACGAAGCGGAGGACGTGCTTGGCGATCCCGATCCGGTCCCCGTGCGTCAGGAGCACGGTTCCCTTGATCGCGGTGCCGTTGAGCAGGGTGCCGTTGCGGGAGCCGAGGTCCTCGACCCGGGCGGTGTCCCCCTCGATGATGACGGCGGCATGCTGGCGGCTGACGTTGTTGTCCTGGATGGCGATGTCGCAGGCGGGATGGCGGCCGACGACGGTGCGCGGACGCGTGAGGGCCACCCGCTCCGGGGGGCCCCCGTCGAGGCTGATTTCGAGCGTCCAGGCGTGGGTCACGGCATCCCCTGAAGAGGTGGTCGCGGCGGGGAGCGGCTCCTCCGAGGGCGGCGGGGAATGTCGGGCCGCCGCGATTGTCAGGCCATGGATGAGAAGCTAGGCTCCAATCCCCGGGAAAGAGCATATCCCACCGGGATCCAGCCGGTTTCCGCCCGGTTTCCGCTTCCGGTCAACCGCCCGAACAGATCAGCCAGATCAGCCCGTGGGGCGGCCGGGAGTGCGGAACAAGGATCGGCTGGAGGCCGCAGGAATCGCTGTTTTTCGGCTCTTTGTGGCCCGATTGGGGAATGGTGTAACGGTAGCACGACTGGCTCTGAACCAGTTAGTCTAGGTTCGAATCCTAGTTCCCCAGTTTTTCACCGCTTCGGCGTTCATTTCGACCGGCTCTCGGCCGGTTTCATGCCACGGGATCCCACCACCGCATGGGTCCGATCCCCGGACTGCCGGACCCGACGCTCGCCCGGCACCGGGTGCTGCTGATCGACGATCAGCGGCTGATCGGCGAGACGGTCCGCAAGATGCTGGCGGACCAGGCCGACATGGCCTACGAGTTCTGCCACGATCCGGCAGCGGCGGCGGGCCTGACGGCCCGGTTCCGGCCCACGGTGATCCTCCAGGACCTGGTGATGCCGAATGTCGACGGTCTCGACATGGTGCGCCAGTTCCGCAAGGTCGCCGAGACCGCCGCCGTGCCGATCATCGTCCTCTCCGCCAAGGAAGAGGCGGTGGTCAAGGCACAGCTGTTCGAGGCCGGGGCCAACGACTACCTGGTGAAACTGCCCGACCGGATCGAACTCATCGCGCGGATCCGCGTCCACTCCGAGGCCTACGAACGGCTCATCGAGCGCGACGCCGCCTTCGCCGCCCTCGAGCAGTCACTCGCCGACCTGAAGCGCGAGCAGGAGAAATCGGAGCGGCTGCTGCTCAACATCCTGCCGGCCGAAGTGGCCGAGCGGCTCAAGAACGACGGCGGAACGATCGCCGAGCATTTCGACTGCGTGACGGTGCTGTTCGCCGATCTGGCCGGGTTCACCGAGTATTCGCAGCGCGCCGATGCCGGTGGGCTGGTGGCGATGCTCGACGACATCTTCACCGCCTTCGACGGCCTCGCGCAGGAGCACGGTGTCGAGAAGATCCAGACGATCGGTGATGCCTACATGGCGGTGGCCGGGCTCCCCGTGCCGCGGCCCGACCATGCCCTTGCCGTCACGCGGATGGCGCTCGGCATGCAGGAGCGGATGGCGGCGCTGATGGAGCGCCGGGCCCTCGGCCTGCGGCTGCGGATCGGCATCCACTCGGGGCCGGTCGTGGCAGGGGTGATCGGCCGCCACAAGTTCACCTACGACCTCTGGGGCGACACCGTCAACACCGCCAGCCGGATGGAGTCGCACGGTGAGCCGGGCAGGGTGCACGTGTCGCAATCGACCCGCGACCTGATCAGCGACTCGTTCCGCTGTGTGGAGCGCGGTCCGATCACCGTGAAGGGGAAGGGGACCCTGCACTCGTTTTTCGTCGCCGGCCCCGTCTGACGGGAGGGGCGGGCCTGCCGTCCACCCAGAGCGCCGGCCCGGGGTCGGTGCGAGGATGGCGAGCGTGGGGACCGAGTCCGCGAGGGACCCAGCGAGACAACTCGTACCGCCCCGGGCCGGTGTATTGGCTGGCTCGCTCCGCTCGCTTGTCCCTGGCTCGCGCCGCTCGGTCGGGCCTCGCATCCAGAGCGCCGGCCCGGGGTCGGTGCGAGGATGGCGAGCGTGGGGACCGAGTCCGCGAGGGATCCAGCGAGACAACTCGTACCGCCCCGGGCCGGTGCTCGTCGCCGCAGGCAGCCGACGGATCCGGCCGGCAGCGTCAGTGCCAGCGGTGCAACCAGCCGCGCCGCCAGAACGAGACCACCATCCCCACCGTGATCGCCACCATCGCCGCGGCGGCCACGAGCGACCCGTAGCGGAACCGCAGCAACGGCAGGTTCCACGGGGAGTCGATGTCGAAATTCATCCCGTACCACCCGGTGATGAACGTCAACGGCATGAACACGGTGGCGATCACCGTGAGCAGCTTCATGACGTCGTTCATCCGGTTGTTGAGACTCGCCAGGTAGATGTCGCGGAGGTCGCTGGAAATCTCGCGGTACCCCTCCATGAGATCGAGCAGTTCCATGGTGTGGTCGTAGCAGTCGCGGAAGTGGCTCCGGGCATGGTCACCCACGAAGGGTGTCTGTTCGCGCCCGAGGGCGTGGAGGACGTCGCGGGTCGGCCACAGCGCGCGGCGGAGCGTCATCAGGTCGGCGCGGACGTCGTGGATCCTCCCGAGGGCGTCCCGCGTGGGGTTGTGGATGGCATCGTCCTCGAGCACCTCGAGCCGCTCCCCGAACGTCTCGAGGACCGGGACGTAGCCGTCCACGACCGCGTCGAGGAGCAGGGCACAGAGATGATCGGCCCCCTCCTGGCCGAGGCGCGTGCGCCCCTCCCGGATCCGCTGCCGCACCCCCTCGAAGCCGTCGTGGGTGAGGCGGTCGCGGAACGTGATCAGATGCCGGTCGCCGAGAAACAGGCAGACCGGATCGGTGACGATCGCCTCACCGTCGAACCGCGCCATCCGCACCGCGATGAGGAGTTGGTGACCGAAGACCTCGAGCTTCGGACGCTCGTCGGGGGTGGTGGCGTCCTCGAGGGCCAACTCGCCGATGGCGAAGACGCTGCCGAGGAGCCGGTTGGTGACCTGGTCATCGAGGCCTTCGACGTCGATCCACACCACCGGCCACCGGGCGCGCGCCGCGTTCAGGTCGTCAGCGGCGCGGAGCGTGGTCTCCTCGAAATGGTGGCCGTCGCAACCGAGGAGGCGGAGGGTCGCAGCGGTCGGGGCGCCGACGACTCCGCCGGGGGCGACCGCCCCCGGGGCAGCCATCGGCAGCCCCCCCTGGGCGCGGCGTGAACGGCGACGGCGGTGCCGACGGGTGGCCATGTCGGTACGATACCCGGAGTTCCGGTCTCCCCGCGCCCCCATCGGGACGCGACAGCGAGCACCAAGCCTCCGTCTCCCTCGCCATTCCCAGCCGATGCCTCGTCGACAGAACGGCTCACCGATCGGCGATGCCCTCGTCTGGGCCTACCGGATCATCGCGGTGTCGGTGGCGATGTTCGCGCCGGCTGTGGCCGGCGGCTGGCTCGATCACCGGCTCGGAACCTCGTTCTGGGGGCCGGCGGGGTTGGTCGTCGGTTTCGTGGGGGGCTTGGTGGCCATTGTTCAGGCGACGAGGCCGTCGCGAGGTGAGGGCCCGCCGTCGGGTCGGGAGCGAGATCCCGCACACGTCGACGATGCCCGGAAGCGGTGAGATGACCGTCGATCCGCCTGTCCACCGTGTCACGAGGCCGCTCGGGTCGACTGTCGTCGGCATCGCGGTGCTGCTCGTGGTGGCCGCCATGGTCGCAGGCGCACAGTGGATCCTGACCGGGAATCAGGCCGGGGGAGTGCGGGCGATCACGATCGCCTGGGCAGCGATCCTGCCGGGGGCGTTGCTCGGCTGGACCATCGCCCGCTTGCCGTTTTCCTCACCCGCCATGGGGGCGGCCAGCGGCCTGGCCGGGATCCTGCTGCGGATGGCCCTGCCCTTGGTCTGCCTGGCCTGGCTCACGGTCCATCCTCCGCCGCCGGGCACCGTTTCGCCGGCCAATCAACTCGTGGTGGCCTATCTGGCCCTTCTGGCAGCCGACATCGCGATGCACGTGATCCTGCGAAAACAGCCCTCTCCGCCGGAATCCGACCCGCTGCTCCCCCGCCGATCGCGGGAGGGCGATTGACCGCAGCAACGCTCCACAGCACACTCTCGGCACGGTCGGGCCCTGCGACCGGTTTCGTGGTCACCGTTGACCACGGCCCGGGCCCGGTCGGTGCGTCCGTTCGCCGGTCCCAGGAGCAGGTTTCGTCCACATGTCGGCCAATCCGATCTACCACCTCAAGGACGCCTACTTCTTCGAGGTGCCGAAGCCCCTGTGGCCGCGCAACTGGAAGACGCTCGACGAGGTACCGGCGTTCCTCACCGCCGCCCATCCTGAGATCACCGACGTCGCGGAATTCAACGACGCGATGGCGGGCAAGATCCTCATTCCGCAGCCATTCGCCACGCTGGAGAGCCTGTACTCCACGAAGTCGGGCTTCGGGATCTCGAAGTACATGATCCTGGAGCTCGTCGTCGCCGGCCTGCTCTATCTGCTCTTCACCCGGCTCGCGCGTGTGCTCTCCAGCGGCGCGGCGCCGCGCGGCTGGTTCGCCAACATGTTCGAGTCGATGGTGCTCTTCGTCCGTGACCAGATCGCCCGGCCGGCGATCGACAGTCATGATGACCATGGAGATCATGGTGATCACGGCACCCACGGTGATGCCGCCCACGGTGATGCCGCCCACGGGGCCGGCGACCACGGCCACGGCGGGCACGAGCAAGCCGCGCCCGCCCACGCCACGCTCGCCCATCACGAGGGCGATCGCTTCGTGCCGCTGCTCCTGACGCTGTTTTTCTTCATCCTCGGCTGCAATCTGCTGGGCATGGTGCCCTGGGCCGGATCGCCGACCGCGTCGTTCGCGGTCACGCTGGCATTGGCGGCGGTCACGCTGGCGACCGTCGTCTTCGCGGGGATGATGAAGTTCGGCTTCGTCGGTTTCTTCCTCAATCAGGTTCCGTCGATGGATCTGCCGCTGCCCCTGGCGATCATCCTCAAGCCGATGATCTTCGCCATCGAAATGGGTGGCCTGTGCATCAAGCACGGCATTCTCGCCATCCGTCTGCTGGCCAACATGGTCGCCGGCCACCTCGTGCTGCTGGGCATCATGGGGCTGATCACGACCGCGGCGACCTATTCGATGGGGATGTGGGCCACCGTCACCGGAATCAGCGTCGTCAGCTGCACGCTGTTCAGCGTGCTGGAACTGTTCGTTGCCTTCCTCCAGGCCTACATTTTCACCTTCCTGTCAGCCCTGTTCATCGGTGCCGCGGTCCATCAGCATTGATCGACCACGAGCCACGCCGCCCGGGTGTCACAAGCCACTGCGTTTTTCCCGTTTCCGTCTTCCATTTCCGCCGGTTCCAACGTGCCGGTTCCCATTTCGCAAGGAGCATGATCCAGTGATCCGATCCGTGTACTCCGGCCGCACCGTGGCCGCCCTCGCCGCCGTCGCCCTCGCCGCCCTGGGTGCGGATTCCGCCATGGCCCAGGAGGCCGCGACCGCAGGCCGCTCGCTCATCGACCTCACCTCGGCGTTCAGCGTCGGCGTCGTCGTGATGGGGGCCGCCTACGGCATCAGCAAGCTCGCAGCGGCGGCTTACGAGGGCATGTCGCGTCAGCCCGAGGTGGCGAGCACGATCCAGACGGCGATGATCATCGCGGCGGCCCTCATCGAGGGTTTCACCTTCTACGCGCTGTTCATCTGCTCCAACAAGCCGTGAGCGGATCGACGTCGTGGCCTTCCGATCCGGCGCGTCGTGGCACCTGCGGGAGCCACGGCCGCCGGGTCGGCGGCCGCTGATTTCGATCATGGTGATGCGACCGGCCGGCCGTGCAGGGCCTCCGCAGGGGAGCATCAGTGGGAGAGCCCTGTCGTCCAGTTGCGTTTGATTTTTCCCGACCGTTGGCATCGACCGCCGATCCATCAGCACCAGCGTCAGCAGTCCTCGTGAGGGAGCTTCCGTGAGCTTCATGTCCCTTTCCGTTTCCGCCACGCAGCCGATTCCGGCCCGACACGTCGATCGGTCCGCTCCCGCGCGGCGTGCGGCAGCCCTGCTCGTGGTGGCTTGCATCGCGCTGGCATCAATGGCGTCCGGTGTCGCCGCCGACAGCCACGCCGATGTGGGTCACGGTAGTGATCATGGCGATGGACACCATGTCGAGATCGGCCACAACCCGCCCGCCGGCACCACCAGAGAGGCGTTCGAGAGCCCGGCCTGGTTTCAGACCGACCTCGCGCTGTGGTCGCTGGCGGTGTTCGGCGGTTTGCTCTTCCTGCTGACGAAGTTCGCCTGGAAGCCGATCATGGAGGGCCTCCAGAAGCGCGAGCAGGGGATCGCCGAC
>SXWA01000064.1 GCA_005791575.1 Planctomycetaceae bacterium
CATCACCGGCCTCCCCGACCCCGCCACCGCCGCGGCGACCGTGATCTACACCAAGAGCCTGCGGCCGATTCCGGCGGTGATCTGGTCGGGGCTGTGGAACTTCATCGGTGTCTACGCCGGCGGCATCGGCGTGGCGTTCAGCATCGTGCACCTGCTGCCGGTCGATCTGCTCGTCGACATCCGCTCCGGGCGTGGGCTCGCCATGGTCCTCGCCCTGCTCCTGGCGGCGATCACCTGGAACTTCGCCACCTGGTTTCGCGGCCTGCCCGCCTCCAGCTCCCACGCCCTCATCGGATCGATCATGGGGGTGGGGATGATGAACGCCTGGCTCGAACGCGGGTCGCCCTTCAAAGGAGTCAACTGGCACAAGGTCACCGAAGTGACGATCGCCCTGCTGCTCTCCCCGCTGGTCGGCTTTCTCCTCGCCGCGGTGCTGCTGGTGGTCTGCCGGGCGCTCCTCCGGTCGCCCCGGCTCTTCCAGCCGCCGTCGGGCGACCAACCGCCGCCGTGGTGGGTGCGCGCGCTGCTGGTCGGCACCTGCACCGGGGTGAGCTTCGCGCACGGTTCGAACGACGGCCAGAAGGGGATGGGGCTCGTGATGCTGATCCTGATCGGCATCGTCCCGGCCACCTACGCGCTCGACCCCCGCGGCAGTTCGGGCACGCTCGACGGCGCCGTGGCCGCTGCCCGGCGGCTCGAGGGGGAGCTCGGGAAACCGGAGCTCGCCGCACTCATGGGCGCGCTCCGCGAGCAGCATCTCGCCAACGCCCGTGTCGAGAGGCTCACCCGCTCGACGGCACTCGCCGAGGAGGCGTCGGTGGAGTTCGACGCCGTTCACGATCTCGTCGCACCGCTCGAGGGGGCAGATCCCGTGCTCGCCACGCTCGACCCGGTGCCGGTGGTGGCCGCGCTGGCCGACACCGTCGGCAGCGCCCGCACCGCGGCCGAGCTCTCCCCCGAGGCCCGCTGGCAGGCACGCACGGCGCTGGTCGAGCTCGGCACGTCGGTGCGGACATTGCTGCGCGAATTCGGTCACCGGCTGCCCCGGGAGCGGCGTGACGAACTGCGCGCCATCGGCCGCGACCTCGCCCGCCCGGTGGAGTATGTGCCGCCGTGGGTCGTGTTCGGCGTCGCCGTCTGCCTCGGCCTGGGCACGATGGTGGGCTGGGAACGGATCGTGATCACGGTCGGGGAGAAGATCGGCAAGACCCACCTCTCCTATGCCCAGGGCGCGGTCGCCGAGCTGGTGGCCGCCTCGACGATCGCGCTGGCGGATGGCCTCCACATGCCGGTGAGCACGACGCACGTCCTCTCCAGCGGCGTGGCGGGGACGATGTGGGCTGACCGGGCCGGCATCCAGGGGGGCACGGTCAGGAAGATCCTCCTCGCCTGGGTGCTCACGCTGCCGGCGGTGATCTGCCTCTCGGCGGTGCTCTATTGGCTGGCGACCCTCGTGGTGGGGTGAGGCACCGGGCGGCGGTCGGCGGGATGGGGCTCCGGCGCGGAGGGTATAGTGGGGCTGCCGCCACACGGGGAGAGTGCACCGTCATGCCTGCCGATCTCTCCGTCGCGGGCCGCCTGCTCCTCGACCGCCGCGGCTTCCTCGGCTCGTCCGGCAGCGGGCTGGCGGGGATCGGGCTCGCAGCCCTGCTCGCCGACGAGCGGTTGCTCGCCGCCGCGCCGATCAGGCCGGTGGTCGATGCGGCCCGGCCCCTCGCGCCCCGTCCCCCGCACTTCCCCCCGCGCGCGACCAGGGTGCTGGTGATCTTCTGCTCCGGGGCGCTGTCGCACGTCGACACGTTCGACTGGAAACCGGAACTGGTGCGGCGCCACGACACGCCGCTGCCGGTGCCGGGGGGCAGGCTCGTCACCTTCCAGGGGGAGCAGGGGAACCTGATCCGCCCACAGTGGGAGTTCAGGCCGCGCGGCGCGAGCGGCACGATGACGAGCGATCTCCTCCCGCACCTCGGCGCGCTCGCCGACGAGATGTGCTTCATCCATTCGATGACCGCCCGGAGCAACACGCACGGGCCAGCCGAGAACCAGATGGCGACCGGATTCACGCTCGACGGGTTCCCGAGCATGGGTGCCTGGACGAGCTACGCGCTGGGGAGCGAATGCCGCGATCTTCCGGCGTTCGTCGCCATCCCCGACCCGCGCGGCGGTCCGCAGGTCGGCCAACGGCAATGGGCGTCGGCCTTCCTCCCGGCCGTCTTCCAGGGCACGGCGTTCAACGCCGACAAGCCGATCCCCCACCTGGCGCGGCCGACGGGCATCAGCGCCGAGGCCGACGCGGCGACCCGCGCATTCGTCCGCCGACTCGACTCGGAGCGACTCTCCCACACTCCCGGCGACAGCGATCTCGCAGCGCGGATCGCCTCCTACGAACTGGCGGCGCGGATGCAGCTGGCGGCCGCGGGAGTCGCCGACCTCGGCGACGAGACGCCTGCCACACTCTCCCTCTACGGAGCCGACGACAGCGAAAATCCGCTCAAGGCCCGGTTCGCGCGCAACTGCATCCTCGCCCGCCGGCTGCTCGAGCGTGGCGTGCGCTTCGTCCAGCTCTTCAACGGCGCCTATGCGATGGGGGAAGGGGTCGGCAATTGGGACGGGCACAAGACGCTCGTGAAGCAGTATTCCGTCCATGGCCCGATCCTCGACCAGCCGGCGGCCGGCCTGCTGGCCGATCTCAAGGCCCGCGGGCTGCTGGCCGACACGCTGGTGGCCTTCGTCACCGAGTTCGGGCGGATGCCCACCTTCCAGAAAGGGGCCAGCGGGCGCGACCACAACCCCGCCGGGTTCACCGTCTGGCTCGCCGGCGCCGGGGTCAAGCGCGCCTGGCATCACGGGGCGACGGACGAGTTCGGCCACAAGGCGGTCGAGGGTGTCCAGACCATCCACGATCTGCATGCCACGATGCTCCACCTCCTGGGCATCGACCACACACGCCTGTCGTACTACAACAACGGCATCGAACGTCGCCTCACCGACGTCCATGGCCATGTCATCGAACCGGTTCTCGCCTGACCCCGGCAGGCCGGATCGACGTCGGCGTGACCGGGAGGCGGTTCGCTCGCGCCGCCAAAAAGCGGCGGGAGGAAGCCGTCTCCCCCCAAACGGATCTCGATCGCCGGCATTTCCCCGGCACGCATCGCGGGATCGCGTATCATCTTGGGCGGCGGGGATACAGCCTCCGCCCACGGGGTCCTGATCGAGAGCGTTTGTCGTCGATCCGAACGTATGAAGGTCATTCACTGCGTTTCGTCGATCGACAACCCCACCGCGGGCACGACGTACTCCGTCGATCGGCTCACGGCGGCCGTCCGCGACGAAGGGATTGACGCCCGGCTGTACACGCTGGGCGATCCCGCCCGGGACGAGCCCGGAGGATTCACGCGCCGCTTCCCCAACGACCTCGTCTCGCTGCCGCTGATGAGGCGAATCGGCTGCTCGAGGGCTCTGCGGGACAGCCTTCTCGACCCCACGATCGATCTGTTCCACATCCATGGGCTGTGGATGATGCCGAACGTCTATCCGGCCGACGCCGCCCGGCAGACGAACCGTCCGCTGATGCTCTCCCCACACGGCATGCTCGGACCGGCGGCATTGCAGTACTCCCATTGGAAGAAACAGATCGCCTGGTTCATGTGGCAGGGGAGGGCGCTGCGCGAGGTCGCTTGCTTCCGGGCCACCTGCACCGAGGAGTGGGGTGAAATCCGCCGATTCGGTCTCCGCCAGCCGGTCGCGGTCATCCCCAACGGCATCGATCTGCCGCGCACGCCGCCGGAGCGGCGGACACTGCCGAGGAAGCAGGTGATCTCGATCGGGCGCATCCATCCGAAGAAGGCCCTCGATCGCCTGATCCGGGCTTGGGTCATGCTGCAGGGCGACTATCCCGATTGGGAGTGCCTGCTCGTGGGCCCGAGCGAGGGAGGGCACGCCGAACAACTCGGGCAACTCGCCCGGGAACTGCATGCCGAGCGGCTGACGATCAGCGGACCGGTCTTCGGTGACGACAAACTGCGGCTGCTCACCGATGCCGATCTCTTCGCGCTGCCCACGCTCAATGAGAACTTCGCACTGACCGTGGCGGAGAGCCTCGCCTGCGGCACGCCGGTGATCTCCACCAAGGGAGCGCCCTGGGAGGGCCTCGAGACCCATCGCTGCGGCTGGTGGATCGATCACGGTCCGGAAACAATGGCCGCCACGCTCCGTCAGGCGATGGCGCTGCCCGAGGCGGAACGGCGGGCGATGGGGGCCCGGGGGCGGGACTGGGTGCAGCGTGACTTCTGCTGGCGCATGATCGGCCAGCAGATGCATGCGGTCTACGACTGGATGATCAACGGACGGGATCGGCCGGAGTGTGTGATGGCGGACTGACCGCGTGGGCTCGCGCTCCGGAGCCACGGCGCGCTGGTCGTAGCCAGGCCGCACCGCCACCGACCGCTCCCGGCCGTCCGACTACAACAAGGGTGCGTGTTGGAGCCCCCATGACCGACTCACGATCACTCGATGCGATCGTCTGTGGCACGTGCGTCGCCGACATCCTCGTGCGCCCCGTGACACTGGCGGAGCCCCCGGGAGCCGGCCGGTTGTTCCACGTCGATCCGATCGATGTCACGACCGGCGGCATCGTCGCCAACACCGGGATCGGCCTGGCGCGCCTGGGGATGCGCGTGGCGGCTGCCACGCTTGTCGGCGATGACCTCTGGGGGCGGCTGATCCGCGACCACCTCGCCGCCGAGGGGCTCGACACGACCGCCGTCGAGATCGCCCCCGGCCTGGCCACGAGCACCACCGCCGTGCTCATCGATCCGGGTGGGGAGAGGAGTTTCGCCCACCACGGTGGTGCCCCGACGGCGATCGACGCCACCTTCTTCCGCCGGCATGCCGCGCGCTTCACATCGGCCCGGCTCGCGCTGGTGGGCTACGTCGGCCTGCTCCCCGCTGTCGAGCGCGAGTTGGCGGCGGCACTGGCGGTCGTGAAGGATGCGGGCTGCCTCGTGGCGCTCGAAACGGCGGGGGACGGAGGCACGCTCGCGGGTGTCGCCCCGGCGCTGCCCCTGGTCGATTGCTACGTGCCCAGCCTCGGCGAGGCCCGGCACCAGACCGGTCTTGCCGACCCGCGCTCCATCATCGGGTGCTACCGCGACCATGGCGCCGCCGGCATCGTCGGGGTGAAACTCGGGGGCCAGGGCACCCTGCTCTCGCCGCGTCCCGGTGAGTGGCTCGAGATCCCCTGCCTCCCGGCGCCGGGCCCGGTGATCGACACCACCGGAGCGGGCGACTCGCTGTTGGCCGGGTTGCTCGCCGGCACACTGCGGGGCCTCGGACCACGCGAGGCGGGGTTGCTCGGGGCCGCGGCTGCGGCCTGCTGTGTGACCGGCCTGGGGGCGACGGCGGGCCTGTGCGACTTCGCCGCCACCGCTCGGCTGGCAGGGATCGATCAGGCCGCGCCCGGTGCGTTCAGCGGCCCAGCGGCGTGGCGAAACTGATCCGGTCGCGCCACCGCGGGGCGGTCGTGGCGGGAAGGGAGGCTCGGGCTCCCGCAACACCGGCGGCCGCGTTGACGCCCGCTTGCACAGCGGCGTTGCCGGCAGGGGCCGTTCCCCCCGCCGCAGGCACCCGGAGCGAGGCCGCCGGGGTGGCGTTGGCGACGATGCTCGGCGCTTGGGGAGGCAGGTTGGCGGCAGCTCCATCGATCACCAGTGGGCGGGAGCGGGGCAGCCCAGCGGCGGGACCGGCCGAACGCGGCGGACCACCGGGCACCGTGCCGGCGACGATCAGGGGCTTGGCATCGGCGGGGGTCCCGAACGTGTTGGTCGCGGCACCGATCGTGCCGGCGGCTCCGGGTCGGAAGCTGCGACCGCCGGTGGCCTGCCGCACCTGGTCGCGGATCTGTTGGGCGAATCCGCCGGCTTGGCCGGAAGTGGTCGAGGCTTCGGCTGCAGCAGCGGCGTTGGCAGCCCTGAGCAGTGCCGCCGGAGTCGGTTTCCCCGTGACGATCACCGGGCCACCGGCTGCCCCCGGCGCCGGCCCGCCGAGCGCCCCGGGGGGCAGGGCGATCGGCCCAGTCGCACCGGCCATCGGCACCACAACGCCGGAGTCGATGCCACCGGGCATGGCGTCCGCGCCGGGCCCATGCGGCAGCAGCGGCATGATCACCAGGCCGCCGGGATCGATGCCCACCTCACCCGGTGTGCCGGGCAGGATCGGTGGCAATGCGGGCAGGACATCGTGACCGGGAATGACCGGCGGCAGATCGGGCAGGCCGTCCTGACCGGGCACGCTTCCCGGGCCACCGACGACCACCATCCCGTCGATGCCATCCACCGGCAGTCCGATCGCCGATCCCACGGCGCCCGGACTGACGGAACAAACCGGCACCGCAGCGGGGTCGCCAGCGGGGGTGAGCGCCGCGAGTGCCGGCCCCGTGACGGCACCGGCGGGCAGCGACGCCACCACCGGATGGGCGTAGCGGGCCTTGGAGAGGATCCCCTGGGCCGCGGCGGGCGTCGC
>SXWA01000065.1 GCA_005791575.1 Planctomycetaceae bacterium
ACCCCTCCGATGAGTGTGCGGTGGGGCCACCCGGGCGTCAATCGCCGGCTGAGATACCGGGGCCGAGCGCCCCGGGCAGTCACCCTGGGGCAGCTTGTCGGAGCGTGCTCCCCTGCTCCCTGACGCATCCACCCGAGAGGAGACCGCGCGCGTCGGCGCGGAGGCTCTCCCATGTTTTCGGTCGATGCCGGTGTCCGGATCACACTCATCGACCGGGGCATGTGTGAACGCTGGTGAGAGACACACGCGGACGTGGCGAGCGCGGCCGTGTGGCCCGTTCCTCACTCACGGCCATCGGTCACACCGTCAAAAGCTCACGAGCGCCCGCACGCCGGCGATCAGCGCCGGATCCGCCAGCCGCAGCGTCGGCACGACGTATTGCAGGTCGGGAGTGATGCGGACGGCCGGCGTGAGGGCGTAGTTGTAGAAACACTCGATGCCCTGACCGTCGCCGACCGGGCCGAACTGCGACGTGATCAGCGTACCGATCTCGGGGCTGGCCGACGCCCAGTACCAGCCCACGCCACACGTGTCGTCGCGCCGCCTCCGGCCCGGCACGGCACCCCCGAAGCCGAAGCTCAGAAACGCGTCGATCGGGCTGGTGTTCGGATCCGCGATGCCGGCGCGGCCGAACGGGCCCCAGCCCCGCTTGTCGTCCGCCGGATCGACGAACAGGAATTGATCGAAGTTCCAATACAGGCACCACGATCCGCGCGTCGTGGGAATGGCGACGTCCGGATAGGGGATGTAGGCCTCGGTGATCGACGTGTAGGTGCGGCTGTTCCAGGTGCCGCCGAGCAGCTGGTGGCCCGGGAGGTCGAGGAAGTTCGTAGGCAGGCGCACGGCAGCCGACAGGAGCATGCCGTCGTTGAAGAGCGTATCGAAGCCGCTCGTGGCCGTCGTGTCGGTGGAGTTGAGAACGGTCACCATCACCATCGGCCCGTCGTCGGGATGAACCACGAATCCGGCCCCCAGCGTGGAGTAGGGCACCGTCGCGCCGACGATCGGGTTGAAGATGAATCCCATGTTCGAGACCTGCGTCTTGCCCCGGCCGTGGGCGAAGGCGTTCATGTCGCCGTCGAGCGTGTCCATCTTGCCGGCGAACACGGAGACCGCGTCGGTCAGCTCCTGCGTGAGCAGGACGTTCGTCAGATACACCTCCTCGCTGCCGTAGACCGGCAGGTCGGCGATGAGCGTCGGCGAGATGAAGCAGCCCACGTTGCCGACGATCGTTTCGCCGTAGCGGTGCTCGGCGCGCAGCTTGAGATACAGCCCGTCGCGCACGCCGAGTGTGCCGCCGTCGGCGATCACGCAGTAGTCGCCGTGGCCGGCGTAGTCGAAGGCCTGGTCGAAGCCGCCGTTGGTGTTGCCGATGAAGAAGCCCGTGTTGTCGGCGAGGATGGTCAGGCCGGCGGCGGCCAGCCGCTCGCGGAAGCCGTCCTGCGCGCCCAGGAGATGCGGGGCCGTCTCATACGGCGGCTCTTCCACGTAGGGCTGCGGCGGGTTTTCCGCGCCGGCCGAGCCGACAAGGCAGCACCAGAGCCCGGCGGTGAGCCATGGCATCCGCCGACCGGTCATCCGCTGTCGCCGGTGCACTTCGCGCGCCCCACGGTCCGGTCACATGCAAGCCGCCCCTGCCGCCGAGGGGCCGTCTCATCGTTTCCATCGGCGCGGTCGCGCGGCCGAGGTTGGCGAATCAGCGGACAGAGCCCGGCCGGAGTTGAAGTGGTAAAGCCTGGCAAACCCTGCGGCCCGCGGGCCTCGGTGCGCCGGGCGCGGTCAATGCCCAGGGAGCGAGCAGCCCGTGGCCAAAGTCCATCCATGGCCTTTGGCCACCCGAAAAACTGCGCTTTTCACGGGAGCTGCGCTCCCGGCACCTCATCCGTGAGGTGCAGCAGGCTGTTTGGCCACAGCCTGCTCGTGGAGGCAGCGGAAGAAATAAAAACTCCTCGGCGCCGGGGATGAGCTCCTCGAGCGCCGCGGCGCGGTCGTCGGCAAGGGCGAGCGTTTCGACGTAACCGATCTCGCCGGTGCGGCAAAGAGAGCCGGGAAGGACGAGCGCCGCGGCCAGCGCCGCGATCCCCGCGCCGACGGTGTCGCGTGCAGGAGGGAACCGTGATGTGGCCAACGGGATGGCGGTGCGTGGTCGGATGCGTGATCGGGCTGGCGACGGTGCAGGCCGTGTGCCTGCCGTGTTCGGCGACGCCGATCTATGAGCCGCTCACGACGGGCACAGGCTGGACACGGACATCGTATCGTGGCATCCCGTTCGCATTCGGCGATGTCGCCCGTGCCTACCGGCCCCCGTCGGGAGCGGCGGTACAGACCGACTCGTACACGCTGGCGACACCGAGCCGGGCGCAAACCATCCACCTCCTGACGTCGATGGGCTGGGCGACCTGGGTTTCGCAGGGCACGCAGGTCGGCACGATCCGTGCGGTGTATGGCGACGGTACGGCGACGACCGTGCCGATGATCGCCGGAATGACGGTATCGGAGTGGGCATGGGACCGCCCCGGACTGTCCGTGAGCCACGCCCGGGCGGAAGTCGGCTACTCGTGGCTGACGAGGACCGATTCCTGGGCGACATACGAGGGGCACTACTCCTACTCGTCGTTCACGACCGATCCTGCGAAGACGATCCAGCACCTCGAACTCCGCATGGAGAGCTCGATCTTCAACGCCGGGTACTGGTTGGGGCTGCATGTCAATGCGGCCACGCTCGACTCGGGGCCGGGAGCCGTGCCGGAGATCGACGCCACCGGATTCACCACGGCCGCCGGAGCCGTCATCGCCACGCTCGGGTGGTGGGAGCGACGCCGGCGACGGGGGCCGCAGACCGTCAGCGCGGCGGTGGATCGGCCTCGCGCACCGCCGAGCCCGCGCCGGGGCACGTGACGAGGATCGAGAACTTCCGCGCCGAGGCCGCGTCGTCGGTCGAGACCGAGGCATATCTGGAGGAGGCGTTCGCCGCAGGCACGGCCGTTGAAACCATGTTTATCCCGGAAGAAAAAGTCTTTTTGCCATGGCGGCCAGAGCGGCGGCCGGGCCCCCGCGGCCAACGTGCGGGTTTTCCGCCCCCTCCGCCCCCTGGGATTCGGCGGGAAAAGCGGCCGCAAGGGTTGCACGGGGAATCCAACCACCAGTAACCTCCCGCCGGTGTGGGATACGCCCATGCGGATGGTTGGGGTTCCCGCCGCGCGGACGCTGCAACCGTGACAATCCAGCCCTTCCAGCGATGCTCCGGCCTCTTTCCCGTCTGGCGGGCGGCACCGACCGGAGCGGCGGATGGGACGGGCCATCGAGGAAAATCACGACCGCGTCCGGGATTCGCTCTGGTGGAGCTTCTCGTGGTGATGGCGATCATTGGCACCTTGAGCGGTCTGTTGCTCACGGCGGTGTCACGGGTCCGCGAGGCGGCCCGCAAGGTGCAATGCAGCAACAATCTCAAGCAGATGGGGCTTGGTGTCGGCTCCTACGAGTCATCCCGACGGTCGTTCCCGCCAGGCAGCGACCAGATCCCGTCGCCCCCCCTGGCCCCGACCGGCACGGAACACGCCTGGTCGTCGTTCCTCCTCCCGCAGATCGAGGAGCAGTCGCTCGCCGCCACGATCGACTACAAGGCTCCCTGGAACGCCCCGGGGCGCAACGCCGCCGCGGCCGACATCATCATCCCGATCTACGTCTGCCCGAGCGGAGTGCTCTCGTTCAAGGGCAAGCAGGACTACGGCGGCATCTCCGGCACGTTCATCGTGCCGACAGGCAGGCAGGTGCCCCTCCCTGATGCGCTCTCCTGCGGCACGATCGTGCCCGTGACCAAGGCCGGCCAGTGGGGTATCCGCCCCGCGGAGGTCATCGACGGGTTGAGCTCCACGCTGCTGATCGGTGAGGCGGTCGATCGGGCGATCCACCCCGCCTTGAAGTTCGACGGCCCCGATCACGTGTCGTGGGCGTGGGGAGCGAACCGGATCACGCAAAACACAACGTTCATCAACAATCCCTTCGAATCCTCGATCCGGAGCCATCACATCGGCGGTGCTTTCGCGGCCTTCGCCGACGGGCACTGCGCGTTTCTCGACGGGCTGATGGATCCCGACGTGCTCTTCGCCCTCTGCACAAGGAACGGAGGCGAATCGAACGCGCCCGGTGGGAACTGATGATCCCCGACGCCGTCGCATCGGCGACGAGCATGGGAGAACACTGGCCCGAGTGCTCCGACAAGATGATCGAACGTGGAAGTCCGACACCCCGCGGATGAATCCGTGGTACGTGGAAAGCAGGACACGGTATTGTTCGGTTCGCCAGGCCCCTTCCGGTGCCCTGGTTATTTCTCTCGAGGGATCACGATGTTTCGGACATTTCTCATGACGGTTCTGGCCGTGGTCGCCATCGGATTCGGTGTCGGTTCGACCGCCGAGGCAGGTGACACGGGTGTCATTACTCCAGGCGTTTATTACATTCGCCCCTACACAGGTTCAAAAGGACAGGCCGGGATCACTGTCTTCAACAACTGCGGCGATGACTTGCCCGTATACGTGATCTGGGCACCCTCCGGTAGCACCGTCAATCCCTTGAATCACAATCTCGCCGAGTTGTTGGCCATGGGTGCTCGGCCGGTAAACAAGGGTGTTTTTCTGGGGACCACCATACCGGGACTGGCTCCGGGCGACGGCTTTCTTTGGGCCTTCGATGGTAACGGCGGCATCGGTTTCCTCCCCGCTACTATTGCCCGTGGCCCGGATTCGAATTACTTCAAAATCATCGGCCTGAGCACCGCCCCGGTGGTCACCCCGTACTGATTTGATCCCCATAAAGCCGGGGCGTGACGGGTCATGCCTCCGCGGCTGCGAACATGACACAGTCGGGCGGCGGTGGGGGGCGTCTCGGCGCTCCCTGCCCTGCCCGTTCTGCCTTTCGGTTCCCGCCGGTGATGGCCGTCTCGAGCGTGACGATCCTTGCACCCCGCCGGCGGGGTGGGTATCCATCTCGAGGCCGCCGCCCGGCCCCCGTCTTGCCGCGCGTCACTTCACCCGAAAACCGGAACCCCGTGGTCTCCATCGCCACCACCGCCGCCCCCCGGCCGGACACCGCGACCGACGGGCGGCGGCGTGCCTTGACCATGGCTTTCGCGCTTTTCGGCATCGCCCTCACGGCGGTGATTCTCGCCACCCCCTGGCTCGTTCAGGAGCTCGTCCCCTGCGAGTGGATCGGTTTGGCGATCCCGCTTCTGGTCATCCGCCGTCTGAAGGGATGGTGGGGGGAGACGACCGTTCTCGCCACGGCGCTTCTCGCCCTGGCGATCGCCTTTCACTGGACGCCAAAAGTCGTCGCCTCCTCGCTCAACGCGCCGCTGCCCGTCGCCTTCGCGGTGGCGGCGGCGATCATCTTCCTCGACGCCATCCGCCTCGCGGCGCCGTTCCTGTTCGCGGCCCGCGTGGGGGTGAGCCCGCTCGTGGCGTGGCTGCCGGCGGGGCTGGCGGCGGTCGTGGTGGAGGCGATCATGCCGACCGTCTTCCCCTGGAAGCACGGCTACGCCCAGATCGACTGGTATCCCCTCGTCCAGTCGGCCGATCTCTTCGGCCCGGAGACGACGACGCTCGTCGCTTTCGCCCATGCCGGCGTCCTCGTCGGGATCGCGCACGCCTCGGGCCTGGTGCGCGGCTTCGGGGATCCCCGCCGCCGCCCCGAGCGGCTCGCCGTCATCGCGGCCGTGGTGCTCGTCGCGGCCAACGCCCTCTACGGCTTCGCCGCGGTGCGTTTCTGGAGCGCGAGGATCGCCGCGGCCCCGACGATCGGCGTCCTCGCCGTGCAGGCGAACCCCGAAGAGGGGGACGGCGTCGAGGCCCTCCAGACGCTCTCGCGCGAGGCCTGCGCCGCCGATCCGGCCGGCGTTGAGCTCGTCTGCTGGCCGGAGTGCAGCGGCGGCTCCTATTCCTCCAAGCTCGACTCGCTCGCCGATCCCGAGCAGGTCCTCGAGATGTCGCGCGATCCGCGGCGCGGGTTCCAGCCGATGCCCTCCCTCGACTGCCCGCTCCTCTTCGGGGGGAAGTGCTGGGTCGGGCACCGTGAAAAGCCCCGCGCCGTCCACCAAGCGGCGATCCTCCTCGACGCGGCCGAGCGGATCGCCGGTCGCTACCACAAGCGCCATCTGATGCCCTTCGGGGAGTATGTCCCCGGGTCGGAATGGAGCCTGGAGGTGGCCCGGATGTTCCCCATGCAGGAACCGCTCGAGGAGGGGACGGAGGCGACGGTCCTCGCCGGCGACGGCCCCGCCCGGCTCGGTGTCCTGCTGTGCTACGAGGACATGATCCCCTCGGCGGCCCGGTCGCTGGTGGCGGAGTCGGCCAACGTCTTCGTCTCGCTCATCAACGGCGCCGCCTTCACCGCCCCCCTCACGCTCCGCCAGCACCGCCTCCTGGCCCAGATGCGGGCCGTGGAATCGCGCCGTTTCCTGGTGCGCTGCGCGGCGACCGGCGAGACCTGCGTGATCTCGCCGCTGGGGACGATCGTGGATCGCCTCCCCCTCCAGGCCCGCGGCTGCCTGAAGGCGCGTGTGCCGCTCCTCGAGGGGCGGACGCTCTTCACGCGCGTCGGCAACGCCCTGCTCCCTTCCGTCTGCGCGCTCGGAATGGTCCCCTTCGGCGTGGCCGGGTACCGCCGTCGACGGGCGGCCCGCGGCCCGACGCCCCCCGCGGCGTTGTGAGGATCCCGCGGGGCCGACGCCTTAGCAGGCTGTGGACAAACAGCCTGCTGCACCTCACGGAAGAGGTGCCTGGAGCGCAGCTCCCGTGAAAAGCGCAGCTTTTCGGGTGGCCAAAGTCCATGGATGGACTTTGGCCACGGGCTGTTAGATCGTGCGACGGCGCCCTTCGAGTCGGTCGACGAGGAGGTTTGGCGGTGATCCGCCTCTGCCTCGACACCACCGCCTACAGCCCGTTGATGCGCGGTCAGCCGAAACTCCAGGAGCGGCTCGAGTCCGCGGACGAAGTGCTGCTCCCCGTGACCGTGCTCGGAGAGTTGTACGCTGGATTCGAAGGCGGAAGTCGAATGGCGGCGAATCTGGCGCTGCTGGCCGCATTCCGCAAAGAAGCCCGGAGCGGAAGCGACCGCCTCGTGCGATCGGGCCGGCACTTTGTCCACAGCCTGCTCTGGGCGGCAGGCCGTGCATCCACCTCCTGCGATCGCGCGTCTGGCAGCGCGTGCCCGGTGTCGGTCGGCGTCACGCCGGACGGGGATGGGCGTAGCCGTCGAGTGCCGCGTCGGTGAAGCGCACGCCGTAGCCCGGCATCTCCGGCGGCATGTAGCACCCGTCCTTCATCACCACCGGGTCGTGGACATGCTCGTGGAGGTGGTCGGAATACTCGGCGACGCGCCCCTCGACGCTGCCCGACACGCAGACATAGTCGATCATGCTCAGGTGCTGCACGTATTCGCACAGCCCCACCCCGCCGGCGTGCGGGCAGACGGGCACGCCGAACCGCGCTGCCAAGAGCAGCACCGCCAGCACCTCGTTGACGCCCCCCAGGCGGCAGCTGTCGAGCTGGCAGACCTGCATCGCGCCGGCCTGCATGAACTGCTTGAACATGATCCGGTTGTGGCACATCTCCCCGGTGGCGACGCGCAGTGGGGCGATCGCGCGGGCGATCTCCCGGTGGCCGAGGATGTCGTCGGGGTGGGTCGGCTCCTCGACGAACCAGGGCTCGAACCGGGCCAGCGCCCCGATCCATTCGATCGCCTGCGGCACGTCCCACACCTGGTTGGCGTCGATCATCATCCGCGCTTCCGGCCCCATCTCGTCGCGGAGGACGCGGCAGCGGCGCCGGTCGTCGTCGAGGTCGCGGCCGACCTTGATCTTGAAGTGCGACCAGCCGCGCGCCTTGAGATCGCGGCACTTCTCCACGAGCGCCGTGTCGCTGTAGCCGAGCCAGCCGGCGGAGGTGGTGTAGCTCGGGTAGCCCGAGTCGAGCAGCCGCTCGATCCGCGCTTCCTTCCCCGCGGCCTGGCCGCGGAGGATCTCGATCGCCTGCGCGGGCGTGAGCGCGTCGGAGAGGTAGCGGAAGTCGACGCACCCGACAAACTCCTCTGGCGACATCGCGCACACCAGCCGCCACACCGGCTTGCCGTGCACCCGGGCCCAGAGGTCCCAGACGGCGTTGATCACGGCGGCGGCCGCCAGGTGGATCACCCCCTTCTCCGGCCCCACCCAGCGGAGCTGCGAATCGGCGGTGAGGCGCCGGTAGAGTTCGACCGGACGGCGCATGAGGGCCTCGAGCGGCTGATCGACGAGCAGGCTTGCCAGCGAGATGATCGCCTGCACGCACAGCTCGTTGCCGCGTCCGATCGTGAACGTCATCCCGTGGCCGCGGAGGTCGGGCGCGCTCGTCCGCAGCACGACGTAGGCCGCCGAATAGTCGGGATCGGGGTTCATGGCGTCCGACCCGTCGAGGTGCCGCGACGTGGGGAAGCGCAGGTCGTAGGTGTCGAACTCGGTGATCGTCAGCGGGGCGGGCATGGCGGCCTCGGGGTAGGGACGGCGTCGTCGAAAGGGTTCACCCGCGAAGGAACATCGAGAGGGCGCGCGGGGGCGTTGACCTGCACACGGCCGGGATCGACATTTCACACGGAGGCCATCGGACGCCGGGCCTCACGGAATCGCCCCCACACGACCGTCGAAGCCATACGAGAATGTCCGGACACCGAATCTTCAAGACCGCCTTCGCGGCTGTCTATCCGCTGTATGTCCAGAAGGCCGAGCGCAAGGGGAGGAGCCAGGACGAAGTCGACGAGGTCATCTGCTGGTTGACCGGGTACGCCCGCGCGGGACTGCAGCAGCAGATCGAGCGGAAAACCGACTTCGAGACCTTCTTCGCCGAGGCTCCCGCCATGAATCCGAACAGCAGCCTGATCACGGGCGTGGTCTGCGGGGTGCGGGTGGAGGAGGTTGCCGATCCGCTCATGAAGCGGATCCGCCAGCTCGACAAGCTGGTGGACGAACTGGCCAAGGGCAAGGCGCTAACAGCCCGTGGCCAAAGTCCATCCTTGGCCTTTGGCCACTTGAAAACCTGCGGTTTTCACGGGAGTTGCGCTCCCGGCACCTCATCCATGAGGTGCAGCAGGCTGTTAGTCCACAGCCTGCTGGCCAAGGTGCTGCGGAGTTGACGTGAACTCGGGAGCTGTGCTCCCGGCACCTTTTCCATGAGGTGCAGCAGGCTGTTTGTCCACAGCCTGCTGGCCAAGGTGCTGCGGAGTTGACCTGAATTCGGGAGCTGTGCTCCCGGCACCTTTTCCGAGGAAGCCATGCTGCCGTTCCGCATCACGAACCGTCCCCCGAATCCGAATGGCGGCGCGTGGATCTTCGCCCTGCAATTGTTGCTCGTGATCCTCGTGCCGATTCTCGACGACGGCGCGCTGCTCGCCCCCCTGGCGTACGTTGCCGTGCTGCTCGGGGTGCTGGCGGTGACGGTCTATCTGCTCGGCTACAGGCGCACCGCGGCGACGATCGCCGCCGGCGGCGCCGGCGTGCTGGCGCTCGTCTTTCTCATCGGCGGGGAGGACGGCCCGATCCGTTTGCTCCAGTGGGTCACGCTCATGCTGGCCGGCACGACGACGGTCGCCCTCACGCTCAAGACCGCCTTCGCAGCAGGGGTGCCCCCCGTGCAGCGGATCTTCTGCGGCGCGGCGGGCTACGTGATGATCGGCTTCATGTTTGGCGCGATCCACGGGCTGGTCGGTCTCCTCGTCGGGGGCGGCTACGTCCTCGAATCGGGGATCGAGTCGGACCGGCAGATTCATTGGGCCGACTATCTCTGGTTGAGCTTCGCCACGCTGACCACGGCCGGGTTCGGCGACGTCGTCAGCGTCGGCCCGGTGTCGAACGCCGTCTCGACGCTCGAGGCGCTCGCCGGGATCCTCTTTCCGGCCACGCTGATCGCCCGCATCGCGTCGCTCGGCGACCGCGACCGGCGCGGGTG
This sequence comes from Planctomycetaceae bacterium, assembly GCA_005791575.1. Lineage (GTDB taxonomy): Bacteria > Planctomycetota > Planctomycetia > Pirellulales > UBA1268 > F1-20-MAGs016. Next base: position 9,972 of record SXWA01000065.1, read on the forward strand.
AGGCGTTCGCTGGCGAGGCCGTCAGCCCGTGGCCAAAGTCCATCCCTGGCCTTTGGCCACGCGAAAACCTGCGGTCTCCACGGGAGTTGCACTCCCGGCACCTCATCCATGAGGTGCAGCAGGCTGTTTGTCCACAGCCTGCTCTCCATCGGCCGCCATCGCCGGCCCTGGGGCCCGCGGCCGGCTACGTCCGGGGGCAAGTCCGGCGGGCTCCGTGATGCGGCGGGCGACCGGTAGAATCCGTCGGCTCTACGGCTCCACGCTGCCCTGGCCGAGATAGGGGCTGCAGCCAAACCCGAGCCGGAATCCGATCCATGCGGGGCGATTGACACTCATTTCCCGTGTCACCCAGGCGCCTTCCGCATCCTTCAGCAGCTCCCCCGCGGACCTCGAGGACCATCCCATGAAAGACCCTGCCAAGGAAACGATCGACTTGTTCGCCAAGCGCGGTGACAGCGCCGTCACGCGACTGACGATGGCGTTTGCGCTTGGCGGTGCGCTGATGGAAATCGGTACGCACGCGCTTTCCGCGCTGTTCCCCACTGGCGGGGCGTTCCCGACTGGCGGGGCGTTCGCGGGCCTGTGGGCGCTATGGATTCCGCTCTGCTTCATCACGATCCCGCCGATTCATTACCTCTGCCGGCAGGTCACGGCCCTGCAGAAGCGGGTCGATGCGCTCGAGGCGCAGATCGCGGGGCGGTGAGTCGGCGGCCAGGGATGAGCTGCGGGGGCAGACGACCCAGGGGCCATGATGAATCGAACGCGGCCAAGGCTCGATCCCCGGGCGGCAGTGGGAGGCTATCAAGGTGTTGGGATCGCGTTCCCCTCTCACGGGGGGCGTGTAGTTCCCTTGCCTTGGGGGTTTGCTATGTTGCGGACAGCGCCGGTGAACATGCAGCAGCTTGGACCGCGTGAATCCGCAGAAGTGCAGTGATGGCACAGCCTTGCGTCATGCGGCCGGAACCCTCGGCGGGTTGTTAACAGGCGCCCGGCGGGTGATATACGGACCGTAGAAATACAAGTTCTGGCAATCCGGTATACTCGAACTGCACGAGGAGGCACGTATGTCAACTGATATCTCGATTGAAACGATGTCGGTCGCAGAGAAGGTGCGGCTCCTTGAAAGCGTTTGGGAAAGCCTTTGCGCTCGCCCC
>SXWA01000066.1 GCA_005791575.1 Planctomycetaceae bacterium
AGATGATGCAAGGGGCCTTCGCCTCCGCCTGTTGGAACATGTCGCGCACCCGCGCTGCCCCGACCCCGACGAACATTTCGACGAAATCGCTGCCGGAAAGGCCGAAGAAGGGCACGCACGACTCCCCCGCGATCGCCTTCGCCAGAAGCGACTTGCCCGTTCCCGGCGGCCCGACGAGGAGCACCCCCTTGGGGATGTGGCCGCCGAGGATCTGGTACTTCTCCGGGCTCCGCAGAAACTCCACCACCTCGCGCAGTTCGTCGACCGCCTCGTCGATGCCGGCGATGTCGTCGAAGGTGATCCCCAGATCCTCCTGGGCATACATCTTGCCGCGGCTCCGGCCGAAGGCCATCGGGCTGCCGGCGCCGCCGATCCGCCGCATCATCGTGAACAGCAGGATCCCGAACAGTGACGTGAGCAGCAGCATCGGCAGCCAGCTGCGCCACGGCGACGGCGCCGGCTCGTAGCCATGGGGCACGCCGTGCGCGGCGAGGAGCTGGGCCAGGTGTCCTGCGGAGCTCTCGCTCTGGCGGATCGCCGTCCGGAAACGGCGCCGCACCGGCGCGGTACCAGACGGTGTGTCGAGGTCGCGGACGGTTCCCGTCACCGCGTAGTCGCCGATCACGACGTCGTCGAGGTCACCGAAACGGATGACCCGTCGCGATTCCCCGATCTCGTCGCGGACCTCGATCCAGGGGGTGGCCGCCGCCGCGCCCCCCTCCCGGGCGCCGGCGGTCGCGGGTGCGGCCCCGCTCGACTCCGCCGCGGGCAGCTCCGCGGCGTCGACCGGGCCGCCCTCCCCGCTGGCTGGCGCCGCCGTGGCCGACGGACGGTCGGCACCCGACATGCCGACCAGACGCACCAGATCGCTGTATGGGATTTCCAGCTCCGGGACCGTGCCCAACAGGCTGAGGGCGAATAATCCGGCCACCCCCACAGCGACGACCGACCAGAGGAGATTCCCGCTGTTCCAAGGCCCCCGGCGGTCAGGGGTCCGGCGGGGACTGTCGCGATTTTTCGGCATGGTTCTCTCGGCTGTCCGTTGCGGCCCGGATTCAGGGGGGGCGGAACGGAAGAAATCGACCGCGGCTCGGCCGCCGCGTGGTCCAAGGCAACCTCTCCGGCAGGTGCGGGGATGCGGCGGCCCGCGGCCGTTCGGCGCGCGCCGGTGGCACTGACGATGGCCACATCCTACCATCAGACCGGGGTCGAGGTCCCTTCGGCGGCAACTCATGGTTCTTCCCGATCGCCTGACCACCGCTGCTCCGATGCCGGTGGTGGACGGGGCCGTGCCGGAATCGGGCTGGCGGCGCCCCTTCAATGTGGCGGTCCTCGGCTCGACCGGCAGCGTGGGGACGAGCACGCTGGAGGTGATCGCCGGATCGGCTGGCCGGTTTGCCTGCCACCTCCTCGCCGCCAACCGCAGTGTCGGACCGCTTCTCGAGCAGGCCCGGCGGTTCCGCCCGGCGTGGGTCGTGGTGGTCGACGAGGCGGCGGCGGGTGCCCTTTCCCTCGGCGACATCCCCCCCGGCACCCGTCTGGCGGTGGGCGCGGCGGCACTCGATGAACTGGTCGCCGCGCCGGAGGTCGATCGTGTGGTGTCGGCGATCGTGGGGGCGGCCGGGCTGCGGAGCACCTGGGCGGCGCTCGACGCCGGGAAGACGGTCGCGCTGGCCAACAAGGAGACTCTGGTGACGGCCGGTCCGCTGGTGATGCGGTTGGCCGCCCGGCGCGGTGCCGCCCTGCTGCCGGTCGACAGCGAGCATGCCGCCATCCATCAAGCCCTGCGGGCGGGGCGTCCGGGGGAGGTGCGCCGGCTGATCCTCACCGCCAGCGGTGGCCCGTTCCGCGGACTGTCGGCCGCGGCCCTCGCCGCCGTCACCCCGGCGGAGGCGCTGCGGCACCCCACGTGGTCGATGGGGCCGAAGATCACCATCGACTCCGCCACGATGATGAACAAGGCCCTGGAATTGATCGAGGCCCGCTGGCTCTTCGACATGCCGGCGGAGAAACTGGAGGTGGTGGTCCATCCGCAGTCGGTGGTCCACTCGCTGGTGGAGTTCGTCGATGGCTCGCTGGTCGCCCAACTCGGCCCACCCGACATGAAGATGCCGATCCAGTACGCCCTCGCCTTCCCCGAGCGGTTTCCCGGTCCGGCCCGTCGGCTCGACTTCGCGGAGCCGCTCGCGCTCCATTTCGAGCCCCCTGACCCCGAGCGGTTCCCGGCCGTGCGCCTCGGTCAGGAGGCGGCGGCCAGGGGGGGCACCTCTGGGGCCGTGCTCAACGCCGCCAACGAGGAGGCGGTGCGCGCTTTCCTCGGGGGGCGGATCCGTTTCACCGACATTGCGACATTCTGCGGCCGTCTGCTCCGCGAGCATCCATTTCAGCCAGATCCCACGCTCGACGACATTCTGCGACTCGATGCCTGGGCCAGACAGGAGGTCGCCGCGTGGATGGGACGCTGATGGAAAGCACGGTGCCGGCGCTGCTGTTGCCGCTCGCCGCCCTGGGCTGGTTCGCCCAGCCCGGCAACTGGTGGGTCGTGATCCAGGTCGCCCTCGGCCTCGGATTCGTGATCTTCGTGCACGAACTGGGTCATTTCCTCGTGGCCAAGGCCTGCGGGGTGAAGTGCGAGAAGTTCTTCCTCGGGTTCGACATCGGCGGGCTGAAGCTGTTCAGCTTCACCCACGGCGAGACGGAGTACGGCATCGGCATCCTGCCGCTGGGCGGGTACGTGAAGATGCTGGGCCAGGACGACAACCCCGGTGCTGCCGCCTCGGAAGCGGAGCGGGCCCGGGCGGCGGTCTCCGGCGATCTCCCACCCGAGCCGGTGGCCGGTCCGCACCCCGTCTGGGATCCGCGGAGTTATCCCGCCCAGACCGTGCCCGAGCGGATGGCGATCATCTCCGCCGGCGTGGTGATGAACGTGATTTTCGCGTTCCTCATGGCCTCGCTCGCCTTCGGTCTCGGGGTCCGGGAGTTGACCTGCGCCGTGTCGGCAGTCCGTCCCGGCGGCGCCGCGTGGCGGGCCGGCCTGCGGACCGGCGACGAGATCACCGCGGTCGGCGACCGCGACAACCCGATCTTCACCGATCTGCAGAAGGGGGTGACGCTCGGTGACGTCGCCGAAGGGGTGACGTTCCGCGTGCATCGCCCTGCCGACGGTTCCGATCAGACCCTCCTCCTCCATCCCGACACCGACCTGGGTGTGCCCACGGTGGGGATCACCAGCCCCTTCTCATTGCGTCTTCCCGCCGACATCAGCATCGGCCTGCCGGGAGCCGCCGGCAGGGCCGAACCGGCGCTCCAGGGGGGGGACACGATCCGGGCGGTCGATGGTCTGCCGGTTGCCAGCTATGCCGAGTTGATCGCCGCCCTGTCCGCACGGGTCGATCGGCCGGTGAATCTCGAGGTCGTCCGCCAGTCCGGCGCGAGCCAAGAGTCGGCGGTGACAGTGGTCGTGCCGCCGCAGCGCCGCCTGGTGACGGGGCTGGAGATGGAACCGCTCCCGATCGGCGCCGTGCAGGATGGCTCCCCCGCTGCCGCGGCGGGGGTGCTTCGTGGGGACCGGCTGGTCGGTGTCGACGGGGCGCCCGTGGGCGACCCCGCCCGGCTGGAGGATCGGCTCCGGCTGCTCCAGGGCCGCGAGCTGACACTCGCGCTGGAGCGCGACGGCCAGCCGCTGTCTCTCTCGGTCACCCCGCGGAGCGTGACCTGGTTGGAGGAGCCCCGGTTCCTCGCCAGTCCGCTCGCGCTGTCGAGCATCGGTGTCGCCCTGCCGGTCGACTCGGTGGTGCGCGCGGTGGTTCCCGGCGGGCCCGCCGACCGGGC
>SXWA01000067.1 GCA_005791575.1 Planctomycetaceae bacterium
CGCCGGCTGGGGGCGGCGCCCCGTGCCCCCGCTGCCCGACGCCGGGGCGCTGCCGATCGTGGGCTGGCTGGAGGTGGCGCTCGACGACGCGCCGGCGCTGGCGGTGACGAGCGCCGTCGAGGGGGTGCTGCCCGGCGGTGCGGGACGCGATCCACTGCTCCCCGATCCCCTCCGGCAGGCGCTCGGCCTGCCCGACACCGGCCGGACCGCGGCGCGCGATGCCTGGAGCCTCGCGCTCGCGGCGACCTGCCGGGAGGCGTTGCTCGTGGTGGTCCCACGGCAACGGGTCGACGGCGCCGCGGCGGTGCCGAGCCGCCTGCTCTTCCGGCGCCACGAATCGGAACTGGTCGCCGCGGTGCGGCGCCTCTGCGCCGCGCCGGCACCGGTGGCGACGGCGACCGAGCTGCCAACCGCCGTCTCGCGGATCCCGGTGCCCGCGCCCGACTCGATCGCCGCCGTCCTTCCGCCCCGACCGTTGGTCCTGCGCGTGACCGCCTTCCGCGACTACATCGCCTGCCCCTATCGCTTCTGGCTGCGGCACCGTCTCCGGCTCGGGTCGTCCACCGACGACCAACTCGAACTGGGGCCGGCCGACTTCGGCACGCTGGTGCACCACTGCCTCGACCGATTCGCCACCGACCCGGGGCTGGCGGCCGCGACCGACGCCGGCGCGATCGGCACGGCCCTCACCGCGCTCCTCGACTCGCTCGTCGCCGCGCGCTACGGCCCGGCCGCCCTGCCGGCGGTGCGCATCCAGGCGGCGCTCGCCAGGCGCCGGCTGCTCCGCTTCGCCACCAAGCAGGCCGAGCGGGCCGCTGACGGGTGGCGGATCGTCGCCTCGGAGCAGGATGTGATGGGCGATCACCTCGTCGTTGACCGCGCGGCGGTGCGGCTCGCCGCCCGGTTCGACCGGGTCGATCATCATCCCGCCAGCGGTCGGTGGCAGATCCTCGACTACAAGACGTCGGCCACCGCCAGGACCCCCGAGCAGATCCACTTCTCCCGCGGCGAATGGGTCGATCTCCAGTTGCCGCTCTACAAGCTCCTCGCGCCGCATGCCGCGATCCCGGGGCTCGCAGAGGCCGACGTCAATCTGGTGGATGTCGGGTTTTTCAACCTCCCGGCGCGGACCGAGGAGACCGACGTCAAGATCGCCGGGTGGACGGCCGACGACCATGCGGCGGCGCTGGCGAAAGCCCACGAGGTGGTGCGTGGGATCCGCGCGGGTCGGTTCTGGCCACCGGTGCCGGAGGCGGCGCGGTCGTTCCCCGAGTTCGACGCGATCTGCCAGACCCATGCGATCCTCGACGGCGACGAGGGGGACGAAGGAGAACCGCCATGAGCGCGACGAAGGCCGGCGCCGGTGGTGGTGCGGGAAGCCGTTTCGTGGCGGTACGGGCCAGTGCCGGCACGGGCAAGACGCATGCCCTGTCCACGCGGCTGATCGCCCTGCTTGCCGACGGCACGCCGCCCGAGGAGATCTTCGCCGCCACCTTCGCCCGGAAGGCGGCGGGGGAGATCCTCTCCCGGGTTCTCCGCCGCCTGGCCGACGCGGCCGATCCCGCCCGACCGGAGGCGACCGCCGCCCTGGCGGGCGACATCGGCGCCCCGGCGGCGACCGCGGCGCAGTTTCTCGGGCTGCTCTCCACCCTCACCCGCTCACTGGGGCGGGTGGCGATCAGCACGCTCGACGCCTTCTTCGTGGCCGCCGCCGATGCCGCGCGCTTCGAACTGGGCCTGCCCGACGGCTGGATGGTCGGCAGCGATGCCGAGCTCGCCGCGCAGCGACGGCGCGCGATCCATGCGGCGCTCGAAGACGGCTCCGCCGCCACCGCCGCGACGATGGCGACCCTGCTGGTGCAGGTGTCGGGAGGCAAGACATCGCGCGGCCTCGAGGAGGCGGTGAACGACATCGTCGCCGATCTCGCCGCCCTCCACCGGCAGGCCGACCCCACCGCCTGGGAACGGCTCCCGGTGCCGCGCCGCCCCGCTGATGCCGAGGTGGCCGCCGCGGTGGCGACGCTCCGGGCGACAGGCTTCGCCAACGACACGATGGCGAAGGCCCGCGACCAGGGGCTGGCCACCTTCGAGGCTGGTCTGTGGAAGGAGTTCCTCGCCAAGGGGATCGCTCCGAAGGTGCTGGAGGGGGACACGACCTTCGCCAAGCGCCCGCTCGACCCGCCCGTGGTGGCAGCCTACGAGGTGCTGATCGCCGTCGCACGGACGGCGATCCAGCAGCGCATCGCCGACCAGACGCGTGCGATCCGGGAACTGCTCGATCGCCATGCCACCGCGCTCGACGGCCTCTCCCGGGCCTCGGGGATCGTGTCGTTCGACGACGTCACGCGCCTCGTCGGCGATGCCGCCGCCGACGGCACGCTCGATGCCGCCCGGTGGCGTGGGATCCCGTTCGCCAAGCATCTCCTCCTCGACGAGTTCCAGGACACCTCGGTCGGCCAGTGGCGGGTGCTCGAGCGCCTCGCAGAGCACACCGTCACCTCCGGCGGCACCTTCTTCGCCGTCGGCGACACGAAGCAGGCGATCTACGGCTGGCGCGGAGGGGAAGCGGGCCTCTTCGATTCGCTGACGACGTTCTTCGGCGCGGGGCCGGAACCGCTCGAGGAACTGCCGCTCCAGCGGAGCTGGCGTTCGAGCCCGGCAGTTCTCGACCTGGTGAACACCGTCTGCGGCCGGCTCGACACCTGCCCGCAGCTCGCCGGCGCCGGCGACGTGGTGGCCGCCTGGAACGCCGTCTTCCATCACCACGCGGCCGCAGATCGCAATGTCGGCCTGCCGGGCTGGGTGCGTCTGCGGACCGCGATCGCGGCCGAGGGGACGGCGGCCACGCGCCGGGCGGTCCTCGAGGCGGCGGCCGACAGGGCCGCGGCCCTCGCCCGCGCCAATCCCGGCCGGTCGGTGGCGGTGCTCGTCCGCACCAACGCCGGCGCCGAACGGGTGATCGCCCGCCTCAAATCGCAGGGGGTCGCCGCCAGCGCGGAAGGGGGTCAGCCGCTTCCCGACTCCCCGGCGGTCGAGTTGATCCTCTCGGTGCTGGCCCTCGTGGACCATCCGTCCGACGGCATCGCGCGCTTTCATCTGGCCACCGCGCCGCTGGCGGAGCAGATGGAAATCGATGCGGCCGGTGGCGTGGCCGATGAGCCGCCCCCGGCGTTTCTCGCCGCGCTCGACCGGATCCGCCGCCGCCTCGTGGACGACGGCTACGCCCCGGTGCTCGCCGAGCTCGCCGCCAGCGTCGGCCCCGCGGGGTCGCCGCGCGACCGGCGGCGCCTGGAACAGCTCCTTGCCATGGCGCGCGATCACGATCTCCGCGCCGGCGGGGCTGCCGGCCTCGTCCGCACCGCCGGCTTCGTGGCGCGCGTGCGCACGGAGCGGGTGGCCGACCCGGTGCCGGCCGCCATCCGCGTGATGACGATCCACAAGGCGAAGGGGCTGGAGTTCGACATCGTCGTCCTCACCGATCTCGACCGGGCGCTCGTCCCCCATCGGCCGCGGGTGATCATCGACCGCCCCGGAGCCGATGGCGTCGCCCTGCCGCCGATCCGCGGACTCCTCGCCGGGGTCACGCAGGACTTCGCCCAGCTCCTCCCCGAGCCATGGGCGGCTTGCCACGCCCGGAGCACCCATCCTCTCCTCCGCGAGTCGATCGCCACGCTCTACGTCGGCCTGACGCGTGCCATCCAGGGGCTGGAGATCGTCATCGCCCCCGCATCACAGTCGGAGCGCAAACTCCCCAACACGCTGGCGGGCATCCTCCGCGCCACCTTGGTCCCCGCCGTGCCCTGCACTGCCGACACGATCCTCCATGCCGCCGGCCACCATGCCGACCCGGCCGACGACACGCTGCCGCTGCCGGCGTCGGCTGCCCCGGTGCCTCCGCCGGCTCCGGCCGTGGTCGCTCCGGCGACGGTGCGGCTCGCGCCGCTCCCCGCCGGCGGTCGGCGGC
>SXWA01000068.1 GCA_005791575.1 Planctomycetaceae bacterium
CACCAATTCGGAGCGGCTCTCGCGCGGCATCGCCGAGGGGATCGCCAACCGCATCCTCGTGAAGGTCAACCAGATCGGCACCCTCACCGAGACGATCTCCGCGGTGCAACTGGCCCACCGCGCCGGTTACACATCGATCTCCAGCCACCGCAGCGGCGAGACGGAAGACGCCACGATCGCCGACCTCGCCGTGGGCCTCTCGACTGGGCAGATCAAGACGGGCAGCGCCTCGCGGAGCGACCGGATCGCGAAGTACAACCAGTTGCTGCGGATCGGCGAGTCGCTCGGCGACGGGGCGATCTACGCTGGCCGCGAAGTGCAGTCGCGTTGGCCCGGGATCTCCTGATCCCCGGGCGGTGTCGCGGCGGAACCACGGCCCCGCAGAGTCACGGCGATGGCGAGCCCCGACGAACGTGCCGACACCCCGGCCCGATCGGCGGCTGGCCGCCCGATGACCGACAGCCCGTGGTTCTGGGGGTTGGCGTTCGCGCTGATGTCGCTGGTGGGGATCGGCTTGATCGCCCCGAAGTTCGACGTCCGCCAGCGGCAGATCGAGGGGCGGTTCCTCGGTCGGCAGCGGGCGGCGCTCGAGCGTGACCGGCGGGCCGCCGGCCTCGAGCCGGTCGATCTCGCCGACGAGGCCCGCGACCGCGGCGAGGCTCAGCCGGGGCGGATCATGCCGCTCTGGACGCTGGCCTCCGCTGCGCTGCTCGTCGCCATCGGCTGCGGCGTGATGCTCATCCGGGAGCGACGGCGCAGCTGACGCTGCCGCCGGGCGGCGCGAGGAAACGACCTGTCCGCCGGCCCATCCTGCAGAAAAACAACGACCTGTTCGGTTCGTCGGCGGACGACAACGCGAACCCCGGTGCGCCCGGCCCGCCGTCGTTTTCCACCAGTCGCCACGCGACGGCCGGGGCAGCGCGTCGCCGACCGGAGCGTCGGCCGGGGATTCACTCTCCCGCGTCATCTCCGTCGACCGCGTCCGGCATCGCACCCGGCCCGGTCACCGGCCGAGCCACCGGATTCCAGGCGCGCGGGCGGACGACGGCGGTGACGAAGCCGGTGGCCTCGAGGCCGCGGATCACCCACCACGACATGTCCAACTCCCACCAGCGGTGGCCGTGGGCGGCGGCACGCTGGTCGGCATGGTGGTTGTTGTGCCAGCCCTCGCCATGGGCGAGCAGGGCGACGAGCCAGTTGTTGCGGCTGTTGTCGGTGGTGGTGTAGTTGCGATAGCCCCAGGTGTGCGACAGCGAATTGACCGCCCACGTGCCGTGGAGCACAACGACCGTCCGCAGGGCCACCCCCCACACGGCCATGCTGACCGCGAGGCGGAGCGCCTCACCCGCGCCACCGGTCCACCAGCCGATCGCCCCCCCGAGCGCCACGAGGGCGACGGCATGGGCGAGGTAGACGAAGAACCAGGTGTCGTGCCGCTCGAGCTCCCGGTAGAAGCGGTGGCGGAGCAAATCGCGGACGAGCCGCTCATAGGACGCGGTGCGGGCGAAATTGCGGTGGCGCACGAGGAGCCAGCCGGTGTGCCCCCAGAAGAAGCCGGCCAGCGGGCTGTGGGGATCGGGTTGGCTGTCGGATTCGCGGTGGTGGAGCCGATGGATCGCCACCCAGCGGGCGGGCGAGCCCTGCAGCGTGCACATCCCGAGGATCGCCAGCAGTTGCTCGAACCAAACCGGGCAGACGAAGCCGCGGTGGGTGAGGAGGCGGTGGTAACCGATCGTGATCCCGAGCATGCCGAAGAGGAAGTGGCCCACGACCGCCACTCCGACACCGGTCCAACTGAAGCACCAGGGCAACAGGGCAAACAACGCCACCAGATGGAGCAATCCGAGCACGATCATCTGGGGCAGGTCGGTGACGACGGGCACCGTCGCCTCCGGACGTGGGATGGGCGCGGTCGTGACCGATTCAATGGTCAGGGGCGCGACCGCAACGTCGCCATCGGTCACGGTCGCCATGCGTGGCAGCCTCGGGTCGAGCGTGCAGATCCGTCCGGAGCGGCAGGGAGAGCGGGCGCGGGCCCACCGGTGGATCACGACGAATGACCACCTGATCCGGATCGACGCGACTCTAGCCGTTGTCCCGCACACTGTCGACGACCCGGCAGGAGACCCGCAGGTTACCCACGTGCGACGATCGCCAAAGCCGGCACGATCGCCTTCCCAGCGTGGCACCAAACCACCGCGGTGGCACCGCGAACGTGAGGGCCGCGGCAGCGTGGCGCCCCGGGCGCGGCCAGACTTCACACCGGAAGAAGCCCCTCCGCAGCACGGAGGTGGTGCCCACCACCCGGGGACGACGCGCTCGCGCCATGCCAGTCCACAGCCGGCCAGGCCGGGGCCGTGGTCGACTTCACCACCGTGTCTACGTGGTGGAGCTCGATCCCGCCGTGCGCCGCGACCGGCGCTTCATCGCGCAGAATCGCTACACCACGCCGGCGATGACCTGCCTCTACGTCGGCTCGACGGGTGTCGACCCCGAGGTGCGTTTTGCCAACCACCGCCGCGGGCACAAGGCCTGCCCGCTCGTCCGCCGCCACGGGCTCCACCTCCGGCCCGATCTCTACGCCGACTTCCCCGCGATGACGTGGGAGGACGCGCTGGCCACCGAGGTGGGCTGGGCGCAGGAGCTGCGCGAAACGGGCTTCGCGGTCTACCAGCACTGACGGCGGGCAGCACCGGCCACGCGGCACTCCGACGCCTACCTCACCCGATGATCGACCGCTGTCTTGCCACCCCGGCCACGCGGCACTCCGACGCCTACCTCACCCGATGATCGACCGCCGGCGCGTGACGTAGTCCCAGACGACGAAGCGGTCGAGTTCCTTGCCGGCGGTGAAAAACACCCGGCCGCGCGCCGACTGCGCCAGCCGGTAGGCGAACTGGATGTCCTCGCGCGACTGCGACCACCCGGAGAGGAGGAAGACGTTGATCGTGATCCCCTCGCGCCGGCAGGCCTCCGCCTCGCGGAGCGTGGCCTCCTCGGTGCGCCGGTTGGGCGGATAGAGCAGGAACAGATTCTGCCCCTCGAAGTGGGCGGTGGGGAGGCCGTCGGTGATGAGGATCACCTGGCGGTTGGGGGTGTCCTGCCGCGCGAGGTGCTGCCGCGAGAGCTGCAGGGCGTGCTGGATGTTGGTGAAATGCGGCGGGATCTGCCCTTCGCGGATCGCCGGATTCGACATGTCGGCGCGGAGCCTGACCACGGAGTCGAAGATCGTGACCGGCTTGGGGAGCAGCGCTGCCACCTCGCCGGGGGCCCGTGGCTTGGCGATCGAATACATCTCGATGAACTGCAGATAGTCGCCGGGATACTCGCGGAGAACGAGCCCCTGGAGGGCCAGCGCCATCCGCTTCACGCTCACGTAGAGGCCGCCGTAGCGCATCGACCCGCTCATGTCGAGCACCACCGTGGTCGCGCACTTGGGGGTGTTGCGCGTGCGGTGGACCTCGATGTCGCGCGGCTCCATCCGCAGCGGCCGCTGCGTGCCGCAGCGGAGCATCGTGTTGACGAGCGATCCGGGGATGTCCATGTGGGCGACCGAGTCGCCGAACTCGTAGGGCCGGGTGGGCACCATCTCGACCGCCCCATCCCCGACGACACCGGCCTGATGGCGGCCGGTGCGCGAGGGATCGAGCGCGGAGAAGATCTGCTCGAGGAGCTTGCCCTGGAAGATGCGCAGCGCCTTCGGCGTGAGCTGGTAGCCGCGGCCGCTCTTCTCCAGCCCCTGCTGGGCCGCCATCTGCTCCACCAGATCCTCCACCTGGCGGCGGAGCTGCTCGAGGTCGTCGAGCTGCCCCTCCTCGGCGTAGCGCCCCAGCGCCTGCATGTCGATGAGGCCGATGCGGGCGTTCTTCCGCGCCTCCTCGAGTTGCTGGAGAAGCCGCTCGATCTCCTCGAGCTCCTCCTTGACCTCGAGCGCCAGCGGCACGGTGAGCTTCTCGCGCCCCGTGAACCGCCAACGCGTCGCCAATTCGTCCACCTCGTAGACCGCGCCGAGTTGCTCCGAGAGGCCGAGCAGCGCCGCGGCGAACGGGCCGTTGTCGTCCTGCTGGGCATACCAGAGCATCTCCAGTTGCCGGAGCTGCTCTCCGCGGACCGCGCGCTCGAAGGCGTCGCGGTGCTGCTTCGGAGGCCGGATGCGCTGGACGGCCTCGCGAAAAGCGTTCCGCGCCTTTTTCCGTACCGTGTCGGTCTCGTAGCGCTCGAGCAGCGCCCGTCGCCGGTCCTCGAGCACCCGTTTCAGGGCGTCGAGCGAGGGACCGAGCCCGCGGATCTGCTCGGGGTCGAGCATCACCGCGTTGGCCAACTCCTCCTCGGTGAGGTCGTCGACACTGCCGTACTCGAGCAGATGCTCCATCGCCGGCGACACGAGGTCGATCGCCGGCGGCCGCGGTGGCGGAATCCGCACCGGATCGTAGCGCTGGTACGAGTGGACGATCCCGCCGAGGGTGTCACGGTTTGGCATCGGTCGCGGTGCTCGAGTGGGGGACGATCCTGAGGGCCTGGCAGCCCTGGCACACGTCAACGGAAACCCTGGGTGTCGTAGATCGTGTGGCCATGGAGCTGGATGCGCGAGATGCGCTCGGTCGCATAGAGCCCGGCGAGCACGAACTCGATGCAGGCGGCCCGGACCGCCGGATCGCGCGAGGCATTGACCTCGAACGCCTTCTCCCACACGTCGGGCACGCTGGCCACGATCTCCTCGTACGCCGCCGAGGGCACCATGTCGCCGACCTCGATCTTCACCCCCTTGGAGAAGATCTTGGCGATCGCGTCGAGGCCGTGCCGATCGACGTATTCCTCGAAGACGGTGGCGATCGCCTGGGCGATCACCACGTCGAGCACCTGCCGCTCGGTCATCTGATGGCTGCCCATCAGGTCGAGTTCGAGCTTGCCGAGGCTCGAGGAATAGAGGTGGCCCAGATCGCTGATCCGCGGCACCGCCGGCCGTTCCCCGAGGCGCACCGCCCGCTGCCGGGCGCTGGCGACCATCGTGCGGTAGTTGGCGATCGAGAACCGGGCGCTGACCCCCGACTGGTGGTCGATGAACTTGCTGCCGCGGGCGGCGATCGTGATCTGCTCGACGATCTCCTTCATGAACGGCGGCACCATCACCGGCCACTCCCCCCCGAGATCGACCGCCGCCTCCTGCTCGGCGACCTGGATGCCGAGGGCGCGGTCGCGCGGATAGTGGGTGTGGATCACCGCCCCGATCCGGTCCTTGAGCTGGGGGATCACCTTGCCGGAGCGGTTGTAGGTGGAGGGATTGGCGGAGAACAGCAGCATCACGTCGATGTCGAAGCTGACGGGGTAGCCGCGGATCTGCACGTCGCGCTCCTCGAGGATGTTGAACATCCCCACCTGCACGAGTTCGTCGAGCTCCGGCAGTTCGTTCATCGCGAAGATCCCGCGGTGCATCCGCGGGATGAGGCCGAAGTGGAGCGCCTCCTCGGCCCCCATGCTCGTCCCGGCCGCCAGCTTCGCCGGATCGATCTCGCCGATGATGTCGGCGAACTTCGTGCCGGGGGCGAGCCGCTCGGCATAGCGCTCCGCCCGCGGCCACCAGGCGATCGGCACGTCGCCGGGATCACGATCGGCCACCAATCGCCGGCCGACACGGCTGATCGGGGCGGTGGGATCGTCGTGGAACGGGATGGCGGGATCGTCAAGGTAGGGGAGCCATGCGTCGAGGAAGCGGACGAGCTGGCGCATCAGACGGCTCTTCGCCTGCCCCTTCTCGCCGAGGAACAGCATGTCGTGGCCGGCGAGCAGGGCGACGTTGATCTCGGGGATCACGGTGTCGTCGTAGCCGACGATCCCGGGAAACAACTCCTCGCCGGCGGCCAGCGCACGGGTGAAGTTCTCCCGGACCTCCTCCTTCACGGGCCTGCTCCGCCATCCGGATGCCCGGAGCGCGGCGAGGGTGCGGGGCAGGGGAGCGGTCTGGTCGTTGGGCATCGCGCGGGATCTCCGGGGGACGGTCCGATTCTAGACCGTTGCCGGCGGGAGCCGCGCGATTCGGGTGCGGAGCGGAGACGGAGCCGACCGATCCCCCGGGCAGCCCGCCCCCCTCAGGCAACCGCCGCCGGCAGGATGAGCGGGAGGCGGATCGTGATCGCCGTGCCACGGCCCACCGCCGACTCGACCCGGATCCGTCCGCGGTGCCCGTCGACGATGTCGCGGCAGGCCGACAGGCCGAGGCCACTTCCTCCCTTGCCGGTCTCGTCGGGTCCGTCCTTGGTGGAGAATCCCGCGTCGAACATCCTCCGCATCACCTCGGGAGTCATGCCGCACCCGGTGTCGCGGACCGTCAGATCGACCGTTCCCAGGGCGGCATCGCTGGTCAGCCGGATGATGAGGCGCCCCCCCTGCGGCATCGCCTGGCGGGCATTGACGAGGAGGTTGAGGAGCACCTGCTGGAGTTGCCCAGGGTTGGCCGAGACACGGGGCACGGGCTGGATCTCCCGCTCCACCTGGATCCGGTACTTGCACATCTCCCGTTCGAGGAGGACCAGGACGTCCTCCACCAGGGCGGCCAGATCCGTCGGCTCGAAGCGGTGCGACCGGCTCCGCGACATGCCCAGCACCGACGACGTGATCCGCGCCGCCCGTGTGCCGGCGGAGAGGATCCGCTCGAGCGCCTTGTCGCGGGTCGCCGCGTCCTTGTGGCGGAGACCCAGCTTGGCGTAGTTGAGGATCGTCGTCAGGGCGTTGTTGAACTCATGGGTCGTGGTGCCGAGCAACTCGCCGAGCGTGGCCGCCTTGCGCGCCTCGAGGATCTCCCCCTTCAGCGCCGCAATCTCGGCGGCATGCCGCTGGAGCAGACCCTGCAGGGCGCGCGGATCGCCCAGCCGCTGCTCGCCGAGCGCCGGCACCCCGTGTTCGGAAGGCTCCCCTTGGTTCACGTCGTGTGCCATGCCATGCCTGCCCCCGCGCGACTCGGGCCGCCGTCACAAAGCGCGCCCACCCGCTTGTGCCCGCCGTCGCCGTCAGCACCCC
>SXWA01000006.1 GCA_005791575.1 Planctomycetaceae bacterium
CGGCGCCGACGCCGTCCTCACCTACTTCGCCCCCACGCTCGCCCGGGCGCTGGCCACCCGCGGCTGAAGACCGGTCGGGGCCCCGGGCAAGTGGCCCTGCGGGGTCGGGGCCGCCCACGCCCCGTTGGTGTCGGTGCGTGGCTGTGATCCGTCGCTGGCCACGGGTCGGGGCTGCCCACGCCCCATCGCCGGACGCTCCCTGCGGCCATCCTGGCCTCCGGTCGCTCGATGCCGACTGCGCTTCGCCATCCATGGCTCCGCTGGTCGGCAACGCCGGCTCCCGGGGCATGGGCAGCCCCTCGATGGTCGCGCTGGGCCACTGGGAGCGATGACGCGGGGTGCCGGGGTCGCGTGGCGCCACTTCACCCTTTCGGTCGGAAGGCGACCAGCCGCTCCGGAAGGGTGTCGAGGCGCGGGGGGGCAGGGGCGCCGGTGTGGATCAGATCGATGCAGTAGGGGATCGCCGGAAACACCGCGTCGAGGCACTCGCGGATGCTCCGCGGCCGCCCCGGCAGGTTCACCACCAGCGCCCCGCCGCACACGCCGGCCGTCTGCCGCGAGAGGATTGCCGTCGGCACCTTCTCGAGCGACACCTTCCGCATCAACTCGCCGAACCCCGGCAGGAGCTTCGTGCACACCCGTTCGGTCGCCTCCGGGGTGACGTCGCGCGGCGCGGGGCCGGTGCCGCCAGTGGTCACGATCAGGCAGCAGCCCGCGGCGGCGAGCGACCGGATCGCGGCGGCGATCGCGTCGAGCTCGTCGGGCACGAGCCGCTCGTGCGCCTCCCACGGTGAGGCGAGCACCTCGGCCAGATAGGCGCGGATCGCCGGGCCCCCTTCGTCGGCATACTCGCCGCGGCTGGCCCGGTCGGAGACGGTGAGGATGCCGATCTGGGCGGTGGGCGACTCCATGGTGGCGAGGATACCAGGGGAGTCCAAAGCTTGGTCGCGGCGCCGGCCACGCGACATGGTATGCCCCCCGGCCGCGGCGCAGCGAGGCTACACTCGCCCGCATGAACGCCGCCCCTTTCCTCAGCGCACTCCTCGACGCCCTGACCGCGGAGAAGCTCGAGGCCGTGCTCATCGGCAACGCGGCCGCGGCCGTCCTCGGCGCACCGGTGACGACGCTCGATTTCGACTTCATGTTCCGTGACACCGTGGCGAACCTGGCGAAGCTCAAGCGGGTCGCCAAGCGCCTCGACGCCGTGATCCTCAGGCCGTTCTATCCGGTCTCGCGGCTCTACCGGATGACGGCCGACTCGAGCGGGCTGCAGGCCGACTTCATGCCGGTGATCCATGGAGTCCGGTCATTCGAGTCGCTCCGCAGCCGGGCCGTCGCGATCGAGATCGACGGCCGGAAGGTGATCGTGGCGGCCCTCGACGACGTCATCGCGAGCAAGCGGGCCGCCGGGCGGGAGCGTGATCTGGCGGTCCTGCCGATCCTCGAGCGGACGGCAGCGCTTCTCCGCGGGCAAGCGGCCGCCGCCGCCCCGACGACCGCCACCAGGAACCCCCCGGGAGGTAGGCGTGGCCGCGCGAAAAAGCAGGATCGCTGATCGGGGCACCGGCACGACGCGGTCGGCCGCCACGGCGCGCGATCGACGCGCCCGTGCCGTGCTCGCCGCCGAGACCGACCGCCAGCTCGACGACCTCATCCGGCGGCGGCTCGCGCTGCCGGTCGAAGCACGGATGAACTTTCTCCGCCGCCGCCTCCCCGGTGGCGGCAGCAGCCTCTGACGGCCCCGTTGTCGGTCGGGCTGCCGCCGGCTGCGGCGACCGGCAATTCCCACCGCCACTCCCGCCGCCGCGCGCCGCCGGGCGGTCAGAACGCGCCGCGCTCCCCGAGGAGCGTGACCAGCGCCTCGACGCAGCGGCCCACCGGCCATTCGTGCGTGGGGAGCACGAGATCGGGATCGGCCGGAGCCTCCCACGGCGCCGACACCCCGGGGAAGCCGCCCAGCTCACCGGCGTCGGCGCGGGCGTAGTGGCCGTCGGTGTCGCGCTGCCGGCAGACGTCGAGCGGCGCCGCCAGGTGGACCACCAGGCAGCGCTCGCGGCCGATGCGCTCGACCGCCTTCTGCCGCACCGCCCCCTCGGGGGCGACGAAGGCGGCGATGCAGAGCAGCCCGGCGTCGTTGAACAGCCGGGCGATCTCGGCGCCGCGGCGGAGGTTCTCGCTGCGCTCCTCGGCGCTGAAGCCGAGGTCGCGGCTGATGCCGAGGCGCAGCGCCTGCCCGTCGATCACCCCCACCGCGCGGCCGAGTTCGAACAAGCGGCGTTCGAGGGCCCGCGCGAGGGTGCTCTTGCCGGAGCCGGTGAGGCCGGTGAGGAGGAGGGTGAACGGCTTCTGCCCGAAGCGCGCCTCGCGCTCGGCGGCGGAGACGGCGCTCTCGATCCCCTGGAGATCGGCGGCGGCGGCGGCGTCCCAGTGGGCCACGCCGCGGCCCGTCTCCGGCTCGCGGTCGAGGATCATTCCGGCGCCGACGGTGGCGTTGGTGAGCCGGTCGATGACGATGAAGGCGCCGGTGGCCCGGTTGCGCCGGTAGGCGTCGTGGAGGAAGGGCTCGGTGAGCGTGATCGCGCAGCGCCCGATCTCGTTGAGCCCCAGCCCCGGGGCGTCCTGACGGTGGAGCGTGTTGACGTCGACCCGGTAGCGGAGCGTGCTGACGGCGCCGGTGGTGACCTTCGTCGTCTGCTTGAAGAGGTACTGCTTGCCGGGGAGGAGCGGGTCGTCGGCCATCCACACGACCATCGCCTCGAAGCGGTTGTCGACCTTCGGCTGGTTGCCGGGGCGGACGAGCATGTCGCCGCGGCTGGAGTCGATCTCGTCTTCGAGCGTCAGGGTCACGCTCTGCGGGGCGCAGGCCTCCTCGAGTTCGCCGTCGAAGGTGGAGATCGATTTCACCCGGCTCCGCTTCCGCGACGGCAGGGAGAGCACCTCGTCGCCGCGGCGGATGATCCCCGAGGCGATCGTGCCGGCGAAGCCGCGGAAGTCGAGGTTCGGGCGGAGGACGAGCTGCACCGGGAAGCGGAAGTCCTCGAGGTTGCGGTCGGAGCCGATGTAGACCGTCTCGAGGAGCGTCATCAGCGGGCTGCCGGTGTACCAGGGCATGTGCGCGCTGTTGGTGACGACGTTGTCCCCCTTGAGGGCCGAAATCGGCAGGAAGTGGACGTCGGGCAGCTCGAGCCGGGCCGCGAAGGTCTGGTAGTCGGCGCGGATCTGCTCGAAGACCGCCTCGTCCCAGCCGACGATGTCCATCTTGTTGATCGCGACGACGACGTGGCGGATGCCGAGCAGCGAGACGATGAAGCTGTGCCGGCGCGTCTGGGTGAGGACGCCGTGGCGGGCGTCGATGAGGATGATC
>SXWA01000069.1 GCA_005791575.1 Planctomycetaceae bacterium
GATCGCCAGGCGCTCGAGCAGCTCCGCCAGGTCGAGCAGATCCTCGGCGCGCCGCTGCCATCGGCTGCCGCGCCTTTACCGGCGGATGCAGCGGGGGCAACAACGCCCGCTGCTCCTCCTGCCGGGCCGGAGTCGGCTGCGGCGGCACCACCGGACAGCCCGGCCAGCGCTGCCCCGAAGCCGACTGCCGGTGAGCCCGGTGAGGCCGTCGCGCAGGGCGCCGACAAGGGGGCGACCCCAACCGAGCGCGATACTCGACCCGGTGCCGACGCGCAGGGTGCCACGCCGGATCCCCTCGCCCGGCGCCTCGAGGCCGGGCAGGCTGCGGCGACCTCTGCCGCCGCGACAGCCGAACGGCTCTCCGGCCAACTCGCCGGGCGGCTGCCGCTCGACACGCCGCGTCCACCGGCTGGGGCTGAGCGGGTGGCGCCCTCCCCGGCGGCACCGGCACCGGGTGAACCGGCCGCTGACCGACAGGCCGAGGGTCAACCCGACCCGGCAGCGGCCGAGTCGGCTGCGATGCCCGGCACGATCGAGGAGTTGCTCGGTAGCGCGGCGGTGCAGGAAGCGCTGCGGATGGCCGACCGGGCCCGGCGGCTCCAACTCCGACAGGCGAGGCAGAACGCGGCCGATGGCGCCCAGCAGGCCGGCATGGGACAGCAGCCGGGCAATGCCGACGAGACGGGCGAGGGCAACCCCGGTCAGGGCCAGCCTGGTGACCAGGGGATGCAGCCCGGTGATCCGTCGAGCGAGGGTGGTTCACTCGACGGCCGCCGGCGGTTGGAGTCGGCGGCGCTGCGCGGCCTCGATGCGAAGGAACGGGCGGCGATCGAACGGTTGCCGCCGCGGGTGCGTGATCCGCTCCTCGAAGGGATGCGGGAGCAGGGGCCCGAGGCCTACCGTGGCGTCATCGAAACCTACTTCCGCCGCCTCGGGAAGGACGTCGCCCCATGAGCGGTTCCGCGGCGCTCGTGGCGCGGTGGTTCGGTATCGGTCACGGCATGCAAACCGCGATCGATCGGGTCGAATGGTACTGGGCGCGGCCCCAGGTGCTGTGGATCGGCGTCCCGCTCCTCGTGGTGGCCGCGTGGTGGATCGTCCGCCGCCACCGGCAGCGCTTCCCGTGGCTCGCGCCGGCGCTGCGCCGGGCGCTCGATGTCTGTCGGATCGCCGTCGTCGCCCTGTTCCTCTTCGTCCTCGCCGGACCCACCGTCCGGCTCGAGGAGCGGATCGAGGAAAAACCGGTGGTCGCCCTGCTCGTCGACACCTCCGACAGCATGCGCCTGCCGCTGGGCCGCCTGCCCGCCGAGTCGATCGCCGCCGTCACGGAGGCCGCGGGCCTTGACCGGCCGGCGGCCGACGATGCCGGGGCGGAGACGGCGGTGGCCCAGCTGGCCACCTTGTCCAGGGCCGACTTCCTCGCCGCCCTCGAACGGGCGCAGTCGGCCGACGGCGGGGCGCTGGCGGAGATGGCGCGGCGCTACGACCTGCGGCGCTACGAGTTCGCCCGGCGCCCGCGCCGCGCCGCGCGCGGGGCAGCGGAACCGGCCGTGGGCGGCGAATCGGGCGCGGGGGCGGGGACATCCTCCGACACGGCGCTGGGCGCGGCGCTGCAGATGGCCTTCGACGACGCCTCCGACCGTCCGCTGGCGGCGATCGTCCTCCTGTCCGACGGGCGTTCGACGGTCGGCATCGATCCGCTCGAGGCGGTGCGGCGCGCTACCGATGCCGGCGGCGGACAGCCGCCGGGGCCGATCTTCGCGGTGCCGATCGGGGCCGCCGAACCCCCCGTCGATCTGGCTGTCGCCGACGTGCTCGCCGCCCCGGTGGTCGCCCTCGACGACACGGTGTCGGTGGTCGCCACCGTGGAGTCCGCCGGTCTCGCGGGCCGGTCGGTGGCGGTGGAGCTGCGGGATGGCGCGGGGGGGCTGGTGGAGACGTTTCCGCTCGTGCTCAAGGACGGTCGGCAGCAGGCGGTGTTCACCTGGCGAGCGACGTCTCCGGGCACGGCGCGGCTCGAGGTGGCGGTGGCGGTGGAGCCCGAGGAGGTGGTGCGCGAGAACAACGCCGTCGGCGTGGCCGTCGAGGTCAGCCAGCGGCGGACGAAGGTCCTCCTCGTCGATTCCATGCCGCGCTGGGATCTGCGCTTCATCGACCACGCCATCCGCCGCGACACCGGGTTCGAGGCCACCATCATGCTCGTGCCGGAGGGGAGCGCGGAGACGTTGCCCACCACCGTCGAGGCATGGGCGGCGTACGACCTCGTGGTGCTCGGCGACGTGCCGAGCGAACGGTTCCCCGCCGCGGGCCAGGAAGCGCTCGCCGAGGCAGTGGCCCGTCGCGGTGTGGGGGTCGTCTTCCAACCCGGCGGGGAGCATCTGCCGCGGGAATATGCCGCGGCACCGCTTGCCGAACTCTTTCCGGTGGATGTCGACGCGACCGCCGGCGCGGGGACCGCGGCGCTCGAGGCGCCGGCGTTCAAGCCGTTCCGGATGCGGGTCACCGCCCGCGGTTCGATGCATCCCGCCTTCGCCCTCTCCGGGGATGCGGTGCGCAACCGTGCCGCCTGGGGCGCGATGCCGTCGTTCTTCCGGGTCGCGGCCGCGACCCGCCCCCGCCCCGCAGCGACCGTGCTCGCCGAGGTCGACGCCCCCGACGGCCGTGGGCCGATCGTGCTCGTGGCCGAGGCCCCCGTCGGCCGCGGCCGCACCGCCTGGATCGGCACCGAGGAGACATTCCGCTGGCGGCGCAATGTCGGCGACCCGCTCTTCTGGCGCTTCTGGGGGCAGGCGCTGCGGAGCGTGGCCCGGCGCGACGACCGGCCGACCGACAGCAACTGGTTGATCGTCGCCCCGACCCGTTGCGAGCCCGACGCGCCGGTGACCGTCGAGGTCAATCTCGTCGATGCCCAGGGGCAGCCGGTGGCCCGTGGACCGCAGGTGGTGACGGTCGCGGCCGACGGCGGCCAGACCACGGTCGAGTTGCAACCCGCCGGGCGCCCGGGACTCTGGCAGGGGGGCTTCGTGCCGCTGGTGCCCGGCCGCCACGCCGTGCGCTACGAACCGGTCGTCGGGCCGGCCCTCACCGCCGATTGCCTCGTGGCGGAACCGACGCGCGAGCGCGCCCGCCCCGACGTCGATCGCGACACGCTGGCGTCGCTGGCCGATCTGTCGGGCGGCGCCGTCGTGGAGGTCGACGACGTCGCCACGATCACATCCCGGCTCACCGCCACCGCGGTGGCCACCAAGCGGGTGCACGAGGACGACGTCTGGGACACCTGGCCGGTGCTCCTGCTGCTGGTCGGTTTGTACTGCATCGACGTCGGGATCCGGCGGCTGTCGGGACTGAGTTGAGGAGGCCGAGGACCAATGGGGGAACGACCGATGGTGTGCCGATGGGGTTGGTGTGGTGCGCTCGCGCTGCTGCTGGCCGGCCTCTCGGCCGGTGGGGCGGCCGCCGCCGATGCCGATTCGGCCGAACTCGTCCGTGTCGAGGCCGCCGTCGATCGGGCGCTCGAGTACCTCGCGGCGAAGCAGGATGCCTCCGGATCGTGGCCCCACGGGTTGTCGCAGCAGCCCAACTCGGGGATCGACGCCCTCTGCCTGCTTGCCTTCCTCGGCCGCGGCCACGTGCCCGGCCGCGGCCCCTACCGCGAGACGGTCGGCCGCACGGTGGAGGCCCTGCTCGCCAGCCGGCGCCCCGACGACCTGCTCGTCCGCGCTGGCGGCCATTCCCACGGACCGATGTACGAGCACGGCCTGGCGACACTGGCATTGATCGAGGCCTCGGGCTGGGTGACCACCCCGGGGATGCGCGAGACCTGCCAGGCCGCGGTCGATCTGATCGTCAAGGCACAGAACCGCGAGGGGGGCTGGCGCTACCAGCCGAAACCGCAGGACGCCGACTTGAGCGTGACCGTGATGCAGGTGGTGGCGCTCCGCGCGGCGCAGAACGCGCGGTTGGACGTGCCCCAGGAGACGATCGACAACGCGATCCGCTACGTGAAGACCTGCGCCCGTCCCGAGGGGGGCTTCTCCTACCAGCCCGGCCAGGGGGTGAAGAACGCCCAGTCGGCGGCGGGGGCCCTGTCACTGGCGCTCCTCGGCCGGTTCGACGACCCGGCGGTGGCGGGGGCCCTCGAGTCGCTGCAGAAACGGGAGTACCGCCCGCAGATGGACGACTACTTCCACTACATGAATTACTACTCGATGCAGGCCCACTTCCAGGCCGGCGAGCGGCAGTGGGCAGCCTGGCACCCGCGGGTGCGCGGCGTGCTCCTCGACGCGCAGAACACCGACGGCTCGTGGCCCGGCTGGGGCGAGGAACGGCTCAACGGCCAGGCGAAGTGCTACTCGACGGCGCTGGCGACGATGGCGCTGGAGGTCTACATGCACTACCTGCCGGCGTATCAGCGCTGACGGCTTGCCGGCACATCGGCGCTGACGGCTTGCCGGCGCATCGGCGCTGACGGCTTGCCGGCGCATCGGCGCTGACGGCTTGCCGGCGCATCAACGCTGACGGCTTGCCGGCGCATCGGTCCTGACGGCGCGGGGAGCCGACGCCGGGCCGCGTCCGGTTCACGCGACCTTCTCGAGCAGCTCGTCGAGCAGCCGCGCCATCGCGCTGGAATGGAACGGCGTGGCCACCACCTTCCGCCGCTCGTCGACCGCCGCGCGCTCGACCAGATCGGCCTGGCGCGGACTCACCAGCAGCACCGCCGGGACCTGCGCGAAGAACGGAGCGCTCGTCAGCGTGTTGAACGCCTCGACCGCCGGTTCGCCGAGCGACTGGGCACAGAGCACGATGCCGTCGGCGGGCACCGGCGTCGTGGAGAAGCGGGCCAGGGCACGCTGCGGATTCTCAGTGAGCAGCACCTTGTAGCCGAGCTTCATGAAGAAATCCCGCAGCGCCTGCTGCGACTTCCCCGGTCGTTCCACGAGCATGAGCGATCCGCGGCTGGTCACCTTGGGGCGGTCGGCGGCGGGCGCGGCAGACGGTGCAGGCGCGGATCCGGACGGACTGGGGGCAGCGGCGGTCTCCCCACTGTACTTTTCGAGCAGCTGTTCGAGCGCCCGCTTGGCGTCGGCAGCCGTCTGCCAGCGCTCGAGCGGGTCGAGGTGCATCATCCGCGCCACCACGTCGACGACGTCGCGCGGGAGGCCGGGGGCCCGCGTCGTCAGTGGCACCGCCGTGGTGAAGCGCCGCGGATCGGCCCGCACCGCCCGGTCGCGCGACTCGACCAGCGCCGGCGCGCCCGCGAGGGCGAGGTAGGCGAGCGTGCCGAGGAAGTAGACGTCGCTGCGGACCCCATCGTCCTTCATGCCGGAGAGTTTTTCGAGCGTGGCATAGTCGATCGTCCGCGGGTGCTCGACCTTGCCGAGCGCCTTGTCGCCGGTCTCGGCGTCGATGCCGGCGAGGCCGAAGTCCACCAGCTTCGCCTTGCCGAGCGACGACACGAGGATGTTCGACGCCTTCAGGTCGCGGTGCGTCACCCCACGGCGGTGGGCGTATTCCAGGCCGGAGGCCATCTGCACCATGAGGTCGAGTCCACGGGCGAGGTCGAGTGCCCCGCGGATCTTGACCAGCTCGCGGAGTGTCTGCCCCTCGACGAACTCCATCGTGATGTAGCTCGAGGTGTGCTCCTGGCCGACATCCTCGATCGCCACGATGTTGGGGTGGCGCAGGAGTCGCCCCATCTCCCCTTCGCGGCGGAACGACTTGCACTTCTCCGCATCGGCGTTGTAGCGGGCGCGGAGCACCTTCACGGCGAGGATGCCGCCGTCGGCGGTGTTGACCGCCCGGTAGACCCGTGCGAAGGCACCGGCACCAACCTGGTAGAGCACCTTGGCGGAGCCGTAATAAAACCCGCGCCGGTCACCACGGAGGAGCCGCTCGAGCTGGTACCCGGTGAGCAACTCGCGCCGCAGCAAAAGCGCGCCGAGTTCCTGGATCGGGACGTTGTGGCCGCCGAGTTCCGACCGTGCGTCGTTGAGCTGCGCGCCGGCAACCAATTCCAGTTCCTGAGCGAGGTGGGCGAGTTCCTCGGCGGTGGTTGGCTGCATGGTGAAACCCTCACTCAAGTTTACCTTACGCCCCGTGGCCGGTCGGTTGGCCCGGATCCCACCCGCCGCTCGACGCCGGGATGGCTGGCACCCTGCCGGCACGGGGCCGCCGCGGCGCCCGTGCCGATCCAAGAAGCCAGGATGCGGAGGTTTTCCGGCGGGCGGCGCTCCGGGGAAGGCATCCGGTCGGCCGAGCGGCCCGACCGCGCCGGTCGGCCTGGAAAGTGGGTCGGACGCGGTTTTGGGACGGCGGCCGGCCGCCCGCCAGCCGCGGGCCGCCGCCGACTTGGGCTGGAGCGGTTTCGGGGGTGCTGGTAGGAGTCACTTCGGCAGGGCGGCCATGGCGGCGGCCCGGTGGGCCGTCCCGGGCGACCACGCATGGAGCCTCCCCTGCAATCCATCCCGTCCGCACCCTGCCCAGCCGGCGACACTCCGTCGCGGATGGCCGGCTCGTGGTCCGCGGGGGCGGCCGCGCGGGCTGGTCGGCGCTGGTGGTGGTGCGCGTGCGCGGTCGCCGCGGCGCTCTCCTGGCCGCCGGGGCCTTCGCGCGCCGCGACCGTCGAAGAGGGGTTCGAGTCGCCCCAGGTGAGTTGGCGGATGGCGGAGGCGGACGGCGGGGCGCGCGTCATCGAGCAGGTCCGGAGCCCGTCGGCACCGCATCGCGGCCGGATGTGCGAACGGGTGGTGATCGAGACCGGTGCCGGAAACACGTTGCGGCTGTCGTTTCCCCTGGCGGCCGCCCCGGTCATCGACGAGTGGCGGGCCAGCCTCTGGGTGCGCGCTAACCGGCCCGACATCCGGCTTTCCGCCCGGGTGGAACTGCCGTCGTTTCCCCGGGGGACCGGCGGCTCCCCCGTGACGGTGCTCGTGCCCGGTGCGATCTCGACCGACATCGACCGCTGGGAATCGCTCACCGTCGGCGCGTTGCCGACCGGGCTGCGCCGGCAGTTGCTGGCCCTGCGCGCCGAACACGGTCCCACCGGTGATCTCACCGGCGCGGTCGTCACCCATCTGGTGCTCGAACTCTACTCGGGGCCGGGGCGCTACGAGATCGCGATCGACGACCTGCTCGTCGAGGGGGTGGTGGCCCCTCCGGATGACCTGACGGCGGCTCCGCCGGCCGCATTGGCCGCGCCACCGCGGGCGCGGCCGGCGTTGGCCGCCTCACCGGCGGCGGTCCGCCAAGTGGCCCACGGCCTGCCGGAACCGGCCGCTGCCCGTGACCCGTCGGCAGGCCTCGTCCGCGGGGTGCTCGAGGTGGCCGGGCAACCGTTCTTCCCGAGAGTGATCGATCATTCGGGGGAGCCACTCGCTTTCCTTGCGGCACTCGGTTTCAACTGCACCCGCCTCCCCGTGCCGGCCTCCAGCGACCTGCTCGCGGAGGCGCGTGCCCAGGGGATGTGGGTCATCTGCCCGCCCCCGGCCCTCCCGGACGTCGACGTCCGCGATCCGACCTCCCTCCCCGCGTTCTCCGCGGCGTGGGACAGGGTCGTGGCCTGGGACATGGGCAGCGGTCTCGCCGAGGAGGATGTCGACGACCTCGCGGAGCGCTCACGCCGTGTGCGCACCTGCGACACCCGCGCGGGGCGGCCGCTGCTGGCCGGCGCCGATTCCGGCCTGCGGTCGGTCTCGCGGCACATCGACATGCTCGTGGCCCGTCGCTCGGTGCTGGGCACGAGCCTCGAACTCGACGACTATCTCACCTGGCTGCGGGAGCGGAGCCGGCTGACACGCCCCGGGACCCCCGTCGTCGCCACCCTCGCGACCGAGATCGACGGGCGCGCGGCGCGGCAGGCGGCGGCGCTGGCCGGCATCGGGGCACGGGGTCTGGCGGTCGATCCAGAGAGCCTGTCGTTGGCCGCCTACGCCGCGGTGGCGGGAGGCGCCCGGGGCATCCTCTTCACATCCTCGCGCCGCCTCGATGGCGACGACCCCCAGTGCCGGGCGCGGGCCGCCGCCTGCCGGACGCTGAACCTCCGTCTGGAACCGCTCGACGCCTGGGCGGCAGCGGGCCGGTTCGCTGCCGCGGCCCAGGCTTCCGATCCGGAGGTGAAGGCGGTTCTCATGGAGGCATCCCGCGCACGGATGGTGGTCGTCTGGCGGGCCGTCCAGGGAGCGCAGATCGTGGCCCGCCGCTACCACGGCGACGTGCCCGCGCAGACCCCGCTGACGCTGCTGCTGCCGGGTGTGCCCGAGGCGCATCGTGCCTGGGAGGTGTCGGCAGGGGGGCTCAAGCCCCTCCGGCAGCGGCGTGTGGCGGGGGGCGTGTCGGTGGTGCTCGACTCGTTCCTGACGTCGACCCTGATCCTCGTCAGCGGTGATCCGACGGTCGCCGCCCAGACACAGGAACGGCTCCGCCAGCGGCAACCGATCCTGCTCGATGCCAGCCGCGCCGAGGCGGCCCTCGCCCTCGCCGGTGCCGGCGACCTGCTCGCGAGGCTGCCCCCGACGGCGCTGGGGCGACTTCCCACCGGCGACATGCTCCGCCACGCCAGCGGATTGGCGGCCGATGCCGAGACCCGGGTCTCCAGCGATCCGGCCGCGGCGATCGTCGGTTTCCAGACCGCTGCCGCCGTGGCGGGCCAGGTGGAGCGACTGGCCTGGGAACGGGGCATCGTCGCCGCCGGATCGATGGTCTCCGATCCACTCGCCACCTCCGATGCCACGCTCGCCGAACATTGGCGCTTCGTCGATGCGCTCGGGGCAGCGGCGCCGGGTGAGGAGCTGCTCGCGGGCGGGGCGATGGATCGGGTCGATGAACTCGCCGCCGCCGGGTGGCGCCACTTCGTCCTCGCCCAGAAGTCGATCCGCAGCGGGGTCGAGATCGCCCGGGCGCAACCCGCCGCCGGCGGTGGCTGCCTCGTGCTCCGCGCCGAGGCGGTCGATGCCGCGCTGGCGCCGGCCGTCGTCGAGACACCGCCGGTGTGGATCACCACCCCCCCCGTCGCGGCGCCGAGCGGGAAGCTGCTGCAGATCGAGGCCCGCGTCTGGGTGCCGAAGCCGATCCGCGGGAGCGTCGACGGCTTGATGGTCTTCGACTCACTCGGTGGGCCGGCGTTGGCGGAACGCGTGGGATCGGCCGCGGGTTGGCGGCGTCTGGTCCTCCACCGCATCGTGCCCGACGAAGGCCTCGGTGAGCCGCTCGTCCTCACCTTCGCGCTGACCGGCCTGGGGGAAGCGCGGATCGACGAGGTGTCGATCCGGGTCCTCGAACGCGGGCTGCCTGGAACCGTCCCGTCGATCGTGGCGACCGACCGCGGGGCAGTCCCGTTCCCGTCGCCCGATACGGTGCTCGGGTCTGCCGGTCCCGCCACGCTCCCGCCCGCGGCCGAGCCGGCTGCGGCTGCTGCGGCGGCGCCCCGGTGGCCGGGAATGGACCTGGCCTGGCCACGGATCCTGCCCTTCAGCCAGACCACCAACGAACCGCCGGCCGGTTACGGCGGTGGGCGCGTCGATCCGTTCAAACGGGTCGAGTCGGAGGCCGATCAGCCGGTCGCCCCCTGAGACACCCCGCTGCCGGCCCCGGTCGGTTCACGTGGTGCCTTCGATGGGAGCGGCCGCCCGGCGCTTCTCGGCCGCGTCCTGGGCGGCTGTCCGCACCTGATGGCGCAGCACGCCGCGCGGCGACCGCGACCGGCCCCGGAGCGCGTCGCGGCCCCGCCGATCGAGTTCGTCGAGCTGCGCCGCGCAGGTGGCCATCAGGGTGGCATCGTCGAGCCGGGCGATCTCGTCGGCGGGGATGACGCGGCCGAACTCGAGACGGACCCGCCCCGGTCGGGGAAACCACCGCGCGCGTGGCCAGCATTCCCAGGCCCCGACGATCGCCACCGGCAGGATCGGCACCCCGGACCGCCGCGCGAGGATCACGAAGCCGTTCTTCAGGGGCGCCGGCCGGCCCGTGGATGTCCGCGTGCCTTCCGGGAAGATCACCACGGCGGCTCCCGCCTTGAGGCGGGCGATGATCGCCTTGAGCGCCGCCACCCCCGGGGCATCCCGGTCGATCGGCACGGCATCGAGCTGGGTGATCAACCACCCCAGCGGCTGGATGCGAAACAGCGAGTGCCGCGCCAGGCTGGAGAGGCGGCGCTCGCACGCCACACCGAGGAGCACCGGGTCGAGGAGGCTCTGGTGGGTCGAGAGGACGATCAGCCCGCCGTCGGGAGGGACGTCTTCGGCGAAGCGCGCGCGGATCCCGAACAGTGACAAGCAGATCGACTGGCAGAGGATCCACATGGCGCCGTAGACGCGCTTGCCCAGCGGGGTGTGGGGGCTCGTGGCGCCGCTCATGCCACGCCCCCGGCCGACCGGCGGGATGCCACGAGGCCGACGAGCGTGTCGACGACCCCGGCGCAGGTGAGGCGGTCGGTGTCCACTTCCACCGCATCGGCAGGGACGCGCAGTGCCCCGTGTTGCCTCCCCCGGTCGTCGGCATCACGACGATCCTGCTCCGCGAGGATGTCGGCAAGGGTGATTCCCGGGCGCCGGGCGGCTTCCTCGGCGAAGCGCCGCCGCGCGCGCACCTCGCGGCTGGCGGTGAGATAGACCTTCAACTCGGCAGCCGGGAAGACGACCGTGCCCTGGTCGCGCCCCTCGGTGACCAGATCGATGCCCTCCGCCAGGAGGCGTTGACGGAGGACGAGGGCCCCACGCACGGCCGGGCAGTCGGCGACCGCCTTGATGGCCTCGTTGACGGCGGCGCCGCGCAGGTCCTTCCCTGGATCGACCCCGTCGATCCGCACGACTCCAGGCTTGAACTCCAGCCCCGGTGACCCCGCCAGCGCCGCGAGGGCGGTGGCATCGGCGAGGTCGATCCCGCGCCGCAGCGCCGCCAGCGTGACCGCCCGGTACATCGCCCCGGTGTTGAGGTGCAACCAGCCGAGCCGGTCCGCCAGGCCCTGTGCCGCCGAGCTCTTGCCGGAGCCGGCCGGGCCGTCGAGGGTGACGATCATGTGCCCTCCGGAGGTGGATCGGATCGATCGAACCGCAGCTCGAGCAGCAGCCAGCCGTAACGCCGCAGGTGGAACGACGTCCGCCCCCCGGCCATCTCCACCGGCTGCCCGTCAACCGGACGGCCCAGGGCATCGCAGAGCCGTGCCGACGTGAGCGGCACTCCCCAGTCGATCCGCACGTCCCCGCCCCGGCCCGTCACCTCCAGCACGCCGACGACGGCACCCACCGTGCGGTTCCCCTCCACCAGCGGACCACGGGCCACCAGCCGCACATGGTCGGGCACGCCGGCGGCAGGCAGGGGGAGTTCGCCGTCGGCTGCCGCCGTGAAGGCGACTCCCAGGTCCCACGGCCGCTCGAGCCCCAGTCCGACCGCCAGCGTCGCCTCCACGCCGGGGCCTGCCGGGAGAATGGCATCGAGCATGTGCGGACTCGAGCGCAGGTGCCAGGGCAGGCCACCGGTGAGGATCGTCGTGCCGGAGCCGGCGGGCGCCGCGCCGGCGGTGATCTCGATGAAGTGCGGTGCCGCGAGCAGTGTCCGTTCCGACACGATCGACTGCGTCCCCTGACCGCGGCGGAGGTCGATGTCGTCGTTCTCGTTCCAGGCGAACCGGCAGCAGGCATACGATTCCAGTCGCGGTGCCCCGGTGGATGCCGTGCCCTCGATCGCCCCCAGCCGGTCGATCGCGAGGGCCAGTCGCACCAGCGGCAGGCACTCGTCGAGCATGACCCGTTGACGGAACCGTCCCGCTGCCCGTCCGCGGCGTTCGAGTCGGCCGCGGCTCTCGATC
Organism: Planctomycetaceae bacterium; assembly: GCA_005791575.1. GTDB lineage: Bacteria > Planctomycetota > Planctomycetia > Pirellulales > UBA1268 > F1-20-MAGs016. The sequence goes on from SXWA01000069.1 coordinate 11,801, forward strand.
ACCCCTGGGCCGGTGCGCTCGATCGACTCGGCGATCATCGTCGTGTACTCGGCGCGCTCGAGCGGATCCTCCCAGGGGGAGCCGGTGGGGGGAGGGGGGCGCGTCGTGCGGACGGCAAGGAGCTGCGACAGACGGTTCCCCCGTTCCCCGCTGCGGCGGAGCGAGAGGATGCCGCCGGTCTGGGGATGGAGACGGACGCGGAGACCGTTGCCCTCGATCACGAACCTGTCGGCCGTCGCGCGCCGGCGGAAGAGGCCGAGGAGGCCACCCTCCGTCGAGCGTGTCCGGGCGGGGGGGGCGGGTTTCCGTGAGCCGGCGTCGGGCCGCGGCCAGACACCGCCCAGCGCCGCGCGCGACGCGATCACCTGCCGTGCTTCCTGCCGGGCGTATTCCAGTCGCGACGCGACCGGATCGGCACCATCGGGAAGGGAGGCACCCGGCGGCGGCAGGCTCGGAGGGTAGGAGTCGGGCTCCAGGCTGACGGCGTTGCCTGCCCCGGCGGTGCGGCGGAAAAACTCCTCGGGGAGGACGAAGCGGCCAAGCGCCCCGGTCCAGGTGGTGATCCGCCGCAGATCCTCGAACCAGGGGCTCGCCGTGCCGGCGAAATGGGCGAACGAGAGAACCGCGGTGTGATCATGGTCCATCGCGTCGCCGAGCCGTTCCGGCAGCCGCAGGATGGTGGTGGCGGAACGGGCGTCGAGCGGGGGTTTGGCGACCGCCTCGACGCTTCCGCCCCCCCCTTCCCAGCGGATCCGGCTGGATCCCGGGTCGGGGAGCGTGGTGCCGTCGAAGAGGTTCCACACGGCGCCGGCATATCCCAACTGCGCGAGTACCTGCGGCAGCAGCGGGCTTGTTCCCCCACCGACGCGGGCGTAACACTGCGGTGCCGTGCCGAGGCATTCATGCCAGGTGCGCCGGCCGCGGAGGAACGAATCAAGGATGCTCTCCGGCATCCAGGCGTCGAGCGGCGCATCGTCGTCGCGCCCGCCGGCCGGAGCGACCCGTCCCGCCTCGATGGCCGCGCGGAGACGGGCGCAAAGGGGCGGGTCGGTGGCGGCGAGGTGTTCGATCAACCGGCCGGTGGCGACGATCGTCAACGGGCTCGGTGCCTCCAACTCGGCGGCCAGTCGCGGCCCCAGCGTGGTCTCGGCCAGGAGCACCAGGTCGAGCAGCCAGACATCGACGGGATAGTAGTGACCGCGGGCGGCCTCGAGCGTGCCGAAGGCTTCCGTGAGGAGCCGGCGGGTTTCGTCATCCGCGTTACCGGTGGCCGCCCGCGCCGCGGCGACGACCGTCGTCTCCAAACTGGTACCGGACAGCGCGGATCCCGAACGCATGCGGCGCGAGAGCAGTTCGGTGAGCAACCAGGCGAGGCCGAGGGCGTGGAAGTCGTCGGCCCACGGCGCGGGGGCCTGATCCACCCCGATTCCCCCCCCGATTCCCTCCCCGATTCCCTCGAGGGCGGCCGCCACGATCGCCTGCCTGCCGCGCTGCCGGCGCACCCAGATGGAGCCTGCCTGGCAGGTCGATTCGAGGCTGGCGGTGATCCGCTCGTCACAGGCCGGGGGGACGATCCCCAGGAGTGGAACGCCATCGTGCGGTGGCACTTCAGCGCTGGCCCACCCGGGCATCCGACCAATCGCGGCGATCAGCCGAGGGTCCCAGGCGGCCGTCCAGGCGGCGAGCAGTTCGTCGGCCTCCGGTTCTTCGAGCCACGTTGGGAAGTCCTCCAGCGAGTGGCAGGGGAGGAACACGGCGATGCGGTCGATGGCCATGGGAGCCGAGTGTACTGACGCCCGCCCTGGATTTCAGTCGTCCAGCGCTGCCGACTGGCCCGCGCAACCGTAACAGGGGGGCCGGTTTGACATCGCGAGAGGAGCGTTCGTAAAGTGCTGTGAGAGGGGGCGACGATGTCCTTCCAGGGGGTCCCGCCTCCCGCTCCTCCGCCTCACGTTTTGCCGGGCTCGTGGTTGCTGGGTTCCCGCTCACGGGGTTCCTGAGGTTGGGGGTTCCTGAGGTTGGGGGTTCCTGAAGTTGGGGCCTCCTGAAGATGGGGCGCCTGTCTTTGGGGGCAGGCCCGCGCCGGACGCCCGCACGGAAGTATGTCCATGGCCACCAGCCCCTACGTCTGGGGAATCGACATCGGCAAGTGCGGCATCAAGGCACTGCGGTGCCGGCCCGCCGATGATCCGCGGATGCTCGTCGCGGAGGCGTTCGACTACATCGAATACCCGATGATCCTCACCCAGCCGGAAGCCGATCCGGTGGAGTTGGTGCGGGCAGCCCTCCAGGACTTCGTCGGCCGTAACAAACTCCGCGGCGACAAGGTCGCGGTTTCGGTGCCCGGCCAGTCGGGGCTGGCAAAGTTCATCAAGCTGCCGCCGATCGAGGCCAAGAAGATCCCCGACATCGTCCGCTACGAGGCCCGCCAGCAGATCCCCTTCCCGCTCGATCAGGTGATCTGGGATTGGCAGCGGCTCGCGGGCGGCATCGAGGAGAGCGGTTTCGTCATCGATGCCGAGGTGGCGGTCTTCGCGATGAAGAAGGAGCAGGTCGCCAAGGCGTTGGCTCCGCTCCAGGCAGCCGACATCGAGGTCGACATCCTTCAGCTCTCGCCGATGGCGCTGGCCAACATGGTCATCTTCGACCAGTTGCCCGACCCCGCGACGATCGACCCCGACAGCCCGCCGCAGTCGGTGGTGCTGGTGTCGATGGGTGTCGATTCGACCGATCTGGTGATCACCAACGGCCTGCGCATCTGGCAGCGGAGCATGCCGATCGGCGGCAGCAACTTCACCAAGGCGCTCGTGCAGGGCATGAAGCTGACGTTCGCCAAGGCGGAGCAACTGAAGCGGAACGCGGTCCGCGCCGAGGATCCGAAGGCCGTCTTCAACGCCATGCGGCCGGTGTTCAACGAGTTCGCCTCCGAGTTGCAGCGGTCGCTCAACTACTTCACCGGCGCCGATCGCTCCGCCAAGATCGGCAAGGTGCTGCTCCTCGGCAATGCCGCGCGGCTGCGCGGGCTGTCGGATTTCGTCGGCAAGCAACTCCAGCTCGACGTCCAGCGGCTCGACACGTTCCGTGGCCTCGACGGTGCGGCGGTCACGGGAGCCGCCGCGTTCAAGGAGCACCGCCTCTCGTTCGGCACCGCGTATGGGCTCGCGCTCCAGGGGGCGGGCCGCGGCACGGTGTCGACCAACCTGCTCCCCGGCGAGATCATCCGCGAGCGGCTCATCGAGTCGAAGAAGCCCTGGGCGGTCGCCGCGATGGTCGGGGTGCTGGCTGCCTCGGCGCTGAGCTTCATCGGCAACTACTCCGCCTGGACCACCTGGGCGCCGTCGCTCTACGACGCCGCCTTCAAGGCGGCTGACAGCGTGAAGACCGAATCGCAGGCGGCGCAGTCCAGCTATGCGGACATGCAGAAGAAGCAGGAGGAGGCGGTCGTCCGGCAGAAGGACTTCGTCCGCCTCGAGGACCACCGCTTCCAGGTCCTCGACATGATGCGGACGGTGGAGTCGATGCTGCCCCACGACGACGCCGGCAAGGTGCCCGACAGCCTGGCCGACCGGCGCGAACTCCACATCGACCAGATCGATTGCCAGTACTACCCCGATCTCGACACGTGGTTCACCGGCGTGAAGGAGAAGTGGGCCGAGACCCATCCGGCCGAGGAGGCCGAGGAACTCGACGAGGGGGGGAATGCCGCGGCGGCGCCCGCCGAAGGGGCGGCGCCGGCCGAGGTCCAGGGGCCGAAGGGGCCGGGCTGGGTGATCCAGATGGTCGGGTACCACTACCACAACGAGGATCATCACAAGCCCGACCAGGGGGCGCAGTTCGTCCGCTCCACGATCGTCAAGGGACTCCTCGGCAAGGCCGGCGACGTGACGGTGTCGGCGGGGCCGATGGCAGGGCAGACGGTTCCAATCAAGGATCTCGGGATCGGCTTTCCGGTCATCATCTCGTCGTCGCCACTGCGCCCGATGCCCAATCCGCTGGCGGTGCCAGGCCAGTTCGGCATGGGCGGCATGCCCTTCCCGGGAGGCGGTCCCGGCATGCCCCCGGGCGGTGGCTTCGGCCCCGGGGGGCTGCGGCCACCGGGAACCGGTGGTGTGAGGCCGGGTGGGGACTCCGCGAAGCCGGGCAGCGATGCAGTGGCGGGGAGCCCGGCTGCAGCGCCCGGGGAATCGGGCGCAGCAGAGGGCGGCACGGACGGGACCGGCGCGGCTGCGCCCGACGATTCCAAGCCGATGGCGGCGGCGAACCAGATGATCCGTCGATACGACTTCGTGCTCCAGTTCGCGTGGCAGCCCATGGTCCCTGGCCTGCAGAAGCCTGAGGCTGCCGAAGGAGAGGCTGCGGCGGGGCAGTGACAGGTGCGGGCCGACCGACGGGTGGCCCGGAGGGTGAGGCGGGATGCCCCGGTGATCGGCTCGGGTTGGTCAGGTTTGGTCGGTGAGGTCGGGTCGGTTTGGGGGGGTGTGGATCAAGCGTGTGAGGAGGGTCGAGCAATGGTCCAGATTCCGGATGCAGCCCGCCCTGCGGTGGACTTCCTCGCCAAATACCACTTCTGGATGCTGGTCCCGCTCGTGCCACTGATCGTGGTGCCGTTGCTGCTGTTGACCAACGGCAAGCTGGCGGCCGAGATGACGGCGGCCAAGGGGCAGATCGACACGCGGCTGTCGGCTCTGCGGAGCGTGGAGTCGGTCCAGCCCCATCCGAACGACCGCTGGGCGGGTGACATGACGCGGCGTGTCACCCGGGTGCAGCGGGAGACGGTCGCCGAGTGGGAAGCCCTGTGGGGCAGCCAGGTGGCGCTCCGCGAGTGGCCGAAGGAACTCGGCCCCGACTTCCTCCAGCGTGCCCAGTCGCTGAAGCCCGACGGCAGGCTGCCGCGGCCCCTCCTCGAGCGCTACCAAAACGGGATCCGCGCGATCGTCCGCAAACTCCCGGGACGGATGGGAGCCGACGAAATGATGCCCGATCCCGCCACTGCCGGGGGCGCAGGCATGCAGGCAGGGATGGGGCCGGGGATGCCTGGCGGCGGCTACACACCGGGTGCCGAATACAGTCCCTACTCCCCCGATGCCGGTGCCGGAATGATGCCCGGCATGCCGGGAGGCATGCCTCAGGCCGGCCGCGGCCGCAAGGCGGCGACGGTGCAGTGGAACGCCTCCGACCAGCAGCGGCTCTTCAACTCGTTTTTCTGGGAGGAGCCGCCGAGCACCAAGAAGGTGGTGCTCGCCCAGGAGGAACTCAACGTCTACGGCGTGCTGTGTGATCTCATCGCCCGGATCAACAAGGGGTCGGGGGGCTCGTACGACGCGCCGATCTGGTTGGTGGAGAAGCTGGCCGTAGGCTATCCGGCCGTCGATGGACCACCGGAGACCACCACTGCCGGGCGCGTCCAGTTGCCGCGGGGCCGCGGCGCTGACGGCATGGGTGGCATGGGCGGTGGCATGGGATCGTCGATGGGCTCGATGGGGGGCGGCATGCCGGGCATGGAAGGGTCCGAGGGAGGGGCGGCGGCTGGTGCCAAGCCCAGCCATCCGCGCTTTCAGGGCGCCGGTGGCTACGGTGGCATGGGTGGGTATGGGATGGGGTCTTCCATGGGCATTTCCGATCCGACGGGGGGCACGACCGAGGCGGCTGCCCCGGCCAACACCGATGAGTCGCTCATGGAATGGATCTACGTCGATGCCGATGGCAAACCGCTCTCCGCGGAGCAGGTGAAGTCGGCCACAGGCCAGGTCGCCAACCTCATGCCGTTCGTCCTCAGGGGGATGGCCGATCAGCGGAAAATCGATGCGATCCTCGTCGCCTTCGCGACTGCCGAGATCCCGATCACGGTGCGCGAGATCCGGGTCAATCCGTCGGCCTCCGTAGGCGGGCCGGGGGCGGGGATGTATGGCGGGAGCATGGCCGGTGGCGCCAGTTCGCCCTACTCGCCCGATGCGGGCAACTATGGCATGGGGGGTGGTGCGCCAGGGATGTCCGGGGGGGGCGGCAACCGGCGCGCCCACGACGTGACCTTTGAGATCGCGGGAACCATCGCCATCGCGCGCAGGCCCGACGCCAAGGCGTTGGGGGTCGACGACGTCGGTGGTGATGCCGCCGCAGAGCAGCCAACCGAGCCAGCCGAACCAGCCGCTGCGGTGCCCGATTCGGCGTCACCGGTGCCCGATCCGGCCGTGCCACCGGTCCCCGAGGCCGAGCCGGCGGCGGCCGCCGCACCTGCCGACGGTGCGGGCGGGAATCCACCAGCCACCGCTCCCGATGCCGGTGCGCCGCCGGCAGTCGCGCCGCCGCCCGGCGACCAGCCACCCGCCGATGCGCCATCTCCAGCGGCGCCACCTGCGGCGCGACTTCCCAGCTCGCGCGAGGGGAGCCTTGCAGCCTGTGGCCAAAGTCCATCCGTGGCCCTTGGCCACTCGAAGCGCGGTGCTTTTCACGGGAGCTGCGCTCCCGCTACCTCGTCGATGAGGTACACCAGGCTGTTTGTCCACAGCCTGCCTGCCGGCCGGTGGAAAAACGATTCATGGACTGATGCAGCGTCGGCGTCGAGAGCCCCATGGCCGATCCCTTGCTCCGGGAGGATGGCAGCATGAAAAAGCCGAAGATCAACTTCAGCAAGCAGGGCATCGTCGACTTCTTCCTCAACCACGGCGAGAAGCTCGTGGTGGGGTTGTTCGCGATGCTCTCGATGGGCCTGGTGTGGGGTGGGGTCGATGCCCTGCGCTCGAAGCAGGTGACCCGCGACCTGCTCCCGCAGGTGATCAGCGAACAGGCGACGCGCTCCCGTGAGCACATCGGCCGGGAGAAGAACCCTCCGCCCGACACGACGAAGAGAACCAGCCTTTCCACGTTGATGGAGCCGTGGCGCAAGCCGCAGATCGGCGAGCGGTCCACGGCCACCCTGTTGAACAGGCCCATCAACGAGGAGCGGTCGAAGCGCACCAAGCCCGATGTGTTCGCCGTCGAGCAGATCCAGGCCGTCGCCGGCCAGGCCGTGTTGGCGATGAAGCCCGACGAGGTGGCAGCGCTTGCGGCTGCCGGCGCGGAGCCGCGCGACGAGGGCACGCGGGGGGGAAAAAAGGGAACCGGCCGGAACCGCGACTCGCAGTCCGGTCGCCCCGGGAATCCGCCTGACGGCGGTGCCGCGGATGGTATCGGCCCCGGGGCGGGGATCGTCGGCCGTGGCGGTCCCGCCGGTGGCTCTCCGTCGGGGATGGCCATGCCCGGCGCTGGCTATCCGGGGATGGCAGGGTATCCAGGCGGCGAGATGGGGGGAGGGATGGGCGGTGCCGCTGCGGCGGTGAACGGTCGGCTCGTTCCGTATTGCGTGGTCACCGGGCTGGTCCCGTGGCTCAAGCAGTCGGAGGAGTTCCAGGCGCGGTTCATGAGCAGCTCGCTGCCCAATCCCCAGGGGGACCAGCCGGTGTGGGCTGATTACCTCGTTGAACGGGCCGAAGTCACGGCCGAGGGGGTCGGCCGCTGGCAGAAGGTGGATCTGCGTGCTGCCTGGCAGGCCGCCAACAAGCTCTATGCCGGCCTCCAGCCCGACACACTGCCGCCCGATTTCATCCTCACCCAGGAGATGGCCCCCGATCCCAATCCGGCACGGCGCGTGTTCGGGTATCTCACCCCCCTTCCCCAACTCGCCGGCGATGTCTGGGGGAGCGAGTCGATCCATCCCTGGTTCATCCGCCTGATGCTCGATCGCAAGGAGAAGGAGCGGAAGATCCAGGAGGAGATGGCGAAGGCGGCCCGTGAGGGGAGCACTCCGCTCCTCGGGGGTGCGGCAGGGGGTATGGCTCCGGGCATGCCCGGTGGATACCCAGGGGGGTATCCCGGGGGAGGCTCGGTTGGCATTCCGAGCGGCGGCGGCAGCGATCCCTACGGCGGGGCCGTGACGGGCTCGACGGAAGGGGGTTATCCGGGCGGCGGCAGCGGCTACCCGGGCGGCGGCAGCGGCTACCCGGGCGGCGGCAGCGGCTACCCGGGTGGCGGTGCCGGTTACCCGGGTGGCGGTGCCGGGTACCCCGGGCCGTCGGCTCCGGGACCGAGTGCCGGTGGACCGCCGCGGGGGCCGCGCAGCACCAGCGTGAGCACGATGTCGAGCAGCGGCCCATCGGCCGGTGGAGGTGGTGGGGGCATGAGCGCCGGCGGCGCGTTGTCGGATCCAGCAGCCTCCATGCCGGGCGGAATGATGGGCGGTTACCCTGGGATGCCGGGCGGGATGGGGATGGCGGGCGGCATGCAGGTCGGGCCCGACGGCCAGCCGATCAAGCCCACCGAGTACCGCCTCTTCAGGTTCATCGACCTGACTGTCGAGCCCGGCAAGTCGTACTGCTACCGGGTGCGGATCTCGGTCTTCAATCCGAACTTCGAGATGCCGGCGCAGCATCTCGCCGATGTCGGCCTGGCGAAGGATCTGAAGCTCGCTTCGGAAGTGAGCAACCAGTCCGATCCGGTGGCCGTGCCCCGCGGCGGGAGCATCCTCGCCCGGACCCTCCCGAGCAAGGATGCCAAGCGACTCAAGGGAGGCGTGGAGGTGATCCTTCTCGGCCTCGACCCGGCGGGTGACGATCCCATGATCGGCACCAGCGCCCTGCGGAGCATCGTCACCGACGTCGGGGGCTTCGCCAACGTCGACAAGCGACTCAACAAGGGAGGTGACCAACGTGCCCGTGGCGAGGATCTCGCCACCGACACGCTCCTCCTCGACCTCCGTGGTCGTCAGGAGGAGCGCAGCGACGGCAAGTCGAAGGAACCTGGAGAGCCCCTCGATCTGCTTTTTCTCCGGGCGGATGGCTCGCTCGACGTCGTCATGCCCGACGACGCCGGAGTGACGGTGAATCAATATGCCTCCACCTTGCCCGGTGAGGGAGGGGCGACACAGACACCCCAGGCACCTGCCAATCCGTACGGCAATCCCTACGGCGGTCCGGCAGGAAGTCCCGGAGGGCCTCCCCCGGGCGGTCCGGCCCGTCCGGGTGGCGGTCGCCGGTGAACGCGGGTGACCTGTGGGCTGGGGCGGCGGGTGGAGCGCGGGTGGTTCGGTGGTCAGATCGATCGAGGGAGATGGTGAGATGAAACGCTACGGACGACGAACCGGTGGGCAGGCGGGCGTGGGTCATCTTGCCCTTGCGTTGGCACTCGGCCTCACGGTGCCGGGGGGCCTGGCGGTGTCCGCCGTGGCGCTCGCGCAGGACGCGGGCGAGGGGGATGGTGCGGCTGCATCGGGCATCACGATGGCCGACCCCTCGAAGGCACCGTGGGTGAAGTTCGAGGCGGCGATCGAGAAGAACTACCGCGAGCCGCTCAAACAGGGGGGCAATTTCGAGACCGTCGTCCGTGACTACCTCGAGAAGAACGTCGTGCCGCAGCTCGCGGTCGAGGACAACCGCGCGATCATCGAACGGGTGCGGAAGCGGATGCGCGAGCTGCTCCTCGGCGGGATCACCGACGACAAGGCCTTCGAGTCGGCCTCGGCCGCGGCAGCCGAGGCGATGGAGGCGATGGCCCGCGATGCCGACCAGCTGCTGCCGGTGCGGGTGAACGCGATGCTGTTCATCGGCGAGATGCGGCAGAAGGACAACCGCGACGGCAAAGCCTGGCCGAAGGCGGCCGAACCGCTCGCCAAGGCCGCGGCGGATGGCAGTCTGCCCGCTGCGGTCCGCATCGTCGCGATGGCCGGATTGGCCCGGCAGGCCGATACCGCCAAGGCGGCGGGTGACAGCAAGGTGGCCGAGTTCGCGAAAGTCGCCCGCGTTGCGATCCAGTCGATTCTCGCCGAGAAGCCCACCGGGTCGGATGCCGTGGCAGTCGATTGGCTGACGGCGCGTGCCCTGTCGATCCTGCCCGGGCTGACGAAGAACACCCCGAAGGAACTGGCCGCGACGGTGGCCGGCATCCTCGCCGACGAGTCGCGGCCGATCGACGTCCGGGTGCGGGCGGCGGTCGCGCTGGCCTCGATCGCCGGTGCCAAGTCGGAGGTTGACGCGGTCGCCGAGGTGAAGACCGTCCGCGAACTCGCCGTGACGGCGCTGGAGGCGGAGACAACGGCTGCCGATCGCAACCGCTTCGAGGACGAGTACCGGGTCATGGTCGGCGGGCGCCGGCGCTTCGTCGCCAAGGCTGCTCCCGCACCGGACCCCGTGACCCCCTCCTACGATCCTTCGGGCGTCAATCTCAGCGCGCCGCCCCCGGGGTATCCGGGAAGCGGATCGGATCCCGGTGCCACCGGCGGTGCCACCTATCCGGGGATGCCCGGGTCGATGCTGCCCGGCATGCCCGGCGGCACGGACATGATCGCCGACTACATCACCGAACCCGCCTGCCGGCGGACTGCCTGGCGGCTCCATGTGCTCGCTGATGCCGTTCTCACGGAGAAGGGGGCCGGCATCGGCAGCCTCCCCGGCGCGGAGACGGAAGCCGCGAAGGAACTGGCGGAGCTCCTCCGTGAGCATGCCGGCATCGTCAACGAGGAGTTGACCGAGCAGTCGGTTCGCGACGCGCTGGCGGCCCTGAAGGGGGAAGAGCCGGAGCCCGATGCGGCCCCGGCCGGCGACAAGCCGGGGGCCACCAAGCCCGCCGGCAAGCCGGGCGACTCCGAGCCCGATCCGTCATCACCGTTCGGTAACTGAATCGGGGGGCGTGTGAGCGGGGCTCGGGCCCGGCCCGGGCAGCGATTCGCCACCGGCCAAGAAGCCACCGAGCGAGAAGCCACCAGCCGGCATGCCGCCAGGCCGACGACGGCAGCCGCGGCCGTTCAGCGCTTGATCAGGTCGCGCACCGTCATGCCCGACGGGATCATCGGCAACACGTGCTCCTGGTAAGGCACCTGCACGTCGAGCAGGGCCGGCCCGGGAGCGTCGATCAGCCGGCGGAGGGCGGGCTCCAGATCGGCCTTCGCCGAGATCGTCTCGGCCTGCCATCCGAAACCCTTGGCGATGGCCACGAAATCGGGATAGCGCGACTCCGGCGAGATGCCGTCACCGCGGCCGTATGCCTCCGGGTGATCGACCGGGCCGAGGTAGGTGTGGGCGCGGTTCCCCTTGAAGAACCGGTCCTCCCACTGCACCACCATGCCGAGGTGCTGGTTGTTGAGGAGCAGGACCTTCACCGGGATGTTCTCGCACGTGCAGGTGGCGAGCTCCTGGATGTTCATCAGGATGCTGCCGTCGCCGTCGATGTCGATGACGAGCGCCTCGGGATGCGCGATCTTGGCACCCATCGCCGCCGGCAGGCCGAACCCCATGGTGCCCAGCCCGCTGGAGGAAACCCAGGTCCGTGGTTCACGGAACTTGAAGAACTGCGCCGACCACATC
>SXWA01000070.1 GCA_005791575.1 Planctomycetaceae bacterium
AGGGACCCAGGCCATCGGGACGAAGGGACCCAGGCCATCGGGACGGAGGGACCCAGGCTGCGACTGCGGTACATTGCTCCCCATGCACACCCCCTGGAGCATCCTCCTCACCGCCCGCGCCGGCTTCGAGGCCGGGAGCCGCGCCCGTGAGACCCTCCGCGCGGCCGGATGCCGGGTGACCGTCGCCGATCCCTTCGGTCCGCTCGACGAGGAGGTCCTGGCGGTCGCCCTCCACGGGCACGATGCCGTGCTCGCCAGTTCCGATGCCTACACGGCCGGCTTCTTCGCCCGGCCGGAGGTGGCGCAGCTCAAGGTGGTGTCGCGCTGGGGGGTGGGGCTCGACTGCGTCGATCTCGCCGCTGCCACGCGCGCCGGAGTGGTCGTCTGCAACACCCCCGGGCTGCTCGACGAGGCGGTGGCCGACTACGCCTGGGCGCTGCTGCTGGCCGTCGCCCGGCGGGTCGATGCGGGCCAGGACCTGCTCCGCCGCGGCGAGTGGGCGGTGGCCTGGGGGCACGAGATCCACGGGAAGACGCTCGGGATCGTCGGCTGCGGCCGGATCGGCCGCGCCGTCGCGCGGCGCGCCGCCGGCTTCGGCATGCGCGTGCTCGGCCACGATCCGCAGGTGACCGCGGCCGACGGCATCGAACTGGTGCCGCTCGACCGGCTCCTCGCCACGAGCGACTTCGTCACCCTCCATGCCGCGCTCACCCCCGCCAACCGCGGGCTGATCGGCGGCCGCGAACTGGCGCTGATGAAGCCCTCCGCCTACCTGGTCAACACCGCGCGCGGGGCGCTCGTCGATGACGGAGCACTGATCGCGGCGCTCGAGTCGCGGGGGATCGCCGGCGCGGCGCTCGACGCCTTCGCCGCCGAGCCGCTGCCGGCATCGAGCCCGCTGCGCCGCTGCCCGCACCTGCTGATCACGCCGCACCAGGCGTTCAACTCCGTCGAGACGGGGGAGCAGGTGAGCCTCGTGGCCGCCGAGGCGATCGTCGATCTGATGGCGGGGCGGCGCCCGCGCCACGTGGCCAACCCAGACGTCTTCGCCGCGCCTGGCCGCCGTGTTTCCCTCCGGGGGGGAGACGGCCGATGAGGAACAACCCGGTGCGGGACAAGCTGCGCAGCGGCCTGCCGAGCATCGGCACCTGGCTCTGCCTGCCCGATCCGACCGTCGCCCGGCTGCTGGCCTGCGTCGGCTTCGACTGGCTGACGGTGGAGTTGGAACATGCCCCGGTGAACATCGAGACGGCGGTGGCGGCCTTCGGGGCGGTCGCCGCACAGGGGGCGCTGGCCGGCGCGGCGGGGGGCACGGCCACGGTGCCGCTGGTCCGCGTGCCCTTCAACACGACCGAGAACATCAAGCGCGTGCTCGACAACGGCGCCTTCGGGATCGTCGTGCCGATGGTCAACTCGCGGGCCGAGGCGGAGGCGGTGGTGGCCGCCGCCCGCTACGCTCCGCTGGGAAGACGGTCGGTGGGGGGCTTCCTCCACGCGGTCAACTTCGGCACCGACCCGGCCACCTACTACGAGCGTGCCAACGACGAGCTGCTCGTCGTCGTGCAGACCGAGCATGTGGACGCGGTCGAGCGCGCCGACGAGATCCTCTCCGTGCCCGGGATCGACGCGTTCTTCATCGGTCCCAACGATCTCCTCAAGTCGATGGGGCGGGCGCCGGCGATGGAGAGCGACGAGCCGGTATTCGTGCAGGCGCTCGAGCACCTGCGCGCGGTCGGGCGGAAGCACGGCGTGGCCGCCGGCATCCACACCGCCGACGCGGCCGCCGCCCGGCGGCGCGTGGCGGAGGGGTTTCAATTCGTGGCGGTCGCCAGCGACGTGGCGCTCATGCTCGCCAAGGCCCAGGCGGAACTCGCGCAGCTCGGTCTCGGCGGGGCCGGGCAGGTGGTGCGGTATTGAGATGGCCGGAGGACCGGCTGGTGGCTTGGCCGGAGGACCGGCGGGATGGCTTGGCCGGAGGACCGGCGGGGTGGCTTGGCCGGAGGACCGGCGCGCTCATCACGCCGGTAGGTCGTCGTCGGCCCCCTCCGGCCAGCGGTCGAGCGCCTCCCAGCCGAGCAGCCGACGGGCCGGCTCCGGATCGAGCATCACGGTCTCCGCCGGCCGGCTCGTGGCGAAGACCACATGGTGGCCAGCCGGCAGCGGCCGCTCCACCGCCGCCACGAAGAACCGCCCGGCATCGCCCGGCGAGAGGTAGCAGTGGGGCCCGTGGAAGCTCTCCCCCAACTCGACGGCGTGGGCGCGCGATCGGGGGCACCAGCCGAGGCGCACCGAGATCACCGGATGGCCGGTGAGGCGCGCGTGGACCTGGCCCGCCGCCTCGAGCGCAACCTTCGTGACGGCATACCACCCGCGCGGCGAGAGTGGATCGCCCACGCGGACCGGCCACGGGCCCGACTGCTGCTGGACGAAGTTCACCTGGCCGGAACTGGCCAGCACCACCCGCGGCACGTCGGCGGCGCGCGCCGCCTCCAGGCACTCGTGGAGGCCGAGGAGGTTGTCGGGGAGGAGCCGGGCACGGAAGTCGTCGTCGTCGGGGGTCGCGGCCAGATGGATCAGGGCCGCCGCGCCGGCGAGCGCCGTGGCGAGCGCCGCGCGGTCGGCGAGGTCGGCCACGACCGACTCGCCCACCGGCGATGGATGGCGGTCGAACGAGCGCACCCACCAGCCGCGGCCGGCGAGCGCGCGGCAGGCGGCGCGGCCGAGGCGGCCCGCACCCCCGGTGACGACGACGATCCCTCCGGGCATCTGCCTCCTCCGGTCTCGCAGGGTGGTGGGCCGGCCGCCGATCGTAGCGGCGCGCCGGTCAGGTGGCCTGGATCAAGCCGCGCAGGTAGCCGGCGGCGAACAGCCGACCGAGCATCTCGTAGCCCGGGGTGTCGTTGGGCTCGCCCGCCATGCTCGGGGCGTGGTCGGGGCGGACGGTGCCGGCATAGCCGATCGCCTTGAGAGCGCGGATCACCGCCGGCATGTCGATGGCACCGTCGTCGTGCCAGGTCTCGGTGAAGCGCTCCGCCGTGCCGCGCACGTTGCGCGCGTGGACGAAGGCGATCGCGGCGCCGAGCCGGCCGATCCCCGCCACCACGTCCTCCCCGGCCGGCCAGAGCGACCCCACGCAGTAGCAGATGGCGTTGGCCAGGGAGGGCACGAGCTGCACGGCGCGCTCGAGCGCCGCCACCGAGTGGATGATCCGGGCCTGGCCGTGGAGGGCCGCCAGGGGGGGGTCGTCGGGGTGGAGGGCGAGGCGGATGCCGTGGCGCTCGGCGACCGGCACGATCTCGTCGAGAAAGCGGGCGAGGTGCTCCCAGAGTCGCTCCGCCGGGGTGCGCACCGGTGGAAGGCCGTCGGCATCGGTGACGGTGCCCGCGGTGATCGCATCGACGTCGAACGCCGTCACGAGCGATCCGCCCCGGGCCGGTGCCGACGCCGTGGTGCGCTGCCAATCCTCGTCGGGCATCCAGTTGTAGCAGAGCACGTCCATGCCGCAGTCGCCCATCGCCGCCAGCAGATCGCGGATCGCCGCCACCTGCCGGTCGCGGTCGGGGAGACCGTGGACGATGGAGAGATGAGGGAGCTTGCGCTCCACATGCGTGCAGGCGAGGCCGAACGAGGCGGCGCGGCGGCAGGTGGCCGCGAGGGCGCGCGGATCGTCGCCAGGGTAGGGGACGACCAGATCACTCACCCCGACCTGCGCCGCCCAGGCGAGATGCCGGTCGGTGGGTGGGTTGACGACCATCGAGAGGCGCATGGGAACACCCGGGTGGAGGAGGGGATCTGATCACCTTTGTCGGCGGCACGATCGGATGACAACCCCTGCCGCAGGATGTAGCCTGCGTGGCGGCGGCGGTGACCGGGGCGGCTTCCCGGCCTGCCCACCAGCCTCCGCGGGCGTTCGCGATCCGACGCTGTGAACCGACGCTGTGAACTGCCGCTGTGAGATGGTACCGATGGGCCAGCTCTCGGAGCGGATCGGGCTGTTCGGGATCGTCGCTGAAATCGGCCACGACCTCGCGACCGACGGCCCCGGCCGCGTGGCCGTGCTCGACCTCCGGGAGTGAACCGATGCACGGGCGACGAACGACGACAGGCAGGCTCCTCCCCGGCGGCTGGGTGCCGTGCCTGCTCGCCGTGACGATGGCGGCGGTCGCCCCGGCTGCCGAGTGGACGGTGCCGCTGGGGGGCAATGCCTATGTCGTCGAGTCGCCGGCCGGATCGGGCGACGGGCTCGAGCGCGGCGGGCGCGTGGTGCGCTGGCGCGATCCGGCGACGGTGATCGCCCTGTTCTTCCACGTCGATCGGCCGGCGCGCGTCGATCTCGCGCTCGCCGGCATGGCGCCGGGGGCCGCGATTTCGGCGACGGTGGCCGGGCGCACGGCCGCGGGGCGCGTGGATGGGGACGCCACGACGTTCGGCGCGTTCGACGTGCCCGGGCCCGGCTACGTGCGCGTCGATCTGGCCCGGCGCGGGGCTGCCGGCGAAGCGGTCACGGCGGCGCCGGCCCTCGTGGTGCAATCCGACACCGCCGACCTGCATGTCGTCGCCGTGATGACCGACAAGGACGGGATGTACTACTGGGGGCGCCGCGGGCCGAGCGTGCACCTCGGCTACACGGTGCCCGCCGACACGCCGCTCGAGTTCGCCTCCTCGGAGATCACCGTGCCCGAGGGGGAGGATCCGCTCGGGTCGTACTTCATGGCCAACGGGTTCGGCGAAGGCTACTTCGGCATCCAGGTGAACTCGGCGACCGAGCGGCGGGTGCTGTTTTCGGTCTGGAGTCCGTTCTCGACCGACGACCCGGCGGCGATCCCCGAATCGGACCGGGTCGAGACCCTCGCCAGCGGCCCCGGGGTGCGGGTCGGTGCGTTCGGCGGCGAGGGCTCGGGTGGGCAGAGCTTCCTCGTCTTCCCCTGGCGGGCCGGCGCCACGTACCGCTTCCTCACGCGCGTCACCCCCGACGGCAAGGGGAGCACCGTCTACGCATCGTGGTTCGCCGAGGCGGCGCCCGGAGCGGCGGGTGACTGGCGGCTGATCGCCCGCTTCCGCCGGCCGCGCACCGACAAGCACCTCACCGGGTTCCACTCGTTCCTCGAGAACTTCGCCGACACCACCGGCCATGTCGGCCGGCGGGCACGGTATGCCAACCAGTGGGTCCGCGACACGGCGGGGCGGTGGCATCGGGTGACGGAGGCTCGTTTCACCGGCGACGCGACCGCCGGGGGTGGGCATCGGCTCGACTATGCGGGTGGCGTCGAGGGCCCGGGGTTCTTCCTGCGGAACTGCGGTTTTTTCGCCGACCGCGTGCCGCTGAACCAGTCGTTCCGTTCGGCTGGGGAACATGGAGAAGCCCCGCGCATCGACACCGACCGGCTTCCCTGAGCCGGGAGCGCGGGCGATCGGTTTGCAGACCGGCGTGGTAGAATCGAGCCTTGGTGGCAGGGGAGGGGGCCGGCTCCACGAGCGGTGCCATGCTCCCCACCCCCCGGCCCGCGCCGTGAGGTGCGATCCCCGCCCGCCGATTGGAATCTCCCGTTCTCATTCCCTTCATCCCCGGCCCGATTCCTTCCCGAGTCGCGTGAGAGCCATGCTGCGTTCCCGAGTCCGCTGTCTGTCGCCGATCGTCGCTGCCCTGGCAGTGGTCGTGTCGCTGGCCGTGCCGGCCAGTGCCCAGAGCGGGCGTCCCAAGGCGGGCGCGCCGAAGACGCCGGGCCCGAGCACACCCGACACCGCACCGCGCGGGGTGGAGCCGGGGCCGGTGCCAGAAGAGATCAACGCGATCGAGGCCGACGCCCTCGCCTGCCGCACGGCGGCCGAGGCGGTGCAGGTCTACAAGATCTACCTCGCCGACAAGAAGCTCCCCGTCGCCCAGCGCAAGGCCGCCGAGGCGCGGCTGGCGGTGTGGCTCACGTACGCCGAGGAGAAGCGACGGCGCCTCGGGAAGCGCTGGGTCACGGAAGAGGAATACGACGACATCCAGAAGCAGACCGAGCGGCTCATCGAGCACAGCTTCGAGCTCTGGCGCCTCAACGACCGGCAGCTCTGCAAGGACGAGCTGATGCGCGCCAGCCGCCTCAATCCAGAGAGCGGCAAGGCCGACTTCATCATCGGCCTGATCTATTCGCTCGTCGCCAACAACGACGCCAAGGCCGCCGAGCACTTCGCCGAGGTGATCGAGCGCGAGCCGAACAATGCCTACGCCTACAACAACCTCGCGGTGAGCGAGATCTTCGTGCGGCGCTACGGTGCGGCGGCCCGGCACTTCAAACGCGCCCTCGACATCATGCCCGACCTCCAGGACGTGTGCGACAACCTCGGCGTGGCGATCGGCTCGGGGGCCACCACCACCCGCTTCCGTCTCCCCGATCGCAACGCGCAGGAGATCAACGAGCTCTACCGCTGGGCGATCCACGACCTCCACCTCGCTCCCTACGATCCCGGCAAGTTCAGTCGGGGCCCGGGTGGCGGCCCGGGCGGACCGGGTGGCGGACCGGGTGGCGGCGGTGGTCCACCGGGCGACGGTGACGGCCTCGCCGGCGGCGCGACCCCCGGCGGGCCCGGCGGGTATCCGGGCGCACCGGGTGGGGGCCCGGGGGGACCTGGTGGTGGCGGTGGGCCCGGTGGCGCCGGAGGGGGCAGCGGCCGCGGCATCCTCGCCTTCACCGTGCTCCTCCCCAACGGCCGGCGCTGGGACACGCGCAACCGCACCGACGGCAACGCGCTGCTCGACGAGCCGGAGGAAGACACCGTCGTCAGCATTTCCAGCGGCACCGGGTTCGTGATCGCCCCGGGCTGGATCCTCACCAACAAGCACGTGATCGACGATGCCAACGAGTTCGTGATCCACGATCCGGCCAACAAGGATCGGCAGCTGGTCGCCACCGTGGTGGCGTCGCTCGAGAATCCCGACGTGGCGCTTTTGCGCTGCGAGGACCTGGCCGCCGAACCGCTCGGCGTGGCGGCGAAGATGCCCCGCAGTGGCACCGACATCATGGCGCTGGGGTATCCGGCCGGCGGAGCGCTCGGCATGGAGGTGAAAAACACCAAGGGGTCGGTGATCTCCGCGGCCGATCCGCAGCTCGACGGTGGCAACTTCCTCCACAGCGCGCAGACCAACCCCGGCAACAGCGGCGGGCCGATCGTCGACGAGACCGGCGCGGTGGTTGGCGTCGTGGTGGCGATCGTGCGCACCAGCGCCGTGGGCAACGCCTACAGCGTGGGGATCCCGATCGAGCGGGTCTGGCCCTTCATCCGCGAGCATGTCGAGGACATCGAGCCGGTCAGTGGCGGCGAGACACTCAAATGGCCCGACGTGAGCGATCGCTGCAGCGCCGGCACGGTGATGATCCTCGCGAAGAACAAGAAGGAAGGAAAGAAGAAGCGCAATCCGCCCGACCAGTTCGCCGGCCAGGCGCCGCCGGGCGGTCCTCCGGGTGGGCCACCCGGGTCGGCACCCCCGGGCGCGCTGCCGCCAGGTTCGCTTCCGCCCGGTTCATTGCCCCCGGGGTCGGCTCCCCCCGGTTCGCTCCCGCCGGGGGTGGCACCTCCGGGTGGCGGGCCTGGTGCGCCCTATCCGCCCGGTTATCCCGGCGCACCCGGTGCCCCGGCCACGCCGGGTGGGCCGCCGACCGGTCCGCGGCGCCCGGGGATGGGCACGCTGCCGCCGGGGGGAGGTTCCCCCGGGTCGGCTCCACCTGGTTCGCCACCGGGATCGGCTCCGCCCGGTTCCCCGCCGGGCTCGCCACCGTCTCCCTGACTGGGCTTCCCTGACTGGGCTTCCCTGACTGGGCTTCCCTGACTGGG
>SXWA01000071.1 GCA_005791575.1 Planctomycetaceae bacterium
GCGGGTGCATCCGCTGCCCCGCCGCTCCACGGTGCGGAGCCACCTGGCCTGTTCCTCGCCCCGTTCGCCGCCCCCGGGATCGCGGAGCACGAACCCCCGACGGTCGTGGCGGCGTCGTTCCTCGAGACCGCGTCCCCCCTGCCGGGCCCGGGGCGCACCGCCCAGGCACCGTTCACCGACGCGCCGGCGCTCATGGTCGATCAGGAGATCCAGCCGATCGACCTCGCCGCGGCGCTGCGCCTCTGCGGGGCCCGTGACCTCGACATCGCCATCGCCCGCGCGCGGGTCGCCGCCGCCGCGGCCGACCTGCAGCATGCCCGGGCACTGTGGCTGCCGAGCATCTTCATCGGTCCCAACTGGATCCGTCACGACGGTCAGGCCCAGGTGGTGGAAGGGCCGGTCCGTACGATCAGCAAGAGCTCGCTGTTCCTCGGCGCGACGGCGGCGGGGGGATCGAGCATCACCGGCCCGGTGCCGGCGGGCGGGCCCGCGCCGGTGACCGGGCTGACGACGGTGCTCCGCATCTCCGACGCCATCTTCCTCCCCCTCGCCGCACGCCAGGTGGTCGATGCCCGTCGCGCGGGTATCCGCACCGCGACCAACGACGCCCTCCTCGGCGCCGCCGAGTCGTACATGGAACTGCAGCGCGCGGCGGGGCGGCTCGCCATCGCGCGCGAAGCGGCAGCGAATGCCGGCGACCTGGTGGCGGTGACCGATGCATTCGCCAGAGCCGGTGCCGGCCTCGAGGGGGATCGGCAGCGCAGCCTCACCGAGCGCGACCGGCGCCTCGCCGACGTCGAGCAGGCGATCGGTGCCCTGGAGGTGGCCTCGGCGGATCTCGTGCGCCGGACACGGCTCGATCCACTGGTCGTCGTCGCGCCGGTCGAGCCGGCCGAGGCGGTGCTGCGCGTGGTGGCCGACGACGTGCCCCTCGACGAACTCGTGACGACGGGGCTGCGCAACCGTCCGGAACTGGCCACGGCGCGCGCTTTCGTCGAGGAGACGCTCGTGCGCCTCCAGCAGGCGCGCCTCCGGCCGTTCGTGCCGAGTGTCGCCTTCCGCTATTCCGGCGGCGGCTTCGGCGGCGGCCGCAACGAATTCTTCGGCGATTTCGCCTCGCGCAGCGACGCCGACGTCAACCTGTTCTGGGAATCGGCGAACCTCGGATTCACCGACCGCGCGATCCGCGAACGGCGGTCGGCCGAACGACGCGAGGCCGACCTCGGGTTCCTCAAGGTGCAGGACACGGTGGCCGCCGAGGTGGTGCAAGCGGAGAAGGCGCGCATCGCCGCCCGCCGGCAGCTGGAGCGGATGGCGACGACCACCGCCGCCGCCGTGCGATCGGTGGAACTGAATCTGGCGACGATCCGCCGTGCCGCGGGTCTGCCGGTCGCCGCCACACGGCCGATCGAGGTGCTTCAGCCGATCCAGGCGCTCGCCCAGGCCCGGACCCAATACCTCGATGCGGTGATCGACTACAACGTGGCCCAGTTCCGCCTCTACCATTCCCTCGGGCGCCCTCCCGTGGCGGGTGAGATCGAGGCAGGCCCGGCGGCGGGTGGCGACCCGATCGAATCGCTTCCCCCGCCCGCCCCGCGCCGCGAGGATGGGTGACCGCGGCGGCCCTGCTCCGTCGCCTCCCTCCCGGACGCGCCAATGCCCCCGCCAGCACCAGTCCGACCGGAGGCCTGGCATGCGCTGCCGATCGCGGAGGTCGTCGGCGCACTGACCACCGATGCCGATGCCGGGCTCACGGCTGCCGACGCCGGGGACCGACTCCGGGTGCACGGCCGCAACATCCTCTCCGCCGCCACGCCGCCCCCCGCCTGGCGGCGGTTCGTCCGCCAGTTCCGCGAGCTGGTGGTCTGGATCCTCCTCGCCGCCGCGGTGATCTCCGGGTTGCTCGGCGAGTGGATCGACACGCTGGCGATCGGTGCCATCGTCCTCGTCAACGCCACCATCGGGTTCCTGCAGGAGGAACGGGCCACCAGCGCGCTGGCTGCCCTGCGGAAGCTCTCGGCACCGCAGGCGCGCGTCCGCCGTGACGGGGCCGTCGTCGTCATCGCGGCTGCCGAACTGGTCCCCGGAGACCGTCTCGAGATCGAGGCCGGCGACGCCGTCGCGGCCGACGCCCGGCTCGTCTCCGGGCGGGGGCTCGAGGTCCAGGAGTCGGCCCTGACCGGCGAGTCACTCCCCGTCGCGAAGGATGCCGCCGCCACCGTCGCCGCCGACGCTCCGCTCGGCGACCGGCGCACGATGGTCTATGCCGGCACGATCGTCGCCTGCGGCCGCGGTGTGGCCCTGGTGACGGCCACCGGCGCCGAAAGCGAACTGGGGCGGATCGCCACGCTGCTCGACGACGGCCCGCCCGAACAGACCCCGCTGCAGAAGCGGCTCGCCGGTCTCGGCCGGGTGCTGATCGTCGTCTGCCTGGGGATCGTCGGCGTCATCTTTGCGTGCGAATTGGCGCGCGGCGCGGATCCCTGGGAGGTGCTGCTGCGGAGCGTGAGCCTCGCGGTGGCGGCGGTGCCGGAGGGCCTTCCCGCCGTGGTGACACTCGTCCTCGCCGTCGGCCTCACACGGATGGTGCGGCGCAACGCGCTGGTGCGCACGCTGCCGAGCGTCGAGACGCTCGGCAGCGTGACGATCATCTGCTCCGACAAGACCGGCACCCTGACCCGCAACGAGATGACCGTGCGCGAAGTGGTCACCTGCTCCGACGCGTGGCGGGTGACCGGGGCGGGATACGCGCCGCACGGCCGGTTTCTCCGTGGGTCGACGATCGACACTCCGCCGGACGCAGCGGCCGGCAGCGGCCCCCCGGTCGACGACCCCGACCTCGCCCGCGTGCTCACCATCGGCACGCGGTGTTCGAGCGCCGTCGTCCGTCCGACCGCTGCCGGCGGCTGGGAGGTGATCGGCGACCCGACGGAGGGCGCACTCGTCGTCGCCGCGATGAAGGGGGGCATCCCGACAGCCGACGACCAGGCACCGGTGGTCTACGAGATCCCCTTCGACCCGATCCGCAAGTCGATGTCGGTGGTGGTCCACCCGGCCGGCGCCCGGCCGCTCCTCTACACCAAGGGGGCCCCCGAGGTGGTGCTCGCCGCGAGCCGCTCCGAACAGCGCGGCGGCTCCTTCCATCCCCTCGACGACGCCCGCCGGCGGGAGATCCTCGCCGCGGCCGACGCCCTCGCGGGGCGCGCCCTGCGGGTGCTCGGGATGGCGTGGCGGCAACTCGACCACGCCACGGCCCCGACGGCGGAGGATCGCATCGACGGCGGCGACCTCGTCTTCGCCGGGCTCGTCGGCATGATCGATCCGCCGCGCGACGAGGCGCGGGAGGCGGTGCGCCGCTGCCGGATGGCGGGCATCCGCACGGTGATGATCACCGGCGCTCATCCGGCCACGGCCCTGGCGATCGCCCGCGAACTCGGCATCGCCGGCCCGGCCGGCCGGGTCGTCACCGGCCACGAACTCGACACCCTGGACGACGACCGGCTGCGCGCCGACGTCACCGGCATCGACGTCTACGCGCGTGTCTCACCTGAGCACAAGCTACGCGTCGTCCGCGCCTGGCAGCAGCGCGGTGAGATCGTGGCGATGACCGGCGCCGGCGTCACCGACGCGCCGGCGGTCAGGGCGGCCGACATCGGCATCGCGATGGGGGTCAGCGGCACCGACGTCACACGCGAGGCGTCCGACATGGTGCTCACGGACGACAACTTCGCCTCGATCGAGAGCGCCGTCGAGGAGGGGCGGGGGATTTACGACAACATCCGCAAGGTGGTCCACTACCTGCTGTCGTGCAACGCCGGCGAGGTGCTGCTGATGTTCGTCGCCGCCGTCGCCGGGTGGCCGTCGCCGCTCGCCGCGATCCAGATCCTCTGGATCAACCTCGTCACCGATGGCTTTCCCGCGCTCGCGCTCGGGCTCGAGGCGCCGGAGCGCGACGCGATGCAACGCCCGCCCCGTCCACCGCGGGAACCGGTGATCACCGTGCGGCACGGCGTGGTGATCCTGTTCCACGGTCTGCTGATGGCTGCCGTCTCGCTCGCCGCCTTCCTCGCGGTCTGGCGGCACGACGAGGCCAACCTGCCGCTGGCCCGCACGATCACATTTTGCACGGTCGCGTGCACCCAGTTGCTGTTCGCGATCGCCTGCCGCAGCGACCGGGCCACCGCGCCGGCGCTCGGGTTCTTCGCCAATCCGGTGCTGCTCCTGGCACTCGCCCTGTCGGCGGCCCTGCAGGTCGCCGTGGTCATGCTGCCGGTCGCACACCCGGTGTTCGAGGTCGGCACGGTCCCGGGGCGCGATTGGCTTCTCGTCGTGGGACTGTCGCTGGTGCCGGTGACCGTCGTCGAGGTGGCGAAACTCCTCTTCCGCGGGACGCCGCCCCTCACTTCGGCTCGACCAACTCGATCGCCTGATCCTCGTTGACGATCACCTCCCCCGGGCGGCCGTCGATCAGATAGCGGATCACCAGTTGCTTCGGGGCGCCCGGGGCGGGATCGCCGGCAAACACCTTGTTGAAACTCGGATCGGGGAGGACGATCACCACGGTGCTGCCGGTGTGCTTGCGGACGACGTCGGTGACATCCTTCTTCCGCCCCTCGGCGCCGTATTCGGCCTTCTGGATCTCCACCTTCGACCGCTTGAGACCGAGCGCGGAGAGCTTCGCCCAGCCCTCGGCGGGTAGCTCCCCGAGCTTCTGCGCGATCGAGGCGGCCGCCTGCCGCGCCTCGGCCTTGACCCCCTCCGTGCCGTGCGCGGTCACCGCCATGTCGAGGCCGGCGGGCGCAGGATAGCGGCGGAGCACGTCGAGCACCATCTTCTGCTCGGCTGGCTGCCGGGCCGCCCCCCACGCCTTGCGGCACATCTCCAGGCGCTGCTCGAGCGGGAGGTCGAACTGGCGCGCGATGCGGATGTAGCCGCGCATCGCCCGATTCTGGTATTTCTCCCCCTTCGCGGCCGTCGTCAGATCGAGGAGGACCGGGGCCGCGTCGGCCGTCATCCATTCGCCGAGCAGCCGGCTGCTGGCGTCCTTCAATTCCTCGTCGTCGCTCCGGGCCGATGAGGCGATCGTCTCCAGTGCCTTGGTGCCCCCCACGCCGCCGAGGATCTCGAGCACCTTCACCTGGGTGGCCACCGGCGCCCCGGCAAGGGCGCCCGCCAGACGGGTCGCACAGGCCTCACGGTCGGGCATGCGGATGCTCGCCGCCTTGAGGGCCGCCAGGGCCGCGGCCCCCTCTGCGTCGCTCCGCGGCTTGACTGTCTGCTGCACGAGCACGCCGAGGCGCTCGATATCGACGATCTCGCCGAGGGCCTTGAGCGCCGCGGTGCGGACCGCCGCGTCGGGATGATCGGCAGCAGTGATCGCGGCCGGCACGGCATCGATGCGCCGCTGGCCGACGAGGCCGAGCAGCACCGCGAGGAGCGCGGGGTCGGCCTTCTCGATCCGGGCGCGGATCGCGGCGTCGACCTCGGCACCACGCAGTTCGGCGAGTGCCGCCCGGGCCGCGCCGGCGATCCCCGCATCGGCATCGGTGACCCCCGCGAGGAGCGTGCCGACGGCGGCCGGATTGCCCATCTGGCCCAGTGCCGCAAGCGCTGCCGCCCTGACCTCTTTGGAGCCGGCCCCCGCCGCCTTCACGAGCGTGGCGACATCGGTCGACTTCGGCCGGTCGGCCATCGCCGTCACCAGCAGCGCCCCGCGGGCGGGCGGCAGCTTCGCCAACTCGTCGGCCAGGGCGCGGTCGGTGGCACCGGCCGGCATCTCCCTGGCGACGGTCAACCCGAGGCGGAAGCTCTTCTCGTCCGGCGAGCGGAGCTGCTCGAGCAGCAGCGGCACCCCCGCCTCGCCGCGCGCCAGGATGGCGCCGCGGGTGGCCTCGATCTTCCGTTGCCGCGACACGTCGGCGGCACGGACCTCTTCGTAGATCGCGATCGCTTCCGTTCCCTTCCCACCGGCGAGCGACCGCTCGGCACAGCGGACGAGGCCTTCGGCGACGGCCGAGCGCACCGGGCCCTGGGCCCGCGGCAGCGCCGCGCGAAGGGCCGCGGTCGCCGGCCCGTCACCCACCAGCCCGAGGGCATAGGCGGCGGCGGAGGCGACGGCGGCGTCGCCGTCGGTGAGCTTCGTCGAGAGCATCGCCACCGCGGCGCCGTCGCGGCGCACGCCGAGCGAGTGGATCACGCCGACCAGCGGCAGGCCGCCGAGCTTGCCCGCCTCGCGCCGCAGCGCCTCTCCCGCGGCCGGATCGGGAATCGCCTCCAGCGCGATCCGCGCCCAGGAGGAGAGTCGCTCGTTGGCAAGGATCGCCGCGAGGTCGCTCACGGAGTCGGCCGACCCGTGGATGGCGAGCATCTTGCAGGCCAGCGCCTTGTCGGCCTCGGCCGCCGAGCCACGGAGGATCGCGAGCTGCTCCCGTTCCTTTTCCGAGCGCCCGGCAGGCTGCTGCCCCGGCGCGGAGCCGACGAACGAGAGGGCCAGCAGCACGGCGACGAGCGGCAGCCTGTTGCGGAGGACCATCGGGTGATTCCTGGAGGGTGGAGGGTTCGGTGGGGTGGTCGTGGGGATGCCGAGTCGCGCGATCGGGCCGCAGCCGCAGCCCCGCCCCGTCACAGGCGCCAGGGCTCGCGGAGGGCCTCGGAGCGGAGCCGATCGGCCTCCGCATCGTTGATGAACTGGTTGGTGGCATTGTCGAAGCGCACCTGCCGGCCGAGGAACAGCGCCACGTTGGCGGCATGGCAGGCGATGTGGGCGTTGCAGGCGGCCACGGCGTTGGTCTTCGGCTGCTGGCGCGACTTCACGCAGTCGAGGAAGTCGCGGACATGGAACGTGGCCGGGTAGCCACCGATCTCCGCCACCTCGCGGCCGGCGAGCAAGGCCGGGGAACTGAGCACCATCTTGCCGCTGTCACCGGCCTCGACCCAGCCATCCTCCCCCTCGAAGCGCACCGGGCAGGAGCCGAGCGGGATCCAGCCCTTCTCGCGGAAGATCAGCTCCACGCCGTCGGCGTAGCGGGCGACGATCTCGCCATCCTTGGGCGGGTTGTATTCCACCGGGGGCGGGCAGTCGTTGACCGCCCACTGGCAGAGATCGACGCAGTGGGTGCCCCACTCGAGCACGCCGCCGCCGACGAGTCCGCCCCCCTTCTCGAAGTTGAAGCCGTCGAGGAACTTCGGGTTGAACGGCCGCCACGCCGCCGGGCCGAGGTACATGTCCCAATCGACCTGGTCCTTCGCCGGCTCCGCTTCGGCGGGCAGCCAGCCGCTGCTGATCGCAGTCATCCCGGCGGGATGGGCATAGACGCGCTTCATCTTGCCGAGCCGCCCGGTGCGGGCCAGTTCGCAGGCGAAGGCGAAGTGGGGCAGGTTGCGGCGCTGCGTGCCCGCCTGGAAGACCCGGCCGGTGCGGCGGATCGTGTCCTTGAGGATCAGGCTCTGGTCGATGTTCTTCGTGACCGGCTTCTCGCAGTAGATGTCCTTGCCGGCGTGGGCGGCATACATCGTCATCGTCGCGTGCCAGTTGGGCCCGGTGGCGATGAGCACGGCGTCGATGTCGTCGCGGTCGAGGAGTTCGCGGAAGTCGCGGTAGGTGGCACAGGCATCGTTGCCGGCGCGGTCGTCGGCCATCTTCTTCACCGCGTTGCGCCGCGCTTCCTTGACGTCGCAGACGGCCGCGAACTGCACGTCCTTCTGCTCGAAGAAGCAACTCAGGTCGTAGGTGCCGCGGTTTCCGATCCCGATCCCGCCCACCACCACGCGCTCGCTCGGCGGGACGGTGCCGTCGAGGCCGAGCGCCGAACCGGGAATCACCAGCGGGGCGGCGACTGCGGCACTGCCGGCAAGCCCGGTACCGAGGAAGCGACGTCGGGCGAGGCGGCTGCGGCGGACGGACATGGGAATCTCCTCTCGGCGGACCGGGCATCGCGACCTGACGATGCCCCACGCGGCAATTGGACACGGCAGCATGCACCACGGGAGCATGCACCACGGGCCCTGCGCCACCGCAGGAGCCCCACGCCTGGCGATCGGGCCGAGGGCACCGCGGGGCTTGCACGCCCCGCCGGCTCTCCTCCCCCGACCGCTGTCGGCGGCACTATAAACGATTTTTCCCCGGCCGGAAAAAGCCGGCCGCCCGGGCGGCGCCGGTAGAATTGGCGACCATCGGGGCCGATCCGGCTCTTCCGGGGAATCCGCCATGGGTCGCTTCCGTCGGCTGGTCGCGCACACGGTCCTCGTGGCAGCACCGATCCTGGCGCCGGCATGCTGCCTCACGCCGGGGTGGAGCGCCGAGCCTGGCGACCCCGGGGTATCCGCTGTTCAGGCGGGTGCGACCGGTCAGGCCAGGGCTGCCGAGGAACTGTTCGAACAGCGTGTGCGACCGCTCCTCATCGATCGGTGCGCCACCTGCCACGGTCCGGACACCGCCTTCGCCTCGCTGCGCCTCGATTCGCGCGACGGGCTGCTCGCCGGTGGTGATGGCGGGCCGGTGGCGTTTCCGGGGACGGCGCGCCTGGGCGAACTCGCGCGGCGCCTCCGTGATCCCGACGACACCGAGCGGATGCCGCCACCGGAGGCCGGCCCGCGGCTGTCGCCCGACGACATCGCCGCCATCGACACCTGGCTCGCCGCCGACGCCCCGTGGCCCGGTGCCGCGCCGGCCACGGGCTCCGGGCCAGCCGCACCGCACTGGGCCTTCCAGCCGCCCCCCCGGGTCGCCGTGCCACCACCCGAGACGGCCCCCTCGCCGATCGATGCCTGGATCGACGCGCGCCTCCAGGACGCCGGCCTCACGCGATCCCCGACCGCCGACCGGCGGTCGCTCATCCGCCGGGCGTCGTACGCGCTGGTCGGTCTGCCACCCACGATCGAGGAGGTGGAGGCGTTCGTCGCCGACGACCGCCCCGACGCCTGGGAGCAACTCGTCGATCGCCTCCTCGACTCACCGCGGTTCGGCGAGCACCTCGGCCGGATGTGGCTCGATCTGGCCCGCTACGCCGACACGAAGGGCTACGTCTACGACCGGGAGGAGCGGTTTTTCGTCCATGCACCGGCATACCGCGACTGGGTGATCGACGCCTTCAATCGCGATCTTCCCTTCGACCGCTTCGTCGCGCTGCAGCTGGCGGCCGACCGGTTGGTGCCCGCGGGCGACGGCGACCTGGCGGCGCTCGGCTTCCTCACCACCGGCCGACGGTTCCTCGGTGTCACCCCCGACATCATCGACGACCGGATCGACGTCGTCACCCGCGGCCTCCTCGGGCTCACCGTCTCCTGTGCCCGCTGCCACGACCACAAGTACGACCCGATCCCGACGGCCGACTACTACGCCCTCTACGGGGTTTTCGCCAGCAGCGTCGATCGGCTCGTCCCGTTACCTGCCCGCGACGGCCAGCCGGCCGCGGCCGCGGGTTGGACGGCGGAACTCGACCGACGCCGGGAGGCACTGGCGCAGGGATCGGCGCGGCTCCGCTCCGCGGCCATGGGCCGCGCCCGGGAGCGGATCGCCGACTACCTGTTCGCGCAGCGGCACCTCGACCGGTATCCGGAACTGGGCTTCGACCAGATCATCGCGCCGACCGACCTCGTGCCGGCGGTCGTGCGCCGCTGGCAGGCATTCCTCGGCAGGCCGGGGATCGACCGCGACCCGGTCTGGGCCCCGCTGGTGGCGCTGCTGCCGGTGGCCGACGCCGACCTCGCGGCCGAGGGGCCGAAGCTGCTCGCGGCGGTCGCGGCAGCGGTGCCCGACCTCAATCCGCTCGTCGCCGCGGCTTTCGCCACGCCACCGCACGACGGCCGTGACGTCGCCGATCGCTACGGTCGGCTGTTCGCCACGATCGACGCCCGCTGGAAGACGGCGCTCGAGCGGGCCGCCACGGCCGGGCTGCCACCGCCGCCGGCCCTCGACGACCCGGCCGCCGAGGCGCTGCGTCTGGCGCTGCTCGTCCCCGACTCCCCCTGCATCATTCCCGACGAGCCGATCGCCGCGATCGAGACCCTGCTCCCGAGCGATGCGGTCAACGAACTGTGGAAGCTCTCCAACGACGTGGAGCGGTGGCTGCTGCCGGCCCCCCAGGCGCCGCCGCATGCACTGGCCTCCTTCGACCGGCCCCGGCCCGTCGATGCCCCCCTGCTGCGGCGCGGCAACCCGGCCCTCAAGGGACCACCGGTTCCGCGCCGCTTCCTCACCGTGATCGCCGGCCCCGACGCGGCACCGTTCGCCGACGGCAGCGGGCGGATGGAGATGGCAGCGGCGATCGTCGCTCCCGACAACCCGCTCACCGCCCGTGTGTGGGCGAATCGTCTCTGGCTCCACCTCACCGGTGCCGGGCTGGTGGACACCCCGAGCGACTTCGGCACCCGGGCCGCCCCTCCCTCCCACCCCGAGCTCCTCGACTGGCTCGCCGAGGCCCTCGTCGCCGACGGCTGGAGCAGCAAGCGCCTGCTGCGGAGGATCCTCCTCTCGGAGACCTTCCGGCAGTCTGCGGCGCTGCCGGAGGGAAGCGCGGCGCTGGCCGTCGATCCGGCCAACCGGCTCCTCTGGCGGATGACGCCGCGGCGGCTGACGGTCGAACAGTTCCGCGACACCTGGTTGGCGCTGTCGGGGGAGCTGCGCTTGACCGGCGGCGGGCGGCCGGCCGATCCCTTCGCCGCCAGCGGCCCGTTCCGCCGCACGATCCACTGCCTCGTCGATCGCCAGTACCTCGCCACCCCGCTGCGCGTGTTCGACATGGCCAACCCCGACCTTCACATGCCGACCCGCCCCGAGACCACCGTGCCGCAGCAGGCCCTGTTCGCCCTCAACCATCCCTTCGTGGCCGCCCGGGCGCGGGCCGTGGCGGCGCGTGTGTTCTGCACCGACGGTCCCGACGAGGAGGCGCTCGACGGCCTCTGGCGGCTGGTCCTCCAGCGCGACCCGAGCCCCACCGAACGCGCCGCCGCCGGCGACTTCCTCGAGGCCGCGCGCCGGGGCGGCTGGGGACCGGGGGAACTGACACCGGCCGAACAGCTCGTGCAGGCGCTGCTGGTGTCCAACGAGGTGATGTTCGTCGAGTGACCGTCGCTCTCCACAGGCGATCCGCCATGCCCCCGCTCCCCCTGCTCCCGCGCCGTGATCTTCTTGCCCGCAGTGGCTGCGGCCTCGGTCTCCTCGGGCTCGCCGGCCTCCTCGCCGACGCCGGGGAGCTCTCCACGGACGGCGATCCATTGGCGGTGAAGGCGCCGCACTTCCGCCCCCGGGCCACCCGCCTGGTCCACGTGTTCCTCAATGGTGGGCCGTCGCACGTCGACACCCTCGATCCCAAGCCGGCGCTCGCCCGGTATGCCGGCCAACCGCTCCCGCTGTCGTTGACGACGGAGCGGAAGACCGGTACCGCGCTCCCCTCGCCGTTCGCCTTCCGGCGCCACGGGGAGAGCGGGCTGGAGTTCAGCGAGCTCTTCGCCCGGACGGCGCTCCACGCCGACCGGATCGCGGTCATCCGCTCGATGTTCGCCCAGGTGCCCAACCACGAGCCGTCGCTGATGCTGATGAACTGCGGCGATTCGGTGCAGCCGCGGCCGAGCGTCGGGTCATGGCTCCTCTACGGCCTCGGCACCGAGAACCGCAACCTCCCCGGCTTCATCGCCATGTGCCCCGGCGGATTGCCGGTCAAGGGCCCCGACAACTGGCAGGCCGGATTCCTCCCCGGCTCGCTCCAGGGCACCGCGATCGACTCGCGCCATACCACGGTCGAACGGCTCATCGAGAACATCTCGAGCCCCCATGCCGCCCCGACCACGCAGCGCCGCCAACTCGACCTCCTCCGCCGGTTGGAGGGGGCACGGGGTGGGGCCGACCCGCGCCTCGAGGCGCGGATCGGCTCCTTCGAACTCGCCTTCCGCATGCAGACCGAGGCCGCCGAGGCCTTCGAACTCGCCGGAGAGACCGCGGAGACCCGGGCGCTCTACGGCGACACCGTCCATGGCCGGCAGATGCTCGTGGCCCGGCGCCTGCTCGAACGGGGTGTCCGTTCCGTGCAGCTGTGGCACGGCGCCGGGCAGCCCTGGGACAACCACGAGCAGATCGAGCCCAACCTCCGCCGCCTCTGCGGCGAGATCGACGGTCCGCTGTCGGCGTTCCTCACCGATCTCGGGCGCCGCGGGCTCCTCGACGACACGCTCGTGCTCGTCGGCGGTGAATTCGGCCGCACGCCCGCGGTGGAGCTCGGGGGCGACGGGGCCGCGAAGGCGGGCCGCGACCACAACCACTACGGCTTTTCCGTGTTCCTCGCCGGCGGTGGCATCCGCGGCGGCACCGTCCACGGTGCGACCGACGATTTCGGATTCCGCGCGGCGGTCGATCCGGTGAGTGTCCACGACCTGCATGCCACGATGCTCCACCTCCTCGGACTCGATCACAAGCGGCTCACCTACCGCTACGCGGGCCGCGACTTCCGCCTCACCGACGTCCACGGCCGGATCCTCGCCGGCCTCGTCGCCTGACGGTCGGCCACGGTGCCCGACGAGGCCCGGCCCGCGCGGGCAGCGGGACGCCCGGGAGAGTGGTCGCCGTGGGGCGGCCTACCGCCGTCCGGTGCAACGCCTGGCTCGCTTCGCCGACTTGACCTCGGCACGGTGCCGCCGCTCGTCCTCGCGATAGACGCGGACCGCCTCGGGATGCGCGAGCTTCCAGACGTCGGGGCGCAGCCCCGCGTAGTCGTGACTGCCGGCGAGCAGCCGATCGAGGACATCCTTGACGTAGACGAAGACGTCGAGATCGTTCCGCACGGCGCTGTCGTAGAGCCGCTGAAAGAGCCCCAGCAGCATCGCCGCGTGCGCGGGATGGTTGCTCCGCGCCTCAAAGACCTTGCGGCGCGCATGCGCCACGCAGGCGGCGCGGCGGATCTTCCCCGCACTGCCCAGCTCGATCGCCTCGTAGCCCGCGTAGCAGTCGGCCAGCAGCACCCCCTCGAAGCCACTCAGGAAGATCTCCGGGCCGTCGCGGTGACGGCTGACGGTGAAATCGAAGACGTTGATCGGCTCGGTCACGCTCAGGTAGGCCTACATCCGCGCCGTCAGACTCGCGCGACGTGGCTCGAGCGCCGAGGCGATCACCTCGCGCGCACGGGCGGACTTCGGATCGGCCGAGTCGAAATCGGGCATCTCCTGGGGCGTGATCAGTGTCACCGTCGTGTCGTCGGTGCCGACCACCGGCCCCGCCCCCACCACCTTCCGAAGGTGCATTGCCAGCGGTCTGATCAGCTCTGCCGCGGCTTTCTGGTCGTTGAGCAGCGTGCCCCGCGACGGCGTCCAGCCGCACGACGCAAACAGATCCTGCTGGCGGTAGATCGGCAGGTGGTAGGCGTATTTGTCGACGGCGATCTGCGCCGCCACGCTGGTGTCGTACTCGTTTCCCTCGACCAGGCCGACTGGCCGCTCCGCTTCCACCACGCCGCACTCGGGCGCCTTGGGGCAGGCGAGCTTCGGGATTCCGGTGCGCCGGGCGACGAGCTTTGGCGGCACGACTTCGAGGGTTTCCTGCCAGTCGTAGCCGATCACCTGACGCTCGCCATGCGTCGGGCAGTTCTTCATGCTCTCCGGCACGTCGAGCTTCACCTCGTAGCGCGGCAGGTGGGCCGGAAGCGATTCGCAGCGCGGCTTTTCAGTGGCCGGCTTCCTGCGGTCGTAGCCCGCCACCGACTCGATCGCCGCATCGGTGATCCCCGCCGCGGCGTCGGCCACTTCGGGTGAAACGCCGAAGTCGAGCACATCTCTCGCGCTGACGGTCGCGCCCGAGTGCAGGTAGATCGTCGGCGGCGGCGCGATGCTCAGCACGGCTGTGCCTCGGCGAGTGTCCGCAGTGCGGTCGTGAGCAGGTCCTCAGGGATCTCCATCACCACGCCACCGGCGAAGCGAGTCGTCACGCTGCGGGTGCTGACGACTTCGACCGGTGCGACGAGGTCGTGCGCCGGCGCTTTGGGCCGATCGTCGACCGGCGCCGCATCGGCTTGGAGCCGACGTCGCCAGTAGTCGAAGGCCGACACCGACACACCCTCGCGGGCGCAGAACTGCGTCACGGGAAGGCCCGATGTGCCGTGGCGGGCGAGCCGGCGTCGCCACTGCGCCGCCTTCCGCGGACCACCCTGCCGACCCAAGCCAAGTCTCCTCGAGGACGGGATCTTCGATCGCCGTCCGCGAAGCTAGCAGGCTGTGGACACTCAGCCTGCTGCACCTCACGGATGAGGTGCCGGGAGCGCAGCTCCCGTGAAAAGCGCAGCGTTTCTGGTGGCCAAAGGCCAGGGATGGACTTTGGCCACGGGCTGCTCGCAGGGCTGGCGAGGGTGGTTTTTGGAGCGCTCGCAATGTCATGATGGTTGTCACCGCGAGCGACGTATCATGACCGTACCAGACTTATCGGGGATCAACACGGGTTGTTCATCATAAAGACGACAGAATTCGTCGACGGCCAGCTTCACGCCTTTCCAGTGAAGACTGGAGTAGTCGTGAACGAAGATAACCCCCCCCTTGGGCATGCGGCGATAGAAGTATTCCAATCCCGCCGTTGTCGGCTTCTGCAAATCGCAGTCGATGCTGACGACCGCATATTGCATCGCGTCGTGTTCCGTCCGGAGTGAATCGGGAAAATAACCAGGCACTAAATCGCACACGTCAGCATAGCTGGCGAGTTTCCTTCGAACGCCGGCAATGGATACCTTGTCGAACATCGGGAGTTGGTCATGTTCGAGCGCACCCAAATAATCCCGGGCATCGAACCCTTGGAAGGTATCGAAGAGTTGCACCCTCCGTCCATTACGTGATGCAAAGAGCGCAAGGACGGCGGCAACGTTTCCACGATACACCCCCAACTCAGCAAAATTACCCTTGATATCCGAATCCAGCACGTGCTTGATGTTGATGATCAGAGTCCACAGTCGGACGAGGTCGCCGGCGTTATTGACGCGGTTTTCGTTCAGGAATGGGCCGAGGACTTCCCAGAACTCTGGGTGCTCGTCGAAGTACACTTGTGAGTCGGGGTGATATGAGAGATAAATATCTCCCAGGGAGGCACAGCCAAGGCTGAACGGCATCGTCGACAACCGCCGAACCTTTCTCCAGAGCCGACGTTTGCGATCTATCGACGGGCGTGCCCACCAGCGACGAAGTCGCTTCCAGAACGACTCTTTCCACATGGGATGCTCGACGGGATTTTGGTGGTTAAAAATGAACGTGATGCGTATGCCTAGCTGCGAATCCTAGCTTTGCCCAGTTCGGTGACGTGCATTCCCGCCGGTCGCGTACAGCAAACCGGCGATGAAAGAGGAGACTCGTCTTTGCCGAGGGTGCGGCCAACCAAAACGCAAAGCAAGAATTCCTTGTACACATGGGGACGGAAGGATGCCCTCGACACGGGCCACCTAATCTACCCTTCCGAACGCCAAGACTCCGAGCGGCTAGCAGGCTGTGGCCAAACAGCCTGCTGCACCTCACGGATGAGGTGCCGGGAGCGCCGCTCCCGTGAAAAGCGCAGCTTTTCGGGTGGCCAAAGGCCAACGATGGACTTTGGCCACGGACTGCTAGTGAACAGCGGCTGAATTGCCTCGCTGCGCTCCCGGCGGCGGCTGAATTGCCTCGCTGCGCTCCCGGCGGCGGCTGAATTGCCTCGCTGCGCTCCCGGCGTCAGTGGTCGCCGGCA
>SXWA01000072.1 GCA_005791575.1 Planctomycetaceae bacterium
CTCGATGCGGCGACGATCGTCATCGGTGAGCCGGCTCCAGTTCTCGACGAGGCGCGCAAGCGCTGGGGAAAGTGCGCCGTTCTGTGCGCCGTCGGGATCGCGGGGCGTGGTTTTTCCCGCAAAAACGGACGGTTGGTCGATTCCGGCCCTGTCCACTTGAAGCCCTGGCCACCTGAAACCCCTGGCCACTTCAAAGCTCTGTGGGGCTCGACCGCGGTCTTTTCTGCGGCAGGCGTTCTCTGACCCCCGCCACTGCCCACTGCGGCCACTGTCCACTGTGGCCACTGTCCACTGTGGCCACTGCCCACTGCGGCCACTGAATCCGCGCCCGCCGGGGCCGTGCCGCCTGCAGCCCGGAATACCGGCACCGCCGCGAGAAGCGTGTTGAAGCACCGCCTGCGTCAGCAGCTTCCGGGTGAGTCAACAGACAGAGGGCGATGACGGCATCAGCCGGCATCGCCCTCTGTGGTTGTTTTCAGCGTTCGTTTTCGGCTGTATGTGTCTTCAGCAGCGTCTGTTGCCAGCCGGTGCTTGATTCCAGCCGGCCAAGGTCACGGGGAAACCGTCACATGACGAGGATCCCCGGCCACACAGCCCGTTCCCCGGGGGGAATCAGCCTGCGACCATCGACTTCAGGGTCTTCAGGGCCCGCACGCGGACCTTGACGCTCGCCGGCTTGGCCGGACGGTCCTGCAGTTCGCCAGTGAACGGGTTCTTCACCCCCTTCTGGGCGGGACGAGCCGGCACCTTGCGGCGCTCGATCTTCACCAGGCCCGGGATCGAGAACACGCCGACACTCCCCTTGAGCGCCTTCTGGATCTCGCTGTTGAGGGCCTCCATCACCGCCACGACGTCCTTCTTCGGAAGGTTCGTCGACTCGGAGATGCTTCTCATGATCTCGGTCTTTGTCATCGGCTTGTTGCCCGACTTCTTCGCCATCGCCACTGCCTCCGCGGGAAAGAGATGAAAGGTCGTGTGCGGCAGAACCCCGCCGCAGGATCGTAAAAATCGGCACAGTCGTGCCGAAAGCGTGCGGAGATTAGACGCACTGGAAAACAAAATGCAAACCAAAACCGCGTTTTTTCCGCTGGAAACTTCACCGACTCCCCGTCCCGACGGGGTCTGCCCCCGGCGCCGGAACTTGCTGCCTGAAGGAGCGTGGACCTAAGATGGAAGAGATTGCGTTCCGTGCCGCGGCCGCCCGCCCCCGGGTGGGTGATGGCCCAGACAGCCGTGTCGGTGGCCGGCTGAAAATAGCTGGCCGCCGGCTTTCTCGGGGGTTTTCATGGCACATACCGTCTCCTGCGGGGGGCCTGTGAACGCGACCGAGAGGGGGCTCCGGTCAGTCGGTGAACCCCTCCCGGGCTCACCCTCCATCTCCCTCCCGGGATTCATCCCCGGGACGTTGGCCTCGATGTGGGCGGCCTCGACGTGGGCGGCCTCGACGACGGCCCCAGGGACGACGGCCCCAGGATCGTCCAAGGCGATTCCTTCGCTGGGGGGGGCTTCGCTGTGGTGTCGGGGAACGGTGTCGGGTCGGGGAACGGTGTCGGGGCGGGGGACGGTGTCGGGTCGGGGGACGGTGCACTGGTTTGCGGTCATCGCCACCGCCGTGCTGGCGGCCTGGACGCCGGGACCCGCCGGCACCGTGTGGGCGCAGCTCGTTCCGGTGCCTCCCCAGGCGCGACCGCAGGCTGCCGAGGACCAGCGCGCCGACGACGCCGATGAGCGCGGCGATGACGAGGCATCGGGCGGGATCGCGTTTCCGACCGATCGCCGTCGTGAGCGGCAACTCGATCAGGCGCGGCGGCTGATCAACGAATCGCGTTGGAGTGACGTCGCCACCCTGCTTGATGGAATCCTGGAAGCCGATCGCGACTTCTTCTACCAACCCACCGCCGGCGAGAGCACGTGGCGGAGCGTGAAGAGCGAGGCGGCGCGGCTGGTCGCCGCTCTGCCCCCTGCCGGTCGTGAGGCCTACGAGCTCCAGTTCCGCGCCCGCGCCGAACGGGCGCTGGAACAGGCGCTTGCCGCCAACGACCCCGCCGGTGTCGTGGCGGTGGCCCGGCGCTGGTTCCAGACTCCCGCCGGGCGCCGCGCCACGCTGGTGGCAGCAGTGGAGTCGCTCGAGGCCGGGCAACCGCTCGCCGCCGCCGCGGGGCTCGATCGACTGGCGCTGGCGGCCGACGCTGCGGCGTTCGAGCCGGCGCTGTCGGTGCTCCGGGCTGCCGCCCTGTGGCGGGCCGGAGAGCGTACGGCGGCCACCACGGTGCTCGATGGCGCGCGGGGCCGCGGTGCAGGGGTGGTGAGGCTGGGGGGGCGCGAGATGCCCCTCTCATATCCCGCCGGAGGCGCCACCGACTGGCTCGCCGGAGTGCTCGGCGAACCCCCCGTCGCCGCCGTCCGCCGGGCGCAGGAGTGGTGGGTCTCACGCGGTGATTCGGCACGCAACGCCATCGTGGAGTCGTCACGCCCGCTGCTCGTCGCCAGGTACCGGGTGCCCCTCTCGCGGCATCCGGAGGAAAGCCGGCTGCTGGAACGGCGGCGGCGTCAGGCCGCCGATCGGGACGCCACCCAATGGCCCGCCGGCGGGCCGCTTGCGGTGGACGGCAGGTTGCTCGTGCGCTCGCCACTGGGGTTGCTGGCGGTCGACTTTGTGACCGGCAAACGGGTCTGGCTCCAGCCGGCCGGCAGCACCGCCGCGTTCCTCGACAATGCCGACGAGATGGAGGATGGGTCGGGGCGCGACAAGGTGCCGGCGTCGGTGCGCAACGTGTTCGACGACGCGACATCCGGCGGTCTCGCCAGCGATGGGCGACTGGTCTTCGCCGTGGAGCCCGACCCGGTCACGGTGGCCGCCCAGGTCGGCCAGATCCAGGCCCGGTTCAACGGTCTGATGGTGCCCGAGGACCGGATGGGCAACGCGCTGGCGGCCTACGACGTCGCCGACCGTGGTCGGCAGGTCTGGAGATTGCCCCGCAATCGTGCCGATCGGGATGGCACGGGTCGGCCGTCAAACGAAGGACCGGGCAATCCCGGCGCGGGAATGGAGCCGCCGGTGGGGACGACGGCCGGCCAGTACCTCGGCGCGCCGCTGCCGCTTGGCGAGCAGCTGTTCGTCATCGTCGAGGAGAGAGGAGAGATCAGGCTCGATGTCCTCGAAGCCGCCACCGGCGACACCTCCTGGATGCAACCGCTGGCGGTGCTCGACGAGGAACTGGCGGTCGACGGCGGTTCGGGGCGGCAGCGGCGGCTGGCCGGGTTGTCACCGTCGTTCGCCGAAGGGGTGCTGGTCTGCCAGACCGGTGCCGGTGCGGTCGTGGCGGTCGATCTCGCCAATCGCACGCTGCTTTGGGCCTACGGCTACACGCGGCCGACCGCGGCCGAGGGGATGCTGCTCAACAACATGCGGATTCGCCGCGGCATCAACGCGCGGATCGTCGTCAACGGCCAACTGCTCACCCCGGGCGAGGTCGCCCCGCGCAGCAGTGGCTGGCGCGATGCGACCGCGATCATCGCCGGCGGGCGGGTGGTCATCACCCCTCCCGACTCCGACGAACTCCACTGCCTTGATCTGCGGACCGGTTCGCTCGTCTGGCGCAGGCCGCGGGGGGATGCCTGCCAGGTGGCGGGCGTGGCGGGCGATGCCGTGGTGGTGGTGCAGAAGCACGCCGTCGACATCGTGGCGCTCGCCGACGGCAAGAGCCGTCTTGAAAACCCGGTTTCGCTCGGCGGCGCCAGCCCCAGCGGCCGTGGCGTGCTCACCGGGAGCCATCTCTTCCTGCCGCTCGACACGCCCGAAGTGGTCGACATCGACATCGCGCAGGGACGGATCGCGGGCCGGTCCGCCTCGCGCGGCGGTGCGGTGCCGGGCAATCTCGTCGCCTACCGCGGCGAGATCATCTCCCAGGGGGTCGATTCGCTCGACGTGTTTCACCAGTCGGCGGCCCTCCAGGAACAGTTGCAGACCGCAGCGGTGGCGGGGCCGTGGGGGCCGGTATGGGCCGGGCAGCTCG
This sequence comes from Planctomycetaceae bacterium, assembly GCA_005791575.1. Classification (GTDB taxonomy): domain Bacteria; phylum Planctomycetota; class Planctomycetia; order Pirellulales; family UBA1268; genus F1-20-MAGs016. The sequence continues at coordinate 4,017 of SXWA01000072.1, forward strand.
CCCTCGACTCGGGCGACGTCGCGGGCGGTCTGGAGATGATTCTCCGGGCGCGGCAGGCCGATCCGGCGGCGGTGCCCGCGGCGGTGGTGTCGGATGCCATGCTGTTCGCGTTGGCGGGGCAGTTCGCGGCCGCTGCGCCGGTGTGGCGCGGGAGCCTGGCGGCGGGCGGTGCCGACCTCGCCGCCACGGCGTCGTACGCGCGGCAGGTGCGGATCGCCTGCGACGGCTACCTGCGTGCCGGCGACATCGACAACGCCTGGTGGGCCTGCCAGGAGGCGATCGCCCTGGCGGAGCGGGAGTCGCAGATTCCGGCCGACGACGGTCCGGGGGTCGCCGAGGATCCGGCCGATCGCAGCCTGTCGTCCGCCGGGCAACGCTGGCTTCACGGCCGGATCGCCGATCTGCTGACGAGGGCCCCGGCCGATCTCCGCACGCAGATCGACCGGCGTGTCGACGAGGCGCTGCTGGCGATCGAGGCGGAGTCCGATCCGCTCGTCCGCACCCGCCGCCTCGAGTCGTTCCTGACGATCTTCGGCAGCCATCCGGCCGCGGAACGGGCCCGGGCGGGCCTCGTCGCCACGCTCGCCGCGCGGCTCCGGTCGGCCGGAACCGGGGATGCATCTCGCGGGCTGCTCCTCCGCACCGAACTGCTCCGCTCCGTCATCGAATCACCTTCCGCCGGCGACCCGGCCGGCGCGTTCGCCACGCCCGACGTGGGCGCTGCCTGGCCGCTTGGGCGCGTGGTTGAGCGGCGCCCGGCCAATGGCCGGGCGGTCGATGCCGCGCGTCAAGTCCGCGTGGTGGCGGTGCGGGTGGCCGACGGCGGCGGGGGAGCCTTTCCGGGGCTGCGGCTCGGATACGACATGAACAACATGCGGCTGTTCGCCATCGACGGCTTCGGCCGGCATCTCGGCGATCTCTTCGACCGCTCCGCGGTGCCGCTCGCCGGGGTCATCAATCCGCTCATGATCGAAGCAACCGCGATCGGCCGGGTGGTGGTGATCAGATCCGGGTCACTCCTGGCGGCCTTCGAGCTCTCGGGGGATCCATCGATCCCCAACCGCCGTCTGTGGATGCTCAACGATCTCTCCGCCGCGGCGGCCGAACTGCCCCTGGTGAACGTCGGGCGGCTCGTGGGGGCGCGGGGCGGGCGCGGGACGAACGTGCCGCTGGGGATGCGGGTCGCGGAGCCGGACGATCCGAACCCCCGTGAGGAATTGCACCTCGGTCCGGCCCAGGCGACCGGCCTACCGGTGCGCGTGGGGGCGGCAGTCGAACTCCACGATCCGGTCACCGGCGCCGTGATCTGGGAGCGCCACCGCGTGCCGACGAACGCCGAACTGTTCGGCGACGGCGACTTCCTCTGCATCAGCCCACCGAACGGCGTCGGTGCCACGGTGGTGTCGATGGCCGATGGGCGTGTGATCCGGACCGCCGATCTCCCGCCACGCCACCAGCGGCTCGCGGTGCATGGGCGACGGATCGTCGCCATCGAGCCGCTCGGGGGCGAGGGCAGGCAGTTCCAGGCCCGTGTCCGGTTGGTCCTCATCGATCCGGTCACGATGGCACGGCAGCCGCTCGGCGAGTACCGCGGCGAGGCGCTGGCGGCAGGAGTCGGTGGGCGGATCGTGGTCGTCGAGCCGGGGGGGGCGCTGACACTGCTCGATCTCGAGCAGGGGAGGGTCGAGTGGACGTCGCGCATCGCGGTGGGGGATGCCCGCCCGGAGCAGTTGCATGTGCAGGAGTGGGAGGACCGTCTGCTCGTGTTCGTCGGCCGGCAGCCCACCGCCGAGGAGCAGGCCGCGGTATCGCGGTCGGGGGTCGTGCTTCCCCTTCCGCAATCGATGACCGGCGACTCCCAGCAGCCGGCCACCGGGTCGGTGTGGGCGGTGTCACTCCGCGATGGGAGCCCCCTCTGGCCGGCTCCGGCGACGATCCTCCAGCATGCCCTCCACCCCCAGCAGCCGCCGGGGCTTCCCCTGCTCGTGTTCGCCCGGCAGATCCAGGGTCAGCGTGGGGGGGGGCAGACCCGCCTCAGCCTGCTGGCCCTCGACAAACGGACCGGCCATGCCGTCTGTCTCGACGACGGGATCGAGGCTCAGCAGCATCTGCTCATGGGCTGCGACGTGACGGCGGACCCTGCCGGGCATACCATCACGCTGGGTCGCGGCGGCGGAGAGGCGGCCGACCGGGTGCTCGAGTTCACCGGTCTGCCGATCGCCCCGCGACCGCCGTATCAGGCGGTGGCGGTGCAACCGCCACCGCTCGACCTCCGCGGGAGTCTGCAACGGTTGCTGGAACGGGCCCTGACACCCGATGGTGGACCATGAGGTCGCAGGACGCACGCCACGGCATGCGGATCGTGCCGTGTGGGACCCGGGGACGACGAGATCGCAGGACGCACACCCCATGACTCGCATTCCGTTGTCTGGTTGGCTCGGCTGCCTTCTCGCGCTGGCCTGCGTGCCGGCGTCGATCGCGATGGCCGATCAGCCGGCGGTCGACCGGGTGGTGAGCCGGGGGCTCGACTGGCTGGTCGCGAAGCAGTCGCGGCGCGGCAGTTGGTCGGCCACCGAGGGGCGCTATCCGACCGCGATGACGGCCCTCGCCGGGACCGCGATGCTGATGGAGGGGTCGACCAGCACGCAGGGTCGCTATGCCGAACCGATCCGTCAGGCGGTCGATTACCTGGTGAGCCGGTCACGCACCAACGGGCTGATCGGTGATCCCAAGAGCGACGACCGCTACACCTACGGCCACGGCTTCTCGATGCTCTTCCTCTCCCAGGTGCTCGGCGAGGAGGAGGACGAACGCCGCCGCGACGAATTGGTGCGCGTGCTCGAGAAGGCGGTGGAGTTCTCCGGCCGGGCCCAGACCCCCGACGGCGGCTGGGGCTACGTCAGCGCCAAGGATGGCAACAACTTCGACGAGGGCTCGACCACCATCACCCAGGTGCAGGGGCTGCGCGGCTGCCGCAACGCCGGCATCCCCGTGCCCCGCGAGATCATCGACAAGGCGATCGCCTACATCCACAAGTGCACGATGCCCGACGGCGGCGTGCAGTACAGCTCCAAGGGGGGCGGAGGCCGGCCGGCGATCTCGGCGGCGGCGATCGCCTGCCTGTTCAACGCCGGCGAGTACGACGACACCCACGTGCCGCGGATGCTCGATTACGCCGAGAAGCATCTCGGCAACATCGCCAACAACGGCTTCGGCCACTGGCACTACGCCCACTTCTACTATTCGCAGGTGATGTACCGCGAAGGGGGCGCCAAGTGGGACGGCTACCGCGACCAGATCGTCAAGCGGCTCATCGCCGAGGCGCAGGAGGACCGCGACGGTCTCCATTGGCCGCAGGGGTTCATCGGCCCCGTCTACACCACCGCCTCGAACCTCACGATCCTCCAACTCGACAAGGGCACGCTGCCGATCTACCAGCGCTGACCCGCCCGGCCGTCTCCCCGATCGATCCCCTCCGGAGCCACCATGTCCACGACGCACCCCGATGCCGCGGCGGTCGAGCGGCTGCATGCCGCCCACGATCGGATCCTCGAACAGCTCTCGCGGGTGATCGTGGGGCAGCACCAGGTGGTGGAGGAGTTGCTGATCAGCCTCTTCAGCCGTGGCCATTGCCTGCTCGAGGGGGTGCCGGGGCTGGCCAAGACGCTGCTCATCAGCACGCTCGCCCGGAGCCTCGACCTGTCGTTCAGCCGCATCCAATTCACCCCCGACCTGATGCCCGCCGACATCATCGGCACCGACGTGCTCGAGGAGGACAAGGCGAGCGGCGCCCGGCAGCTGCGTTTTCTCGAGGGACCGCTGTTTGCCAACGTCGTACTCGCCGACGAGATCAACCGCACGCCGCC
>SXWA01000073.1 GCA_005791575.1 Planctomycetaceae bacterium
CGTGGCTGGTTCTACAGCCAGCTGGCCATCAGCACCCTCCTCTTCGGCGGCGACGGACCGCAGACGCTCCCGCCCGGCGTCGCGGCGCCCCCCGCGGAGTGGCCCCACCCGTTCCGCACCTGCATCGTCCTCGGGCTGATGCTCGGCGAGGACGGGCAGAAGATGAGCAAGAGCAAGCGCAACTACAAGGAGCCGGGGGTGATCTTCGACGCCTACGGCGCCGACGCCCTGCGCTGGTACTTCCTCGCCGCCCAGCCACCCTGGACGACGATCCGCTACAGCGAGCGGGCGATCCGCGAGAGCGTGCCCGAGTTCCTCCTCCGCCTCTGGAACGTCTACTCGTTCTTCGTGATCTACGCCCGTATCGACGGCTTCGATCCGGGCCGGCTCCTCGACCGGCCGGGGCGCCTCGATCATGCCGACCTGGCCAACGCGCGCGGCTGGCGGTCGGCGGCTGAGCGCTGCGAACTCGACCGCTGGATGCTCGCCGAAGTCAGCGCCACCGCGGCCGCGGTGATCGAGCGGATGGATGCCTACGACCACTTCGGCGCCGCCGGGCTGATCTCGGCGGTGGTCGATGCCGCGAGCAACTGGTTCGTGCGCCGCAGCCGCGACCGCTTCTGGGCCGCCGGGCGGGCCGACGACTCTCCGGCCGGCAACCGTGACAAGCTCGACGCCTACTGGACGCTCTACGAGACCCTGCTGGCGGTGACCCGGCTGGCGGCGCCGTTCGTGCCGTTCGTGACCGAGGCGATGTGGCGAAACCTCGCGGCCGGGCCGTTCGGCGACCGGGTGCCCGACAGTGTCCACCTCACCGACTATCCGACCGGCTCGGCGGCGCTGCTCGATCCCGATCTCGTGCGCCGGATGGCACTGGTCCGCGACATCGCCTCGCTCGGCCGCGCCGCGCGCGCCGGCGTCAAGCTGAAGGTGCGCCAGCCGCTGGCCAAGGTCGAGGTGATCCTCGCCGACAACCGCACGGCCGACACCGCCTGGCTCGAGTCGCACGCCGAGCTCCTCCGCGACGAGCTCAACGTGAAGCAGGTCGAGGTCTGTCGCGATCCCGACCGGTACATCACCCGGAGCGTGCAGCCGGACCTGAAGCGGCTCGGACCACGCCTGGGGAAGGATCTGCCCCGTGTCCGTACGGCACTGGCGTCGGCCGACGTGGCGGCGCTCCTGGCCGGGTGCGACCGTGACGGCCGGGTGGATCTCGGGCTGGCCGGCGGCGGCACGGCGACGCTCGAGCGCGACGACCTGATTGTCCGGACCACGGCCCGCGAGGGCTGGGCGGCCGCGGAGAGCCACCGGGCAGTCGTCGTGGTCTCGACCGAGCTGTCGCCGGAGCTGATCGCCGAAGGGCTCGTCCGCGAGGTGATCCACGCCGTCCAGTCGGTGCGGAAGACGCTCGATCTCGAGTTCACCCAGCGGATCGAACTCGCGCTCTGCACCCCCGCTGCCCTGCTCGCGGGGGCGATCGCCGCCCACCGCGACACGATCGCCGCCGAGACGCTCGCCACGGCGGTGGTGGACGTCGCGATCGAGGGGGGCAGCCGCGAGGAACTCGACATCGACGGCCATCCCCTGATGATCACCGTGCGGCCGCTGGCGCCGGAGGGCGCGGCATGACCGCCCCGGTTCCCCTCGCGGTGCTCGTCTCCGGTTCGGGCCGGTCGCTGGCCAACCTGCTCGAGCGGATCGCGGTCGGCCGGCTTCCGGCTCGGATCGTCCTCGTCGTGGCGAGCCGGCCCGGGCTCCGCGCCGAGGGGATCGCACGCCGCGCCGGTGTGCCGGTGACGGTGCAGCCGCGCGGGGACCGCGCGGCTGCCGACTGGAGCGCCGACGTGTTTGCCGCGTGCCGTGACGCCGGCGCCGAGCTGGTGGTGATGGCCGGTTGGCTCCATCTCCTGCCGATCCCGGCCGCGTTCGCCGGCCGGGTGATCAACATCCATCCCGCGCTCCTGCCGGCCTTCGGGGGGAGGGGATTCCACGGCGATCACGTGCACCGCGCCGTGCTCGCCCGGGGCTGCACGGTTTCCGGCTGCACGGTCCATCTCGTCGACGACGAGTACGATCATGGGCGGATTCTTCTCCAGAAGACGGTCCCGGTCCTGTCCGACGACACCGTCGAGTCGCTCGCCGCCCGCGTCTTCGCCGCTGAATGCGTCGCCCTTCCGGAGGCGATCGTCCGCATCGCCACCGGCAGCCTTCCCTGCCCCCCCTCCGCACCCCACGCGCCCCTCCGAGGAGACCACCGATGACCCGTTCGCTCGGCAACTGCATCGCCGATTCGCTCCAGCTCTCCCTCAACTACGCCGATCGGCTCCTCGCTGGGATCGACGCCGGGCGGTTCGGCCGCTTCGCCGCGGTCGGCCCGGCGGGCCAGGCGACGGCGGTGGAGTCGAATCATCCTGCCTTCGTCCTCGGCCATCTCGCCCTCTACACACCGCGGATGGTGAGCCAGCTCGGCGGCACCCCCACGCCGGTGCCGGCGCGGTTCGAGTCGGTCTTCTCCAAGGAAGGCAAGTGCATCGACGACCCGACAGGCAGTGTCTACCCGCCGATGGCGGAGGTGGTCGAAGTGTTCAGGCGCGGCTGCCAGGAGGCGATCGCCGCCCTCCGTGCCGCTTCCGACGACCTGCTCCAGCGCCCCAATCCTGCCGAGGGGCGGATGGCGCAACTGTTTCCCACGCTCGGCTCGCTCCACGGCTTCTATGCCGGCGGGCACATGATGATGCACCTCGGGCAGGTGAGCGCGTGGCGGCGGATGGAGGGGCTGGGGGCGGCCTGAGCACCGCGCGCCTCACACGTCGCAGACCAGCGCCGCGTGGCGCAGGGCGAGCAGTGGATCGTCCCAGGTGGGGATCGGCGGCATCCGTCCAGCGGTGCGGCGGTCAGGCGAGGATCGGCTCGATGATGCGGCCGTGGACGTCGGTGAGGCGGTAGTCGCGGCCGCCCCACCGGTAGGTGAGTTCCTCGTGATCGATGCCGAGGAGATGGAGGACGGTGGCCCACATGTCGTAGACCGTGCAGGGGTGCTCCACCACCCGGTAGCCGAAGTCGTCGGTCACACCGTGGACCGTGCCCCCCTTCACACCGCCCCCCGCCAGCCAGACGCTGAAGGCCATCGGATTGTGGTCGCGCCCGTCGGAACCCTGCGAGAACGGCGTCCGTCCGAACTCGCCGGCCCAGACGACGAGCGTCTCGTCGAGCAGGCCGCGGTCGCGGAGGTCGGCGATCAGGGCCGCGATCGGCTGATCGACCTGGAGGGCCATCGCCGCGTGCCCCTTTTCGAGCGCGCCGTGCTGGTCCCAGGGATTCCCCGCTCCCCCCGCGCCGATGTTCTGCGTGAGGCAGGAGAGCTCGATGAACCGCACCCCACGTTCGACCAGCCGCCGCGCCAGCAGGCACTGCCGGCCATAGGCGGCGGTGGGGGCGTTGGGGGAATCGATGCCATACGCGGCGCGCGTCGCCGCCGACTCGCCGGCGATGTCGACCAGCGTTGGGACAGCGGCCTGCATGCGGAAGGCGGTTTCGGCGTTGTGGATCGCCGCCTCGACCGCGGCCGGCGCGCCGGTGGCGCCGACGAACGCCCGATCGAGGGCGGCCACCGCCTCGAGCCGGCGGCGCTGCGGTACCGCGCCGTCGTGCGCGCGGATGTTGCGGATCGCCTCGGCAGCATCGGCTCTGACGATCGAGGCCTGGTGCGGCCCAGGCAGGAAGCCGTTGCTGAACAGCCCCACCCCTCCGTGCGGCACGGCGGCGTTGCCGCTCTGGAGGACGACGTAGCTCGGCAGGTCGGCGTTCTCGCTTCCCAGCCCGTACGACGCCCAGGCCCCGGCGCTCGGGAAGCCGAGGAACGGAAACCCGGTGTGCATAAGGAAGTTGGCCTGGGCATGCTCGCTGACGGGGGTGGTCATCGAGCGGATCACCGCCAGGTCGTCGACCTGTTCCGCGATCCGGGGAAACATGCTGCTCACCGGAATGCCACTCGCCCCCCACGGGCGGAACGTGAACGGGCTCCGCATGACGAGCCCGTTGTTGTTGAACATCGTCCGCTCGACCTTCATCGGCAGTGGTTTGCCGTGATCGGCGTCCAACCGCGGCTTGGGGTCGAACGAATCGACATGCGACACCCCGCCCGACATGTAGCAGAAGATCACCTGCCGCGCCCGGGGCGGGTGGTGGGGCCGGGGGAGCGCCGCGGGAACGCCGGCAGGCTCCGCCCGTGACTCGAGGGCGGCCAGCGCGACGGCCCCGAAGCCGAGCGAAGCCTCGGCGAGCAGCCGACGACGGGGCATGAACAGCGCGGTGGGAACGGATCGGGCTGGCATCGGCTGGAGCTCCCGGGCACACGCACCTGAACCGGGGGTGCGTGGATCGTGTCGGAGGGGGTGTCGTCAGCGGAGGAAGATGAATTCCTTGCAGAGAAACAGCGCCCGGGCCGGCTCGGCCCACGTGACGCGGTCGCGGTCGGCCGGCGCGGGCACCTGGAGGCTCCGCCCGCGGGCAGCGAGGGAATCGATCTCGGCGAGGAGTGCCCGCGCCTCCCCCCGCCGCGCTTCGGGCAGCCGTTCGATCAATGCCGCCAACGACAGGCTGCCCGACGCGGCGGCGAGGTCGCCGACTTCGGCCGCCGACAGCGCCCGGTCGTGGAGGGCGGCCCGGATGATGCGCCCCGCGAGGAGACGATTGCCACCCGCCGGGAGATGCCGGAGACCGAACGAGACGACCGTGCTGCCGGCAGGAAAGACCACCGGCGGCTCGACGCGGTACGGCTCCCCATAGGGGGATCCGTCGCGGTATCCGCGGACGGTGCCGTCCTCCCCCCAGGAGATCGCCACGTGGACCGGCCGGCCCGCCGCCTCCGTCTCCCGGGGACCGGAGAACGGGCGCGTCCGCTGGAAGCCGTTGCTGCCCGCCAGCCACTCGCCCGCCGCCTGCTCAGCGAAGACGATCGCGTCGAACACGACGCCGTCAGCTGATTGGATCGACATCACGCCCCCCCCCTGCTGCCCGAGGGAGTCGAGTTGGACCAGGGCAGAGAGTGTCCGGGCCCCCACCATGCGCGGGAGTGGCGCCGTGGTGACGTGGCCTCCGTCGGCAACGACGAGCGCCCCGTCGCGGACGGAGGCACCACCGTGCGCCGTGCCGGGCACGTTTCCCTCGACGGCATCGAGCGAGCGGGAGAAGTCCCAGGAAAACAGGGGCGCCGGCGGCTGCGGTCCACCGGCTCCAGTTGCCGGCCGCGCGGCCCGCACCGATTCGAGAAGCACGTCGAGACCGGCGCGGGCCCGCGCCGTGAGAATCTCGGTCTCGGCCCGGCGGCGCGCCCGCTCGTCCAACTCCGCGCGGGCTGCTCCGAGCAGTTCGCCCAGGTGGGCACGCTCCGCGGCGCTGCCCGGCCGGCCGAGCGCCGTGCGCACCATGACATCGAGGCGCGCCTCGTCGGAAACGAGGCTCGTGTCGGCGAGGATCCGCGCCGCGAAGGCCTCGGCGAGCCGCGCCACCTGCGGGTCGTTGAGGAGGGTGAGGGCCTGCGCCGGAACATTGGTCTCGTCGCGCGCCCCGGTGCTGCTGAACGGCTCCGGGAAGTCGAACACCCGCAGCAGCGGATCGATGGCGTTGCGGGCCACGCGCACATACACCCCGCGGCGGCCACTGCCGCCGTCGGCCGGCGGCCCGTGGAGGCGGGGATCGAGTGCCCCGGAGGTGGCGAGGAGGCTGTCGCGGATCGCCTCGGCATCCAAGCGCCGCACGAGCGCCCGCGACCAGAGGCGGGTGTCTGGGTCGGCGGCCATGGTCGCCGGCGGTGCCAGCGAGTCGAGCCGCCAGGTGCGCGACGTGACGAGATGACGGATCAGCCCTTTGAGCGACCAGCCCCCCGTTTCGAAGCGCACCGCGAGGTGATCGAGCAACTCGGGATGGGTCGGCTTCTGCCCGAGATGGCCGAGGTTGTCGGGGGTCGCCACGATTCCACGGCCGAAGAGATGGTGCCAGACCCGATTGACGATCACGCGGCGCGTGAGCGGATTCGCGGGCGAGAGGAGGTCGTCGGCCACTTCCCGCCGGCCGGAGCCGGCAGCCACCGCCCGGGGATTGCCGAACAACGAGGGAAACCCGCGTGGCACGGGTGGCCCGGGGGTGTGGTGGTCGCCGCGGGCAAGCAGCGGCTGATCGTGGCCGCCGGTCTCCTCCGGCGCCGGAGCGCGCGGCAGCACCGGCACGAGGGCCTCGAGGCGGCGGGCCTCCTCCGCGAGTGGACCGGCGACGGCAAGGTCGTCGAGGCGATTCTCGAGGAGTCCTTCGGCCATGGCCGTATCGAGGAGCAGCGCGTCGCGGTCGTCCGCCCGCCCTTCGGACCAGGCCGTCAGCGCGTCGCCGAGGGCGGCCACGACGGCATCGCGGAAGGCGACGACCGTCGGCATGCCGCTGTCGCCGAGGCGTTCGAAAATCGCCCCGCGGGGATCGGCGGGCAGTGCCGGGGGGGTGCCCGGGGTGACGAGCCGGGCCTCACGGACCGCGAACCACGACCGCTCCGCCGCGTCGCCCGACGGCAGCACGGCATCGCGCGCGGTGGCCAACTCGACGTGGATCCGGTCGCCGTCCCAGTAGGCGAGGTCGAAGCGGTGCCACTTCCACTCCGGCGTCAGTTGGGTGATCGGATAGACGGGACCGCCGCGCGGATAGTCCTCGACCACGTAGCGCAGCGTCGCGCCGCCACCGCCGGCGGCGAGCACCCACAACTCCCTCGGCCCCTCCACCCGAACGACGGGCGAGGTCAGCCGGCCGCCGTGCTTTGTGGAAATCCGGTGGGTCTTGACCGCCGCGGGCATGATTCTGTCAACCGCACGCGGCCCCGACGCCGCGAGGATCGTGTCGCCGGCCCGCGGCCGCTCTGCAATCTCCATCAGGCCGCTCCCCACCGCCGACCAGGCGGCGCGGTCCGCGTCGGCGGCGAGATCCCAGCGGAGGTCGCCGGCGCCAGGGCCGGCAGCCGGCGTGGAGAGCGCTGCGCGCCATGCCGCGACGGCCGCCGCGAGCGCCGCCGTGTCGGCCGCATCGGCACCGGCAGCAAATAGCGGATGGAGCAGGGTGCGGGGCTCCTTCCCCCCGGTCGCCAGCGGCTCGAAGCGGTCGAGTCGCCGGCGCAGGTCGGCGAGCGAGTGGCGCCACTGCCCCGCCAGCGCGGTGCGGATCGGCGCCTCGAGCGCCAAGATCTCCGCCCGGCTCGTGCCCAGTGCCGCCGGCGGCCCCACCTCGAGGCGACCGGGGCGACAGGACCCGAGCACGCCGAACAGGGCGTAGTAGTCGCGTTGGCTGATCGGGTCGAACTTGTGGTCGTGGCAGCGGGCACACGAGACGGTGAGCCCGAGGAAGGCCTTGGAGAAGGCGTTCACCTGATCGTCGACGAACCGGACCTTCTCCTCGAGGGCGTCGGTGGGGGAGTAGCCGTGGAACACCATCCGCCAGTGGGCGGTGAGGATGGCGGAGTCGTTGAAGCTTCCGGTCGGATCGAGGCGTGGATCGGCCACGAGATCTCCCGCAACATGCTCGCGGAGCAGGCGGTCGACCGGCACGTCGGCATTGAGGGCACGGATCAGGGCATCGCGGTACAGGTGGGTGCCGACGATCTCCGGATCACCCTCCGAACCGTGGGTGTCGGCGTAGCGGATCCAGTCCATCCAGTGCCGGGCCCAGCGCTCGCCGAAGTGCGGGCTCGCGAGCAGGCGGTCCACGAGCGCTTCCCAGCCGCCGGCGACCCCGACGCGGGTCGTCCATTCCTCCTGCTCGGCGGGGGTGGGAGGCAGCCCGACGAGGGCGAAGAAGGCGCGCCGCACGAGCGCCGCCGGTGGTGCCACGGAGGCCGGCTCGACACCGGCCGCCGCGTGGCCGGCGGCGATGAAGCGATCGACGGGGTGGGCGGCCCAGGGGCCGGCGGCCGTCTCCGGCTGGGGCGGATCCCGGAGCGGCTGGAACGCCCACCACTGCCGGCGGCGCTCCCGGACGGCCTCCCACGAGGTCTCGGCAGCGAGCTCCGTCGCCGATGGCGGCGCGTCGCGCGGATCGACGGCACCGGCGGCGATCCACGCGGTGAAGTCGGCGATCGACTCCGGCGCCAGGCGCCCCGAGTCCTTCGGCATCTTCAGTCCATCGACCTCGTGCTTCAGCACGCGCACCAGGAGGCTCTCGGCCGGCTTGCCGGGCACGAGCGCCGGCCCGGAATCGCCGCCGTCGAGAAGCCCGTCGCGCGAATCGACCGCCAAGCCTCCTTCCGCCACCGTCGCGGCGTTGTGACAGGCGTAGCAGCGGTCGATGAGGACCGGCCGGATCCGCGCTTCGAAAAACGCCTCGTCGGCCGGATCGCCCCCGCCGGCCCCCGGGCACCAGGCCCCGAGCAGAAGGCACCAGAGGAGGAGGCACCCGGCGGCGATGATCCACGTCCGACTGCGATCGATCGTGGTGCTCATGCCGTGTGCTCCCCAGGCGCCAGGATCCGCCGCCCGAGCTGTCAGTATCCTCCCGGCCGCCCGACCCGACAAACGGGGCCCCGGGGTTACCGCGGCCCCACACTGGGCAACGCGATACCGGGCAACCCGATACCGGGCAGCCAGTCGAGCGGAATCCGCGCCGCCATGATCGCATCCCCCGCTTCGTAGAGGCAGACGAGCGTGCCGTCCGGCAGCACGGCGAGGTCGGAGTAGGCGCTCGGACCCGGTTCGAGCACGCGGATGTGTGGCCAGGTGCGCCCGTCGTCGAGGCTGACGCGGAGGGTCAGATTCCGGCGCTTCGCCCTCCCGGCAGGGATCTCGGCGCCGGCGTCGTCACGGGCGAGGGAGTCGGGGCACGAAACCACCATCAACCCCGGCCGCGCCGGATGGGTGACCAGCCCCGCCATGCACACCGGCTCGGGGAGGTCGCCGTGGAAGGTCGGCGTTCCCCAGCCGGTGGCCCCGTCGGGGCCGATCGTGACGAGCTTCCGATTCGGTGGCGAGACGTTCCGCGACAGGAGCAACACGCTGCCGTCGGAGCGTTCCGCGGCGATCGACTCATTGGGGTCGGTGCGGCCTTCGCCGTTCGGCACGGCCAGGTCGCCGGCCCGCCAGGTCAGGCCGCCGTCGTCGCTGACGATCGTGGCCGCGGCGGAGGGGTGGTGGGCTCCGGCCGTGCCGTAGGCCAGCCAGATCGGCACGACGATCCGCCCCCCGCGCAGCTGGATCCCGTGCCCCGGGCCGGTGGCGATCACCTTCCAGGGCTGGTGTCGGCGGAACGGCGCGAACGCCGCCGTGATCTCCACCGGGTCGGAGAACGTCAGGCCGTCGTCGCGGCTGCGCATCACGAAGCAGCGCGCGTAGTTCACACAGTAGAGCATCACGAGATCGCCGCTCGTGCGGTCGACGACGGCGACAGGGTTGTTGACCGTCTGCTCGTGCTCCCCCCCCTCGAGCTTCGTCGGGTTGCCCTCGATCCGTGGGCCATGGTGCGCCACGTGACGCGCCGGCGCCCACGTCAGCCCGCCATCGGTGCTGCGCCGCAGATGGACCTCGATCTCCCCCCAGTCCCTCCGCGACTCGCGCCGCGCCTCGCAGACGGCGATGAGCGTGCCCGCGGGCGTGGCGATGATTCCTGGGATCCGGTAGAGCGTGACGCCGGCATCGCCTGCACGGAACACGGCGACCCGCTCCGGGTCGGCGGCGCCGGCGATGGCAGCTCCGAGCATTCCGAACACCACCGCCAGCAACACGGCCGGCGTGGCCGGACGGTGCCCGACGTCATTCTCGTGCATGATCACATCCCTGCGGGTCGGCCGCCGCGATTCCGAGCGCGGCGAGAGTCTCACGGATCGAGGCCGCCTCGGTCGCGGCCTCGGCCGCGACAGGATCGATGATGCCCTGGCCGAGGATCGCCTCCAACTCCTCGCGTTGACGCGGCGGCGCGGGCGCTCCCATCGCCCCGGTCCCCTGCTGCCGGAGGTTCGATGCGAAAATCCCCGCGGCGCTCACCGGGAGGAAGTCCTCGTAGCGGAGCGGCTGCCGGGTGACGAACCCGGCAGCCAGCAGCGCCGGCAGCGGGGTGGGCAGCGGGTGACCGGCGTGCCGTGCCGCGAGGCCGGCGGCGCTCGGTTGATAGCGGCCGAGGATCTGCCCGCGGGTGAACAGTTCGGTCGCCGTGCGGCCGAGGCCGGCGAACGCCGCCCCGGCCCCACCCGATCCGGGATCGGTTCCGGCGGCATCCGCGGCGACGAGTCCGGCATCGTAGGCGCGGCGACCGGCCACGGAGCAGGCGTAGCCGCGCTGCTCGACCTCGCCGAACCGGGCGGTATGGCTCCCGATCTCCGTCTCCCCGCCGGCATCACTGAACAAAACCCGCTCGGTGAGCGCCCGGTAGGAATCCTGCCGGAGGAGCACCGGTACGTCGGCCGGTGGTCCCTCGGTGGTCTCCTTGAAACCGGCATGCGGCAGGCGATGCAGTGCGTGGGTGTCGTCGCCGAGCCGGCTCACGAGTCGCTCCACGAGACCGGCCACGGCAGCCGGGGCGACGCCGCGCGCCGGCGGCAATGCAGCGGGCGCCCAGGGAAGCAGCAATCGAACCCGGTCGTCATCGGCCTGCTCCGCGACACTCGACAGCACTCCGGTCGCCCGGCCGCGGAACCAGTCGGCATCGCGCTCCGCAAGGCAGAGCCGCATCGCCGCCGTGAACAGGTCGATCGCCAGGGAGTTGCATGCCAGATGGTTGAGGTGGTGGGTCGGAAAGCAGGCGATGTCGGCCGCGATCCGCAGATCGGCAGCGACCAGATCGCGGTACAGCTCGACCGGACCGCCACGGCCTGTCCAGGCGAAGATCCGGCCGACGCATTCCCCGATCAGCGCCATGCCGTCGGCCTCGCGCAGCCCCCTGTCGGCCTCGCAGCGCTCGACGAGGGCCCGGGCCCGGTCGCCGAAGACGTCGCGACCCGCGAGCGCGTCACGCACCCGCGCGGCCAGCGGCGCGGGAAAGCCGTCGCTGACCAGCAGCGAGCAGAACATGCGGTGCTCGGGCCGGTGCCGGGAGCGGAACGCCGTGGCCATGATCGGCTGGCGCTTCGCCCCGACGCTCGTCATGTCGTAGAAGCCGTGGGGCTCCATGCCGAAGCAGGCGAACAGCCGCCCGACCCACCGGTATTCATCCCCCCTGCCGATCCGGATCGCGCCGTGCCGCTCGGCGCCGAGCCGCCGCCCGGCCGGCCCCCTCACGGCGCCGCCGTCCAGCCCCGGTTGGACCATGCCGAGGAGCTCGAGCAGGGTGTCGTTGCAGGCGTCGTTGACGGCCAGCGCGCCGCCGTAGAGCGGCACTTCGGCGGCGAACATCGTCGACAGCGCCGCGAACAGGCGGTCCTGGAGGTTCCGCGGGTCGAGCGGTTTCCCGGAGCCGTTCGGCATCCGCGCTTCCTTATCCGTCAGGCGAGGAGGCCGTGGATCACCCGGCCATGGACGTCGGTGAGCCTGCGCTCGACACCATTGTGCCGGAAGGTGAGCCGCTCGTGGTCGATCCCCAGGAGATGGAGGATCGTGGCGTTGAAGTCGTAGAGCGGATGGATCTCCTCCACGGCCTTCTCCCCGAAGTCGTCGGTCCGACCGATGCTCACGCCGGGCTTCACCCCCGCCCCGGTCATCCAGCAGGTGAATCCGTCGGGATTGTGGTCGCGCCCCTGCGCACCCTTCTGGAAATAGGGCATCCGGCCGAACTCCGTGCACCACACCACGAGCGTGTCGTCGAGCAGGCCGCGGGCGCGGAGATCGCGGATCAACGCGGCGGCCGGCTGATCGAGGATCATGGCGTGGCGGTCGTACTGCTCCCTGAGCTTCGAGTGGCCGTCCCAGTTGAGCTCACCGCCGCTGGCGTAGGCACCGTTGAACAGCTGCACGAAGCGCACCCCCTGCTCGATGAGCCGGCGGGCGAGGATGCAGTTGCGGGCGAAGGAGGCCTTGAGGGGATTCTCGGTGTCGAGGGCGCCGTACGCCGCCAGCGTGGCCGCCGACTCGGTCGACAGGTCGGAGATCGCCGGCACCGCCATCTGCATCCGCGCCGCCAGTTCGTAGGCGGCGATCCGCGCCGCCAGCGCCGGATCAAGGGGATGGGCGGCGGCATGGCGGCGGTTGAGCTGGCCGAGAAACGCCCTGCCGGCGCGGTCGGCACCCGGCGCGATCACCGCCGGCGTCGCGAGGTGGCGGATCGGCTCGGTGCTGCTCCAGGTGGTGCCCTGATACTCCGCCGGGAGGAAGCCGGGCCCCCAGTTGTTGCTGCTCGCCTGGGGAATGCCGCGCGGATCGGGGATGGCGACGAAGGCCGGGACGTTGTCGTTCTCCGTCCCGAGCGCGTAGGTCACCCAGGCGCCGAGGCTCGGAAACCCGTCGGCCGCGAAGCCGGTAGAGAGGAAATTCTCGGCCGGCCCGTGGGTGTTGGTCCGGCTGGTGAGCGAATGGACGAAGGCGAGGTCGTCGGTGAGGGCGGCGAGATGGGGAATCAGATCCGAGACCATCTTCCCGGTCGCACCGCGGGGACGGAAATAATACTGCGGCTGAGCGAGGTTGCCGGCGGGTCCCTGGAACGTCACCGCCGGCCCCCCGGGCAGCGGGCGGCCGTCCCACTCGACGAGTTTTGGCTTCCAGTCCCACGTCTCCAGTTGGCTGACGGCCCCGGCACAGAAGATCACCAGCACGTTGCGGGCACGCCCCGGGGCATGGCCGGGGCGCGGAGCGAACGGGCGGGCGGGATCGATCGCCGTGGGAGGCGCCGCCAGCGCCCTGTCGCGATCAAGCAGGCTCGCCAGCGCCACGCCCGAGAGCGCCGTGGCGGCGTCGCCGAGGAAGCGACGCCGGTCGAGCAGGCCGTGGTGGAGCGGGTGGGCCATCATGGCAGCAACGCTGGAACCGTCAGGGGATGAAAAGGAACTCGTTGGCATTCGTCAGCGCCCGCGCGAGGGCCGCCAGCCCATGTTCGCGCGCGAGATCGACTGCGGCAGCGCGCTCGTCGGACGCCGGCGCGCGGCCGAGTACGAGGATGAATCCGCGCTCCACCTGGGCGTCGATCGGGTCGGCCGCCCCGGCCGTCTCCGCCGCGATCCGCCCGGCGAGCGCTTCGGCCTGATCGACCGTGAACCGGCTGTTGAGGAGGTTGAGGGCCTGCAGCGGCGTGGTCGACTGCCGGCGCCGGCCGGTCGTCTGGCCCGCATCGGGGCAGTCGAACGCACCGAACACGCTCTCCTTCTCCATCCGGATCCGGTGGGCGTAGATCATGCGGCGCAGGCCCGGACCGGAAAACGCCTCGACCGGCGGAAAGCCGGAGAGACCTCCGCGCGTGGTGAACAGGTCGAAGCCGCGGCCCCCCGCCGTGAGGTCGAGCCGACCGGCGACAGCGAGCATCCCGTCGCGGATCGCCTCCCCCTCCAGACGCCGCGGTGGAAAGCGCCACAGGAGACGGCACTCGGCATCCACCGCGAGTGCCCGGGGATCAGCATCGGCCGACTGGCCGTAGGTCGCCGACAGCACGATCAGCCGGTGGATGGCCTTGAGTGACCAGCGCTCCGCCACGAGCCGCGCGGCGAGCCAGTCGAGCAGCTGCGGATGGCTCGGAGGGGTGCCGCTGCGGCCGAAATCGTTGGCCGTCTCCACCAGCCCGGTGCCGAAGTGCGACTGCCAGAGACGGTTGACGATCACCCGCGCGGTGAGCGGGTGCCCCGGGTGCACGAGCCATTCTGCCAGCGCCCGGCGCCGGTGCTGCTCCGGGGCATCGGCCGGCAGGGCCACGAGGCCGGCGGTCGCGGCGAACACCGCGGGCGTAGCGGGAGCAAGCGCCTCGCCACGCTGTTCGGCATCGCCGCGGCGCAGAAGATGGGTCGGCTCGGAAGGGGTGAAGCGGCCGGCATAGACCACGCGGCGCACCGCGGCGAGCTCGGCCTCGAGCGCACGGAGTGCGCTCGAGGCAGCGGTCCGCTCCGTCTCGTCGGCGTCGACCTGCTGACGCTCGCGGGCGAAGAGGATCGCCGCGCGGAGCCGGTCGGCCGCTTCACTGCGAACCTCGCGGTCGCCGTAATGGACCCCGCTGAAGAACGCCTGGAGCGCGTAGTACTCGCGGGCCGAAACCGGATCGAACTTGTGGTCGTGGCAGCGGGCGCAGCCGATCGACATCCCGAGGAAGGCATCGCCGACGTTGACGATGATGTCGGCGAGGGCATCCTGACGGGCGGCGCGCTTCGAGACGTCGTCGGCGCCGATCTGCCCCGGAAGGAGCACCGCGGCGGTGACCAGAAACCCGGTGGCAGCGTCGGCGCCGGTGGCATCGCCGGCGAGCTGGTCGGTGACGAACCGGTCGAACGGCAGGTCCCGATTGAAGGCGTCGATCACCCAGTCGCGGTAGTGGAAGGCATGCGGCCGCTCCGTGTTCACTTCGTAGCCGTCGGTCTCGGCGAACCGCACCACGTCGAGCCAGTGTTGGGCCTGCCGCTCGCCGTACCGGGGCGAGGCGAGCAGCGCGTCGACGACCCGCTCCCGGGCGTCGGGACCGTCGTCGGCGGTGAAGGACGCGACGTCGTCCGGGGTGGGTGGCAATCCGGTGAGGTCGAGAAACACCCGGCGGAGCCACGTGCGCCGGTCGGCTGGCTGCGCCGGGGCGAGCCCCTCGGCCTCGAGCCGCGCGAGGATGAAGCGGTCAATGTCGCCCAGCGGCCATTCGGCCATCCGCACAGGGGGCGCCGCGGGGGGCACCACCGGCCGGAACGCCCAGTGGTCGGACCGATCGATCGCCCGGACCCGGTCGATCCCCTCCGGCCAGACCGCCCCCTCGTCGATCCAGCGCACGAGCAAGCCGACCGCTTCGTCGGGCACCGGCGGCACGCCGGAGTCGGCGGGGGGCATGTGGAGATCCCCAGAGCCTCGCCGCACGACCTGCGCGAGGACGCTCTCCTCGGCCTTGCCGGGAACGATCGCCGGACCGTGGCCGTCGCCCCCGGCGAACGCCCTCTCCCTGAGGTCGAGCCGGAACCCACTTTCCGCTTGCTCGCCGGAATGGCATCGGGAGCAGTGAACATCGAGGAGCGGTCGAACGTCGCGGACGAAGTCGACCGGTACTGCACCCGCACTGCCGCACGTGCCGAGCGCGGCGGCCAAAGCCCATCCCACAGCCACTCCGCGCTTGCCCATCATGCCGGGCTCCTCGACGCACGCTCCCGATGAAAGTGTACGTCGTGGGCTGACCGCACTGCGAGAGGGCTGGAGCCGGTGATCACCCTCCTGCCCGGGCAGCGGATCCCCGCGTTCAGACGCAGTGGAAAACCAGCGTGACAAGCAGCCAGACTCCCCTCGTGCTGCTCTGGGGGCGGTCCGCCGGGCCCGGCGGACCACCAGGTTCACCGCCGTGACAAGGGTCACCGCC
Organism: Planctomycetaceae bacterium; assembly: GCA_005791575.1. Lineage (GTDB taxonomy): Bacteria > Planctomycetota > Planctomycetia > Pirellulales > UBA1268 > F1-20-MAGs016. Next base: position 15,412 of record SXWA01000073.1, read on the forward strand.
GTGACGATTCCCCCGGCGGCCGTGCGCCGTCCGGTGCCCTGGCAGCCACGGCCGGCCAGAACCCCTGCGCTGCCGACCAGTCGCTGCGGGTGTCGGCCGTAAGGTGATCGGCGCCCCGGCTCGCCGCTGCCGTCGCCGCCACGGCGACGAGTGCCCGGCCCAGTCCCCGTCGCCGGAAACCGGGGTGGACCAGGAGCCAGCCCACCGACCATCCCGCCGCCGTCTCGACCAGCGTGACGAAGCCGACGCACGCCGCCGCCGGTTCGGCGGTGAATGCGCACCACGCCGTCACCCCCCTGCCCGGGCGACCGGCCAATTCCCCGACGATTCCCTCCGGCCGGGGCACGGGCCCCACGTTGTCTGTGGGCTCCCGGCAGGCAGCCACGAGCGCGGCAATGGGGCCAGCGTGCGCGACGGGGTCGGGGCAGACCACGATCCGCATCCCGGCAGGCGCAGACGTGCCACCCGCCAATGGGACGATCCTGTGGCGCACCACCGCCATCGACTCCCTCCCCAGGCCCGCCGGGGGCCCCTTACCAAGCCCGCGGGAGCGAATTCCCCCGACCTCGTGTTGGAAATCCTCGTCACCGGCGACCGGGGCCGATTCGTGTCCCCAGCCTACCGGACCACCCGACGGCGTGGCGGGGCTGGCAGCCCGTGGCCAAAGTCCATCCCTGGCCTTTGGCCACTCGAAACGCTGGCGCTTTTCACGGGAGCTGCGCTCCCGGCACCTCATCCATGAGGTGCAGCAGGCTGTCTATCCACATTATCCACAGCCTGCTGGGGGTGCCTCTGGCGACGGCCGGAGCCGATGCCTGGCAGATCTGAAGGTTCGCATCAAGTATTTTGATTGGTTTCTGTCAGAAACTATCACTGATATCGTTGACAACGCGTGGAAAAGATGCATAGTTTATGTCGCTCACGGAGCTTTTCCGGCGTGTCGACGCAGCTGAGGCGAACGAGATTGATCGACTTCATCCGCATCCGGGGGTTTGCCACCCTCGACGAGCTGGTCGGCGAGTTGGGCGTGTCGGAATCGACGATCCGCCGCGACCTCGATGCCCTCGAGGAGCAGGGGCTCGCGCGCCGTACACACGGTGGGGTGCTCGCCGCCGGGGGCCTCCCGCGGCTGTCGGAGTTCGACGAGCGCCAGCCGGCCCACTGGGCCGCCAAACGGGCGATCGCGGCGGCCGCTGCCGAGGTGATCGCCGACGGTGAGACGGTGCTCCTCGACGGTGGCACGACCACCTACGAGGTGGCCCGCCTGCTCGTCGGGCGGTCTCTCCAGGTGGTCACCAACAGCCTTCCGGTCGCCAACCTCTTCGCCTCGCAGGCGCGCACCGATCTGGTGCTGCTCGGTGGCTACGTCTCACCGCGCACGGGGGTCTGCCTCGGGCCCTATGCCAATGAGCTGCTCGGCCGGCTACACGTCACCACGACGGTGCTCTCGGCGGCCGGGATCACGGCCGACGGCCTGTTCAACGCCCATCTCCTCCTCGCCGAGACGGAGCAGGCCATGCTCCGGGCTGCCGGCCGGGTGATCGTCGTGGCCGACAGTTCCAAATTCGGCCGCAAGAGCCTGACCTTCGTGTCGGGTCTCGATGCCGTCGATCTGGTCGTCAGCGACGACGGTCTCGAGACCTCCTGGCGGGAGACCGTCACCGCCGCCGGGGCGGAGCTGCGCGTGGCGGCGCTCGCCGCGCCCGCGGGAGCCGGCCCCACCGCAGCCGATCCGTCGGCGGCCACCCCTGCCGGCCGCCGCAAGCCGAAGACCGGACCGCGCGAGTCGTCTCGGGAGCGTGCCCGAACCCAACCCGCCCGCAGGAGCCACCGTCGATGATCGCCGCTCCCGTCAGCCAGGGCATTCCCGGCCCCGCACCGCTGGCCGGCCTCCCCACCGGGCTCGACCGGCGCGCGGTGGAGCGCGTGGTGCGTGAGATCGTCCTCCGCGTTAATGGCCAGCTGCCGTCGCAGGCCGGCGCTGGGCAGACTGGAACGCTGCAGGCCGGCCAGCCACCGCAGCTCATCGTCAGCATCTCGGCGCGGCACTGCCATCTCACCGACGACCACGTGGAAAAGCTCTTCGGCACCGGCCGCACCCTGACCCCGATGAAGCCGCTCTATCAGGACGGCTTCTACGCCGCCGAGGAGACGGTGATGCTCGTCGGTCCGAAGCGGAAGATGCTCCCCACGGTGCGGGTGCTCGGCCCGACGCGGAAGGCGTCGCAGGTCGAGCTCGCGTTCACCGACGGCATTTCGCTGGGCATCGATCTGCCGGTCCGGCCGAGCGGCAAGATCGCCGGCACCCCCGGTTGCGTCCTCGTCGGCCCCGCCGGTGCGGTGGAACTCGCCGAGGGGGTGATCCGGGCCGAGCGGCACGTCCACATGAACGTCGCCGATGCCGCCCACTTCGGCGTCCGGGACGGCGACCGGATGAGCCTCGTGGTCAGGTCGGGCTGCGGGGTCGTCTTCCGCGACCTGCTCGTGCGGGCCGACGCCACCAGCAAACTCGAGGTCCACATCGACACCGACGAGGGCAACGCCGCCGATCTCGATCACGCCGAGAGCGTGGAACTGGTGAGGCAGACGTGAGCCGGAAGCGGGCGGCCGGGAGGCCGAGGACCACGGCAGGAACCACGGCAGGGAAGCGGACAACGAACAGGACCGTCCAGCGGGCACGTGCCGGCGCGGTCCGCGGGGATCTCCCCGCAGCACGTGATGGGCTCTCCACGACAGGAGTACGGCAGCAGATGGCAAAGAACGTCGAAGCCCTCGGCATGATCGAGGTGAAGGGGTTCGTCACCCTCGTCGAGGCGGTGGACGCGATGATGAAGGCGGCGAACGTCACCTTCATCGGCTGGGACAAGATCGGCAGCGGCCTGGTGACGGCATTCGTCTCCGGCGACGTGGCCGCAGTGAAGGCGGCGACCGACGCGGGCGCGGCGGCCGGTGGTCGGATCGGTGACGTGGTGAGCGTCCAGGTGATCGCCCGCCCCCACGAGGATCTCGAGATCGTCCTCCCACCCAAGGCGTGAACGGGATTCCCGTCGCATCAACAGGGCGCGACTGATTTCTATCAGGCATTGAACGGTTTCATTCATCAGGGTTTCGTTCTTCACCCTTTTCGTTCTTCACCAGGGGTCTTCCATGAACACGGCGATCGGATTGCTCGAAACCAAGGGACTCGTCGGCCTCGTCGAGGCCACCGACGCGATGGCCAAGGCGGCCAACGTGAAAATCCTCAAGCGGATCAGCATCGGCAACGCCTTCGTCGCCACGGTCGTCCAGGGGGACGTCGGGAGCGTGCGGGCGGCGGTCGAGGCGGGGGCCACTGCGGCCCAGCAGGTCGGGGAACTCGTGGCCAGCCATGTGATTCCGCGCCCGGCGGAGAGCCTCACCGCGGCGTTCTTCAGCTGAAGCAGTTTCTTTCGTCCGCCGAAAACGCCGGTCGGCGCGTGCCGACCGGGTGGCGTTGCTCACCGATCGTCCCTTCCTGCGGATCCCGCCGGCACGTCCGGCGGGGCGAGTCATGAAGATCCTCGTCGCCAACCTCGGCTCCACGAGCTTCAAGTACCGGCTCTTCGACCTCCCCGAGCGGGAGGGCGACGGTGGTCGCACGGGAAGCACGGAGGTGGAGTTGGCCCGCGGGGGCGTCGAGCGGATCGGTGCGGCGGAGAGTCGGGTGTATGCCACGGCGACGCCGTCGGGGCGGCCCGCGGTCAAGTTCGAGGCGGTGCTGCCGGTTCCCGATCACGGGGTGGCACTCGGGGCGGCGCTCGAGCAGCTCACCGCCGACGGCGGGCCCCTGCGGGACGTGGGCGAGGTGGCGGCGGTCGGCTTCAAGGCGGTGCACGGCGGGCGCTACACCGGTGCGGTGCGCGTGACGGCCGACGTGCTCGCGGCGATGGAGGAGATGGCGGAGGTGGCACCGGCCCACAATCCGCCCTATGTCAAGGCGATGCGGACGGTGATGGAGCGGCTCCCCGGTGTGCCGCTCGTGGCGGCGTTCGAGACCGGTTTCCATGCGACCATTCCCCCGCGCAACGCCCTCTATGCGGTGCCGACGGCATGGGTGGAGGAGCACCGGGTGCGGCGCTATGGGTTCCATGGGGCGAGCCATCGCTTCGTGGCCACGCGCCTCCTCGACCTCGTTCCGCGGCGGCCGTTGCGGGGGATCTCCTGCCACCTCGGCGGCTCGAGCAGTGTGTGTTGGTTGCTCGACGGGAAGAGCGTCGGCACGTCGATGGGGATGAGTCCGCAGTCGGGCCTCCCGCAGAACAACCGGGCGGGCGACCTCGATCCGTTCGCGATCCTCCACGTGGCGCGGCGGACCGGCCGGGATTTCGCCGACCTGCTCGTCGAATTGTCGGGCCGGGGAGGACTCGCCGGGATGTCGGGTACCAGCGGCGACATGCGTGATCTCGAGGAGGCGGCGGCGGCCGGCAGCGACCGGGCGCGGACCGCGATCGAGGTCTACGTGGGAAGCATCCGCCACTGGCTCGGCGCCGGATTGGTCGAGCTTGGCGGCCTCGACGCCATCGCCTTCGCGGGGGGCATCGGCGAGAACGCCCCGGCGATCCGCGCGGCTGTGGTCGCGGGCCTCGGGGAGCTGGGAATCGCCGTCGATCCGGCCGCCAACGCGGCGGCCACGACGGGGGAGCGGCTGATCTCCCCCGCGGGAGCACGGGTCGCGGTGTGGGTGATCCCGACCAACGAGGAGTTGGTCGTCGCGCGTCAATCGCGCGCCTGTCTTGTCGGCGGAGGAGATGTCTGATGTTCGTCGCGATGGTGACCGGCTCGGTCGTGGCCACGCAGAAGACCGAGTCGATGACCGGCCACAAGCTGCTCGTCGTCGAGCCCTACCGGCTCGACGAGAAGACGCGCGACCGCCTCGTCTCCACCGGGCGGACGTTCATCGCCGTCGACACCCTCGGCGCCGGTGAGGGGCAGTTCGTCCTCGTCACGCAGGGCTCGAGCGCGCGGCTCACGCCCGAGACCAAATCACTGCCGATCGACGCCGTCGTCATCGGCCTCGTCGACTCGGTGCGGATCGGCGGCAAGTCGGTCTTCAATCGCTGATCACGTTCCCTCCCCACTCCGCACACGCCCCTCCCGAGAGCGAGACCGCTGCCATGGCGACCGCCACCCCCTCCTGCCCCGACATCGCCACGATCGTCCGTCAGGTGATCGCCGAATTGCGCAGCGCTGCCCCACCGGCGGGCAGCGGGCCGCCGACGGGCACCTCCGCGCCGCTCGCCCCGACGGTGGCGGGCCCGGTCGCCTCGACGTCGTTCGCCGGTCGGCATGGCATCTTCACCAGCGTCGATGAGGCGGTGAGCGCTGCCACCGAGGCCTTCCACCAGCTCGAGCGCGCCGGGATCGCGGGGCGGAAGCGGGCCATCGAGCACATTCGTCGGATCTCGATCGACGACTCGGTCGAGCTCGGCACGATGGAGTTCCACGAGACGCGGATCGGGCGGCTCGAGCACAAGATCGAGAAGCTCAAGGTGCTCGGCGAGCGGTCGCCGGGGGTGGAGTTCATCACCAGCGAGGTCTTCAGCGGCGACCACGGTCTGGCGGTCATCGAACACGCCCCGTTCGGTGTCATCGGTGCGATCACCCCGGTCACCCATTCGCTGCCGACGATCACCGGCAACGCCGTGAGCATGATCGCCGGGGGCAACACCGTGGTGGTCAATCCCCATCCGAGTGGAAAGAAGGTGGCCGCGGAGGGGGTGCGCCGCTTCAATGCCGCCATCCATCGCGACATCGGCATCGACAACCTCGTCTGCCTCGTCGCCGAGCCGACACTGGAGACCGCCGGCGCCCTCTTCAACCACCGCGGCGTGAAGCTGATCTGCGTGACCGGCGGCCCGGCGGTGGCGCGGGCAGCACTGCAGTCGAGCAAGCGCGCGATCGTGGCCGGCCCGGGCAATCCCCCGGTGGTGGTCGATCAGACGGCCGATCTCGACCGTGCCGCCCGCTCGATCATCCAGGGCGCCGCCTACGACAACAACCTCCTCTGCATCGCCGAGAAACAGGTCTTCGTGGTCGCCGAGGTCTTCGAGAAGATGCTCGCCGCGATGGAGCGGGCCGGAGCGCTGCGGCTGACCGCCGGCCAGGTCGACACGCTCACCGGCAAGGCGATCGTCATGGCCGGTGAGGGCGCCCATCGCCATCAGGTGCCCTGCAAGGACCTCCTCGGCCAGGATGCCGCCGTCCTCGCCCGTGCCGCCGGCGCGGCGCCCCGCGACGGGGTCGAGCTCGTCTTCGGCGAGACCGCCGCCGACAACCCGTTCGTGCCCGTCGAGCAGATGATGCCGTTCCTGCCCTTCGTGCGCTGCAAAGATGTCGACGAGGCGATCCACCGGGCGGCCGACAGCGAGCACGGCTTCCGCCACACCGCGATCATCCACTCCCACGACGTCCGCGCGATGACGAAGATGGGCCGCCTCCTCGACACGACGCTGTTCGTGAAGAACGGCCCGAGCGTCGCGGGGCTCGGCCTCGGCGGCGAGGGCTACATCTCGTTCTCGATCGCGACGCCGACCGGCGAGGGGGTGACCACGCCGCTGACGTTCACACGGCAGCGCCGTTGCACGCTCGTCGACGACCTGCGGATCCTCGGCAGCGCCGATTCGATCGGTTGACCCGTCTCCCCCTTTCCGTCTCCTGGCCGCGCCCTCCCCGTACCCCCAGCCCCGCGTCATCCGACCACCACGATGCAACTCGCCCGGATCATCGGCACGGCCACGGCGACGGTGAAACACCCGTCGCTGGCGGGCGCACGGCTCCTCGTCGTGCAGCCGCTACTGGCCGACCGGAGGTCGCCCGATGCCGATCCGCAACTCGCGATCGACACCGTCGCCGCCGGTGTCGGTGATCTGGTGGTGATCAGCAGCGACGGCCGGCTGCTCCGCGAGCGGCTGCAGAGCGACGCCACGCCGGCCCGCTGGAGCACGATCGCGCTGGTCGACGACGACCGCTGACCTTTCCGAAACCGCCTGTCCCGCCCCCGGAACCCGCCCCCGATGGCCACCCTTCCGAGCCAGCCGCCGACCGAGGCCGAGATCCGCGCCCTCGTCGCCGAGGTGATTTCCCGCCTCCGCGCTGTCTCCCCGGGCGCCGCGCCGGCGCTCTCGAGCCCGCCACCGCGTGCGAGCGTTGTTTCCCCGGCTGCTGCCGGAGTTCCACCTGCGATTCCACTCGCCGAGCAGGTCATCACCCTCACCGTGGTCGACCGGCTCCCGGCCGGCACGGCCCGGGTGGCGATCGGACCGCGATCGGTGGTCACCCCCTCGGCCCGCGAGCGGCTCGCCGATCTCGGGATCGCCATCGACCGCGGCAGCCCCGCCGGCTCAGCACCGGCTCCAGCCCGGCCGTTCGTCGTCGCCCGGGTGGAGTGTCCGGGCGACACGGCCGCCACCGCCGCCCGCGTCGCCCGCGCCGTTCCCTGTGCCCAGCAGCTTCCGGCCACGGGGATGGCCGACGTGATCGCGGCGCTGTCGGTGCAGGCCTCGCGCGACGGCGCGCGGAGCCTGCTCCTCACCGGTCGGCCGGCCACCGTGACGATCCTCGCCAACCGCTCGCGCAGCCTGCGGGCCGTGACGGGCCGCGACGTCCCCGGCCTGCTCGCCGCCGCCACCGAGACGGCGGCCAACCTGATTGTCGTCAACCCGAAAGACCTGTCGGCCGGGTCGCTCGAGCGACTCGCCGTCGAGTTCACCAGGCGCGCCGAGGCTCCGCTGCCGCCCGAACTCGTGTCCGTGGCCGAAGGCTGCGGATGCAAGGGCCATTGATCCGCCACTCACCCACCCGAATCACCCCCCTGAGGCCGCCATGCGACTGGGCAGGACGATCGGCACCGTGACCCTCGTCGAACCGCACCCCACGGTGCGCGGCGGGGTCTTCCGCGTGGTCGTGCCGCTGGGTGCCGGCGATCTTGCCCGTGGCGACGGGGCCGCCGAGCCGCTCGTCGCCTGGGACGACCTCGGTGCCGGCGACGACCAGGTGGTCGGCTTCAGCGAGGGAGGCGAGGCGGCACAGCCCTTCCGCCCGCTCGACAAGCCGATCGACGCCTATGTCGCGCTCTTGATCGACCGCCTCGACATCGCGCCCCAGCCGACCTGACCGGAATCACCCGCACCGTCGCTGCAACCCGCACCACCGCCTGCGTTTCGCCAACCGGCAGACCGGCCGCGACCGGCAGCGTGGGGCAGAATCGAGAGTCGCCCGGCGAACGCGTTGTGTCACCGCCGGCATCACCGTCCACACGTCCCCATCCACCGTCCACACCGTTTCCAGGGAGGCAGCCATGGCCGTGAAGACCAGCAGCAAGTCGCTCGTGCAGCTCAAGGAGGAGATCTGCGACATCGGTCGGCGGATCTATGCCAAGGGGTTTGCCGCCGGCAACGACGGCAACATCTCCTTCCGCCTCGGCCCCAACGAGGTGCTCTGCACCCCGACGATGATCTCGAAGGGCTTCATGAAGCCCTCCGACCTGTGCATCGTCGACATGGAGGGCAAGCAGCTCGCCGGCCATCGCAAGCGGTCGAGCGAGATCCTCCTCCACCTGACGATCATGAAGGAGCGGCCCGACGTGAACAGCGTCGTCCACTGCCACCCCCCCCACGCCACCGCCTTCGCCGTCGCCCGCGAGCCGATTCCGCAGTGCGTCCTCCCCGAGGTCGAGGTGTTCCTGGGCGACATCCCGATCACCAAGTACGAGACCCCCGGGGGACAGAAGTTCGCCGACACCGTCAAGCCGTTCGTGAAGAAGTCGAACGTCGTCATCCTCGCCAATCACGGCACGGTGAGCTTCGGCGAGACGGTCGAGAAGGCCTACTGGTGGACCGAGATCCTCGACGCCTACTGCCGGATCCTGATGCTCGCCAAGGACCTCGGTCGCGTCACCTTCCTCTCCAAGCAGGAGACGAAGGAGCTGCTCGATCTCAAGCAGAAGTGGGGCTACAGCGACGCGCGGCTCGAGCAGGGGATGGAGAACTGCGACATCTGCGCCAACGACGTCTTCCGTGCCAGCTGGGGTGACACCGGCGTGACCCGGGCCGCCTTCCCGGCCCCCCACGCCGCCCCGCCGGCGGCCCCGGCCCCGGCCCCGGCACCGGCTGCCGTCGACTACGACGCGATCGTGAAGGCGGTCACCGAGCAGGTCTGCCGCGAACTGGGCATCACCGCCGCCTGACAGGCTGTGGACAAACAGCCTGCTGCACCTCATGGATGAGGTGCCGGGAGCGCAACTCCCGTGAAAACCGCAGGTTTTCAAGTGGCCAAAGGCCAAGGATGGACTTTGGCCACGGGCTGCTGACGCCGGGTCTCCACCGCAACCACCTCCAGGAACAGCGCACATGAAAGTCGGGATCATCGGCGGCGGCGGGATCGTGGGATCGTCGGCGGGCTTCGCCCTCCAGCTCGGCGGCCTCGTCCACGAGATCGTCATCGTCGACGCGAACGCCGATCTCGCCGACGGCCAGGCCCTCGACATGCTCCACGGCACGCCGGCGATCGCCGATCAGGTGATCCGCGCCGGCGGCTACGAGACGCTCGCCGACGCCGACGTCGTCTGCATCACCGCCGGCCTGCGGCGGAAGCCCGACGAGAGCCGCCTCGCGCTCATCAACCGCAACGTCGTCCTCTTCCGCTCGATCCTCGGGTCGCTGAAGTCAACCGGCATCCGTGCCGACGCCACGGTGCTCGTGGTCAGCAACCCGGTCGACATCCTCACCTTCCTCGCCGAGCAGGAGCTCGGCCTGCCGCGCGGTCGCGTCATCGGTCTGGGCACGCTCCTCGACACACTCCGTTTCCGGTCGCTCCTCGCGATGAACCTCAAGGCTCCCGCCACGCAGGTCCAGGCGATCATCCTCGGCGAGCACGGCGACACGATGGTGCCGGTGTGGAGCAGCGCGGCGATCGCCGGCTTGGCGCTGGAGAAGTGGCCGGGCTACACGCCGAAGCTCGCCGCCGACGTCTTCGAGCGGACGAAGACCAGCGGTGCGGAGATGATCAAGAAGAAGACCGGGGCCGGCTTCGCCGTCGGGGTGTCGATCGCGGAGGTGATCCACGCCGTCGCCCTCGATCGGAAGTGCGTCCTTCCGGTCTCGACCGTGCTCCATGGCGGTCCGGGGAGCTACGGGATCCGTGACGTCGCCCTCTCGGTGCCGACGATCGTGGGGCGCGGCGGGGCCGAAAAGACCGTCGAGATCGAGCTCTGGCCGAAGGAATTGCAGGGTCTCAAGCGCAGTGCCGCCGCGCTCGGGGAGACGCTCGGCAAGGTGCTGTCCGGGGCCACCGGCTGACAGGCTGTGGACAAACAGCCTGCTGCACCTCACGGAAGAGGTGCCGGGAGCGCATCTCCCGTGAAAAGCGCAGCTTTTCGGGTGGCCAAAGGCCAAGGATGGACTTTGGCCACAGGCTGACGGCCGTCGGCTGCCGGGCGTTGACGCCGATTCAGCGATCGAGCCGGGGGACGGCCTGCGCCCGCTCGACGAGTGCCCTGACATAGTGGATCGCCGCGTGGTCGGCGAGGTCGCGCACGACCACCCGCCCGAGTGCGTCTGTCCGGGCGAGCTCGCGGAACAGTGTCTCGCGGGCCCGGCCGACGGCCGCGCGGTCGCCGCGGAGGAGGGCCGAAGAGAGCGCGGCCAGCGCCTCGAGGACGGCACTCGACTCCCCCGTCGTCCCACCCGCGCCGAGGGCCGCGCGGTAGTCGCGCCGCGCCTGCCGCTGATCGCGGGTCATCAGGTCGTCGGCCGGATCGGAATGGATCGCCCCGCGGCGGTCGAGATAGATCAGCGGACGCGGGTGGACGAACCGATGGGCCCAGCCGCGCAGTTCGGCCATCCGCGCCAGGCTGGCGGCGGCGAGCCGCGCCGTCTGCCGCAGCGCCACCTGGGAGGCGGCGCCGAGCCATCCCTCGGGAGTGCCGAGGTTGTCGAGGAGCCCGTCGGCCAGCTCGTGGAGATCGGGCTCGGTGAAGCTCGCCGGTGGCACCCGGGGCACGAGGTCGCAGCAGTGGACATAGCGCCGCACCGGCTGCCGCTGGCGGAAGAAGAGCGACTCCGATCCGACCCGTGGGGCGCCGAACGTGACCAGCTCCACGGCGGGGAAGTCGGCGCTGCAGAGTGTCGCCAGCGCGCCACCGAGGCTGTGCCCCGTGGCGATCGCCCGCGCGGGCGGGGCGAGCAGCCACTCGTCGAGGGGCCGCCGCAGCTCGTCGAACGTCGCGCCGTAGCCGCGGTGCGCGATCATGCCCGGCCGCCACTCGACCGGATCGACGAGGAGGTTGGAGAGGAGGTCGTCGACGTTGCCGGTCTCGGTGCCGCGGAAGACGGCGAACAGCGTGTCGCGCCGCCCGTCGCGGCAGACGAATCCGTCGGCCTCGGCCTGGGCGGGGAAGAGCCGCTTGCTCCGCAGGGTGGCGAGCAACTCGATCCCCACGCGGCCGAGCTCGGCTTCGATCCGCGGCAAAGGCGCGTAGGCGAGCCGCGACAGCTCGGCGCAGAGCGCGTCGGTCGCATCACCCGCGAAGTCGGCGGGATGCCACTCGAAAAACGGTCCGTCTGCGGCGGGGTGGAGCAGCTCGCCGGTGCGGGTCGTGGATTCTGCTGCCATGGTGGACGGGCCGGTGACACTCCTCCCCGATGGGGATCTCGGTCGTGGCCTGGAACGTGAGATGGAACTCGAGCGGACCAGAAGCGTAGACTATTCTCCGCTGGGCCAATGAATCGCCTCTCCGGGGGGATGAGGGATCATGCCCGGCGACCGGCGGTCGATGTTGGATGTCGGGGCCGGATGTCGGGGCCGGATACAGCCACCCCTTCCATGGAGTCTGCGATACCATGCGAACCACTATGGGCGGTCTTTTGGTCTCCCTCCTGATCGTGCTCATCACGGTCCCGGCGCGTGGCGGCGAACGTCGCGCCCTCTTCGTCGGGGTGAGCCACCATGCGGATGAGCGGCTCGACGATCCCGGTCATCGATATGCGGAGGCGGATGCGCAGGCTCTCGGCGATCTTTTTCGCACCGCCGGATTCGACGTTGCCGTCCTCCTCGGGAAAGAGGCGACGACGACGGCGATCAAGGAGCAGCTCGAGGCGATCGCGACCATGGATGGCACGGACGACGACGTCGTCGTCGTCGGATTCTTCGGCAAGGGATCGGAGTTTGACCTTGTCCGGTGGGATTACCTCGGCTCGACTCGCTTGCGATGGGTCGACACGGCTCTCTTCTGCAGCTACGACGCCCAGACCTGGCGCGCCCTGAAGGAACCCGTGTGGGGCGAGACCAGACGGGGGTTGAAATGGACCGACGACGGGCAGGAGGTGTGGGAGCCCAACCCGAACACGCTCTTCAAATTCGGGCAGGTGATCGACGCGCTCCTGGAATCGAATGCAGGCAGGAAGCTGCTGCTCGCCGACTGCCACGTCCACTCGATGTCACCGGGCCCGGTCTATCCATGGGGGAGAAGCTTGGTTCCCGAGATGCTCCCGGTCGGCACCGTGGCCATGTTCGCCACCCATCACCCACTCGACAGACCGACGGAGGACGCCGAATGGCAGCATGGCGCCTTCACCAAGGCGATTCTCGACTCGTGCAGCAGCGATCCGGTGATCACCGCGACGGAACTGACCGCGATCGTGCGACGGTCGGTCATCCGGTTGGCCGGTTCCAAGGGAGGCCGACAGGCCCCCCGGGTCCTCACGTCCGGCGTCGGCGATTTCGATCTTCCCCTGCCAGGACTGCCGCGGCCCCCCCTGCCGCTGCCACTGCCACCGAGTCCCGAAGACGATCCCTACTCCCGAGCGGAGTGGTATGGGCTTCCGCCGGCCTACCTCGGGCCAAAGCATCAGCGGCGTTCAGAGCTGCTCACGCCACCGAAGTGGTCTGGGCATCCGCCGGCCTACCACGGTGGTCGGCGCACGTCGGCGTTCGCTGGTCCACTTTTACTTTTACGAGACCAACGTGATCGTTCCAGATACGAGATGGGTGATCCGATCGCCTCCTGGTCGATCCTCAACTCGATCCCGGGCGCGGACGGAGAGTCTGCTCCCACTGCTGGCGGGCGTGGCTTCGATACGACGACGGGACCCGTTCAAGCCCCTGCGCCGGCACAGATTCCGAATCCGGTTCCCTCCGTGCAGCGCGGTCCGTGAGACGAGTCGCCGGCCACTCGGCGGCCGGCACGGCGGGTGAGCCGGCGCGGTATGATCCGCCGGCATCAGTCCACCGGAACCTCACTGCCATGCGCCGAACCTTCGCCGCGGTTCTCGTCACTACCCTCTGCGGGTCGGCTTTCTTCGGCGCGGAGTCCGCAGCCGCCGAGCCGGAGTGGAAGGTCGTGTGGGAGGACGGGTTCGACGGCCCCGCGCTCGACTGGTCGAAGTGGGAGATCGAGGTCAACGCCTTCGGCGGCGGCAACCACGAACTGCAGATCTACACCGACCGCCGCGAGAACGTGCGCGTCGAGAACGGGCTGCTCGTGATCGAGGCCCGGAAGGACAATCACGGCATCGCCGGCACGGTGCGGGAGTATTCCTCCGGCCGGATCCGCAGCAAGCGGCGCGGGGATTGGCGCTACGGGCGGATCGAGGTCCGGGCGAAGGTGCCGACCGGCCAGGGGATCTGGCCGGCGATCTGGATGCTCCCCAGCGACGATGCCTACGGCGGCTGGGCCGCCAGCGGCGAGATCGACATCCTGGAGATCAAGGGGCAGGAGCCGGCGGTCCTCTGGGGCACGCTCCACTACGGCGGTGGGTGGCCCGACAACCGCCACTCCGGCACCCAGCACCGGCTCACGAAGGGCACGTTCGCCGACGACTTCCACACGTTCGCAATCGAGTGGGAGCGGGGCAAGATCTCCTGGCTGGTGGACGGCCAGGTTTGGCAGACGCAGACGGAGTGGACCTCGACCGGTGGAGCCTTCCCCGCCCCGTTCGACCAGCCTTTCCACCTCGTGCTCAATCTGGCCATCGGTGGCGGCTTCGTCGGGAATCCCGACGCCGGCACGCCATTTCCGGCCCGCTTCGAGATCGACTGGGTGCGGGTTTCGCAGCGCTAGCAGGCTGTGGCCAAACAGCCTGCTGCACCTCACGGATGAGGTGCCGGGAGCGCCGCTCCCGAGAAAAGCGCAGCTTTTCGGGTGGCCAAAGGCCAAGGATGGACTTTGGCCACGGACTGCTAGTGAACAGCGGCTGAATTGCCTCGCTGCGCTCCCGGCGGCGGCTGAATTGCCTCGCTGCGCTCCCGGCGGCGGCTGAATTGCCTCGCTGCGCTCCCGGCGTCAGTGGTCGCCGGCA
>SXWA01000074.1 GCA_005791575.1 Planctomycetaceae bacterium
CGACGCCGCGGTGCCGGTGCGCCTCGCCGCGTTCGACGGGCCGGGGGACGCGGCCGGCGCCGCGGCCGTGGTGGTGCGCCTGGAGGATGTCGATCTCGACGGGCAACTCGACCTGATCGGTGCCGGGCCCGCAGGCCTGCGGATCGCGCGGCGCGGCGCCGTCGGCCGGTGGGAGGAGTTGGCCGGCGCGGCGCTGCCGGTGGGAGTGGCGGGGGTGCTGGCGGCCGACCTCGACCTCGATTTCGACGAGGCCCGGCGCGTCGAACCGGCGGTGCGGCCGGCCACCGATCCTGTCGATGGGCCGCCGGCCGCCAATCCCCGCGGCTGCCCTGCCGCCGATCCCGATCTGATCGCCTTCGGCGCGTTCGGTGCGCTGCCGTTCCGCAACCGCCTCGGAGAAACGGGTGGCCGGAGTCTCGAAGCGCTCGAGCCGGTCACCACGAGCCCGGTCCGTGCGGCAGCCTGTGCCGACCTCGACTCCGACGGCGACGTCGATCTGGTCACCGTCGGCGACGGCGGACTGCGGATGTGGAGCAACACGGGGCAGGGGGCGTTCCGCGAGGCCACGCCGGCGGGGCTCGACGGCGTGCCGTCGGGAGACGTGGCGCTCGTGCCGGTGGACCACGACCACGACGTCGACCTCGACATCGTCGCCACGGGCGACGGGGGCACCGTGCTGCTCGAGAACCTCCGTCATGGTCAGTTCCGCGCGGTGCCACTGGCGACCAGCGGCGGACCGGCGGTGGAATGCCTCGATGCCGATGGCGACGGCGGGTGGGACCTGCTCACCGCCGGCGACGACGGGATCCGGATCCTCGCGGGGCGGCGGCTGGACGGCCCGCCGCCGACGGATGCCACGGCGGTGACCGACGCGCCGTGCAGCGGCCTGCTCGCCTGGGACCACGACAACGACGGCCGGCTCGACCTCGTCGGCTGGGGCCGCGCGGGGCTCGTCACCCTCCGCGGCCTGCCCGGCCGGCGGTTCGAGACGGTCGGGCTCGTCGAGGGGCCTCCCGCCGGGACCGGGGCGGCGGGCCCTGCGCTCACCGACTTGCGCTCCGTCGATGCCGGCGACCTCGACGCCGACGGCGACCTCGACCTCGCGATCGCCGGGCCCGACGGGATCAGCCTCTGGGACAACCGGGGGGGCAACGCCAATCACTGGCTCGACGTGGCCCTCGAAGCGCAGCAGGTGAAGGGGGAGCAGTTCGCGCCCAGCGGCCGCGTCAACGCCAATGGCCTCGGCAGCCTCCTCGAGCTGAAGGCCGGCGACACCTACCAGCCGCGCACGGTGAGCCGGCGCACCACGCACTTCGGCCTCGGCAGGCGCCCCGCGGCGGACGTCGTCCGCGTGCTGTGGCTCAACGGGGTGCCGCAGAACCTGATCCAACCCCCCGCCGACACCCTTGTCTGCGAGCAGCAGGTACTGCTCGGCTCGTGCCCCTATCTCTATGCCTGGAACGGCACCGGTTTCGGATTCGTCACCGACCTCCTCTGGGGGGCACCGCTGGGATTGCAGCGCGCGGCGGGCGACCTCGTGCCGGCCCGCGAATGGGAATACCTCCTCGTGCCCGGCGCGGCGCTCCGCCCGAAGGACGACCGCTACGTCGTCCAACTCACCGAGGAACTGTGGGAGGCGGCCTACTTCGACGAGGTGCGCCTCGTGGTGGTGGACCATCCGACGGGGGTCGAGGTGGTGAGCAACGAGAAGGTGGGGCCGCCCACGATCGCGGCCTTCGGGGTGCACACCCTCGCCGCACCGCGCCATCCCCGCGTGGCACGCGACGGCGCCGGCACCGACCTGCTGCCGGCCCTCACCGCTGCCGACGGCTCGTTCGCGCGGCCCGCGGCCCGCAAGCTGCGGCAGGGGCTGATGGAGGAGCACCGCATCGAACTCGATCTCGGTCCCGACATCGACCGCGGCCGGCTGGTGTTGTTCCTCACCGGCTGGACCTATCCGACGACGGTCAATCTCAATGTCCAGCTCACCGACCATCCGCGCCTCGGACTGCCCCGGCCGCCGTTCATCGAGGTGCCGGATGGGGCGGGGGGGTGGCGCGAGGCGATCCCGTTCACCGGGTTTCCCGGCGGCAAGACCAAGACGATCGCCGTCGATCTGTCGGGGGTCCTTCCCGCCGACGCCACCATGCTTCGGATCGGCACGAGCATGGAGATCCACTGGGACGAGATCCGCTTCACGAGCGGCGAGACGCCGGCCGAGATCCGTCTGGTGGAGCTCGAGCCGCTGCGGGCCGATCTCCACCACCGGGGCTGCTCGCGGATCGAGCGCGACGGCGGCGACGGCCCCGAGCGCTTTCCCTACGAGCATCCGGTGACGGGGCCGAAATGGCCGCCGATGGATGGGTGCTTCACGGCCTTCGGCGACGTCCACGACCTGCTGGCCGTGAGTGACGACCGGCTGGTGGTGATGGGGGCGGGAGACGAGGTGACGGTGGAATTCGCCGTGCCCCCGGGGCCGCCGCCCGGCTGGACCCGCGATTTCCTCTTCAAGAGCGTCGGCTGGGACAAGGATGCCAACCTCGCGACCGCGGCCGGGCAGGCGGTGGAACCGCTGCCCTTCCGCTCGATGCGTTCCTATCCGCCGGCCCCGGACGACCCGGCCCCCGACTCCGAAACCCTGCGGGCTTGGCTCCGCGACCGGCAGACCCGCCGCCAGACCGGCGCCTTCTGGCGGGCCGTGCGCCACCGCTCCGGCGCGGCCCCCGGTGAGGGCTGATCCGCGGATTCCGGCGGCGCCCTGGTCCTGGAGGCCTGCCGGCGGCTTTGGGAGGGCTAGAATTGCCGGTCAACCGGTCACTCGACCGACAGCCGGGACGACGGGGGCAGGCATGGCGACGAGCGTGACGCAGGGGGCCGGAGATGCCGTACCGCGACCGGCGCGGAGGACCGTGCTGCCGGCGGTCGGGCCGCGCCTCCGCCGCCTGCTGGTGGTGGTCCTCGGCCTCGTGGCGGTGATCGGTGCCAATTCCGCCTATCTGGCTGCCATCACGGCGGTGGAATGGTTCACCGGCCGGACCTACCAGAACTGGCTCTACCAGTGGATGTTCCTCGTCCACCTCGTGCTCGGTTTCCTCTTCGTGGCGCCGTTTCTGGTGTTCGGCCTCGTTCACATGGCCAACACCCGCCACCGGAAGAATCGCCGCGCGGTCCGCGTGGGCTACGCGCTGTTCGCCGTGGCGCTGGTCGTGCTCCTCTCCGGTGGCGCGCTGCTCGGGCTCCGCGCCAGCGGGACGGCCGCCCGGACGCCGCTCGGCACCCAGATCACCTACTGGGCGCACGTGATCGCCCCGCTCGCGGCGGTCTGGCTCTACTGGCTGCACCGTCTGGCCGGGCCGCGCATCCGCTGGCGCGTCGGCCTCACCTACGCGGGACTGGTGGGAGCGGGGATCGCCGCGATGGCCGCGCTCCACGTGCAGGATCCGCGGCACTGGCATGCGGTCGGCCCCGAGGAGGGCACGCAGTACTTCGAGCCGTCGCTGGCCCGCACCGCCAGTGGCAACTACATCCCGGCCGACGTGCTGATGATGGATGACTACTGCAAGAAGTGCCACGCCGACGTCCATGCCGGCTGGGAGAAGAGCTCCCATCACTTCAGTTCGTTCAACAATCCCGCCTACCTGGCGAGCGTCCGCGAGACGCGGCAGGTGTCGTTCGACCGCGACGGCAGCCTGCGGGCCGCGCGCTGGTGCGCCGGCTGCCACGATCCGGTGCCGTTCTACAGCGGCGCCTTCGACGATCCCGCCTACGACGACGTCCACCACCCCACGGCCCACGCCGGGATCACCTGCACCACGTGCCACGCCATCACGCACGTCAACAGCACGCGCGGCAACGCCGACTACACGATCGACGAGCCGATCCACTACCCGTTCGCCACCAGCGACAACGCGGTGCTCCAGTGGATCAACAACCAGCTCGTCAAAGCCAAGCCGGCTCACCACAAGAAGACGTTCCTCAAGGACTTCCACCGCGACGCCGAGTTCTGCTCCACCTGCCACAAGGTGAGCCTCCCCGGCGAACTGACCCACTACAAGGATTTCCTCCGCGGCCAGAACCACTACGACCCGTATCTGCTGTCGGGGGTGTCGGGGCACGGGGCGCGGAGCTTCTATTACCCCGCCGAGGCGAAGGGCAGCTGCAACGCCTGCCACATGCCACTGGCGGAGAGCGCCGACTTCGGGGCCAAGTACCACGACGCCACCGGCCGGCTGACCGTGCACGATCACCTCTTCCCGGCGGCCAACACGGGCCTCGCCTGGCTCGGCGACCGCCCCGACGTGATCGAGGCGCACCGGAAGTTCCTCACCGACATCACGCGCGTCGACATCTTCGGGATCCGCACGGGGGGCACGGTGGACGGCCGGCTGATCGCCCCGCTGCGGCCCCGCGTGCCGGTGCTGGTGGCGGGGCGGAACTACCTGCTCGAGACGGTGATCCGCACGCTCAAGCTCGGCCACGTCTTCACCCAAGGCACCGCCGACTCCAACGAGGTCTGGCTCGACGTCACGGTGAAGGCGGGGGAGCGGGTCATCGGCCGCAGCGGCGGCATCGACCCGGCGGCGGGCAACGAGGTCGACCGCTGGGCGCACTTCATCAACATCTTCATGCTCGACCGCGAGGGGAACCGGATCAACCGGCGCAACCCGCAGGACATCTTCGTCCCGCTCTACAACCACCAGATCCCCCCGGGGGCCGCCTGGACGGTGCACTACGGTCTCGACATCCCCGCCGACGTCACCGGACCGGTGACGGTGAGCGTGAAGCTGCAGTACCGGAAGTTCGACGCCGAGTACATGCGCTACGTGGCAGAACGCACCCGGCCCGGTGACGTGCCGCTCCGCGGCCACGTCCCCGGTGAGCCCTACGTCAACCGCCTGCCGATCACCACGATGGCGGCCGACCAGATCACGTTCGACGTCGTCGCCGCTGGCGACGGTGCC
>SXWA01000075.1 GCA_005791575.1 Planctomycetaceae bacterium
GACGGTGACGACATGCACCCCTTTGCCCTCGAGGGCGTTGAGGTATGCCGGCAGGGTCGCCACGAGTGTCTTGCCCTCGCCGGTGATCATCTCGGCGATGGCACCGGAGTGGAGCACCATCCCGCCGATCAACTGCACGTCGTAGTGCCGCATCCCGAGGAACCGCCGGCCACCCTCGCGGCAGACGGCGAAGGCCTCGACGAGGATGTCGTCGAGCGTCTCCCCCGCGGCGAGACGGCGGCGGAACTCGGCGGTCTGTCCGCGGAGCTCGGAGTCGTTCATCTCCCGGTATTTCGGCTCCAGCGAGTTGATCGCCTCGATGCGCGGTTCGAGCCGGCGCAGATAGCGGGCATTGGAGGAGCCGAACAAGCCGGTGAGCATCCGCTCGAGGCGCGATCCGGCCCCCGCCGCCGTGTTGCTCACCAATTCCCAGAGGCGTTCGAGGTGTTCCATGGCGGGGCTGACAGGGGACGGGGGCGGACGGGGCGGACGAGGGCGGACGGGGCCGGGAGGAGGCGTCGAAAGGACGCCGTCGGGCCGGCAGCGGTGCCGGGAACAGACGGCAAGGGTGCAACGTGTCGGCCAACCACCCGGAGCCGCGACGGGAGGAAGCGGTGAAGCCGTCCGCAGCCTTCCGGGAATTGTCGCGGGAGGGGCTCCAATGGGTCAAGGCGACCCGGGCGGAGGGACTTTGCCCGGCGATGCGGTATCCTCCCGGCGGAGCCCCACGCCGTTTCTCAACGTTCCCGACCGACCATGCCTCCTCTTCCCCGCGCGGTCGGTCGCGACATCGGTGGGCAGCTCCTTTTCCTCGGGACCGGTACGAGCGTCGGGGTGCCGGTGGTGGGGTGTGGCTGCCAGACGTGCACCAGCGTCGATCCGCGCAACAACCGGCTGCGCACGAGTGTGGCGGTCGGCCTGCCGGGCGGCACCCTGCTCATCGACACCACGCCCGACCTCCGGCTCCAGCTCCTCCGGGCCGGCCTGACGCATGTCGATGCGATTCTCTACACGCACGATCATGTCGACCACGTCTACGGTCTCGACGATGTCCGTCCGATCTGTTTCCATGCCGGACGGCCCCTGCCGGTGCTCTGCGAGCCCCGCGTCGAGGCCCGGATCCGCCAGGCCTTCGACTACGCCTTCGCCGCCACGCCGGCTCCCGGTGGCGGTGTCCCCCAGCTCCGGTTCCAGACGATTTCCACCGCGCCGTTCACGGTGCTCGGCTGCCGCGTGGTGCCGCTGCGGCTGCTGCACGGCCCGTTCGAGGTCCTCGGCTTTCGCTTCGGCGACCTCGCCTACTGCACCGACACCAATGCGATCCCCGCCGCCACCAGGCCGTTGCTCGAGGGCCTCGACGTGCTCGTGCTCGACTGCCTGCGGCCGACGCGGCATCCCACCCACCTGTCGCTCGCCGAGGCGGTCGACATCGCGCGGATGATCAACGCCCGGCGCACGCTCCTCGTGCATCTGTCCCACGAGTTGGAGCACGCCGCCGTCTCGGCGGCGCTGCCGCCGGGGGTGGAATTGGCCCACGACGGTCTGGCCGTGCCCCTGACGGGAGTCACGCCCGCCTGATCCCCGGTCCGTCCGCCGCCCCCACCGCGGGCAGCGGCACGTGGCGGAGCCGGAGCGCGTTGGCGATCACCGACAGTGAGCTGACGCTCATCGCCGCGGCGGCGAGCATCGGGCTGGTGACGTGCCCCAACCACGGATAGAGGAGTCCGGCAGCCACAGGCAGCGCCAGCAGGTTGTAGATGCAGGCGAGGAGGAGGTTCTGCCACACGTTGCGCATCGTGGCGTCGGCGAGCGCCAGCGCCCGTGGCACCGCCGCCAGGCCCCCTGAGAGGAGCGTGATGTCGGCGGTCTCGATGGCGACGTCGGCTCCGCTCCCCATCGCGATGCCGGTGTCGGCGGCGGCGAGGGCGACCGCGTCGTTGATGCCGTCGCCCACGAACGTCACCCGCCGCGCGCCCGCGCTGCGGAGGGCGGAGATCCGCTCCGCTTTTTCCGCGGGTGAGAGGCCGCCGCTGGCATGGTCGATGCCGACGAGCCAGCCGACATGGCCGGCAGCGGCGGTGGTGTCGCCGGAGAGCAGTTCCAGGGTCGCGCCGCGCTGCCGCAAGACCCGCATCACCTCCGCCGCCTCTTCGCGCGGCGGGTCGGCGACGGCGAATCCCCCCGCGAGGCGGCCATCGACTGCCGCCAGCACGATGGTTTGCCCCATCGCTGTGGCCGCGGCGATCCAGGTGGCGATGGCGCCCCCCTCGAGATCGGCGGCGGAAACGCCCGAGTCACGCAGCAACCCCGCGCTGCCCACGCTCACCCCCGCGCCGTCGCAGCGGCCGCGGATCCCCTTTCCCACGACGGCCGTGGCATCGGTCACCGGCGGGAGCACGAACCCGGCCTCGTCGGCGGCGGCGGCGAAGGCCCGGGCGAGGGGATGCTCGCTGGCCGACTCGACCGCGGCCACGCGGCGCAGCAGGTCGCGCTCGGGACCGGTTTCCGGCACGGGTCGGCCCCCACCCGCGGCGCTCCGGGTGATCGGCTGCCCGTCGGGGGCGAGGGCGATCCAGCCCACCAGCCGCGGCGTTCCCCGGGTGATGGTGCCGGTCTTGTCGAAGGCAAAGGTGCCGGTGGCGGCCAGCGACTCGAGCGCCGCCGGGCTGCGGACCAGGATCCCCCCGCGCGCCCCGCGGCCGATCGCCACCGTCATCGAGAGGGGCGTGGCCAGGCCCAGACTGCAGGGGCAGGCGATCACGAGCACGCTCACCGCCGACACGAGTCCGAGGGCGAGACGCGGTTCCGGGCCGAACCATGCCCAACCGAGAAACGTCGCCAACGCCACCAGCAGCACCGCCGGCGTGAAGATCGCCGCCGCCCGGTCGGCGAGGGCTTCGATCGGGGCCCGGCGCGTCTGGGCCTCGCGCACCATCCGGGCGATCCGCGCCACGAGGGCGTCGGAGGCGGGGGTGTCGGCGCGGATGACGACCAGCGCCGGGCCGTTGATCGCCCCCCCGAGCACTTTGTCGCCGGGCCCGCGCGGCACCGGCAGAGGCTCGCCGGTGAGCAGCGACTCGTCGCACGTGGTGGTTCCCTCGAGCACCGTGCCGTCGGTGGGGATCCGGCCGCCGGGCCGCACCCGCAGCCGATCGCCGGGCCGCACCTGCACCAGCGGCACCGTCTCTCCCCCCGGATCGCGTTCCGCGGTTGGCGGCGCGAGATCAAGGAGGCTGCGGAGCGCCGCCCCCGTGCCACGCCTGGCACGCGATTCGAGTGCCTGCCCCACCATCACGAGCACGACGATCATGCCGGCCGACTCGAAGAACGTCTCCACGCTCCCGTCGTGGCGGCGGAACGCGCCGGGAAACATCCCCGGGGCGAGGGTGGCGACGACGCTGGCGAGGAAGGCCACGGCGATCCCCAGCCCGACCAGGGAAAACATCGTCGGCCGCCCGCGGCGGAAACCGGCCCATCCGCCGGTGAGGATCGGCCACCCGCCCCAGATGACGATCGGCGTGGCGAGCACCAACTGCAGCCAATTGCCCGCCGTGCCCGCCAGCCAGTGCACCGGGCCACCGGTCCATCCCAGGGCGTGGCCGGCCATCGCCGTCATCGACACCACCATCAGCAGGGCGGCGAGCACGCTGCAGATCACCAGCCGCCGGCGCGCGTGCTTCGCGTCGTCGGCGGCCGTTGTCGATTGGCCGATCGGCACCAGATCCATCCCGCAGACGGGGCAGCTTCCGGGGGCGGAGGCGGTGACGTCGGGGTGCATCGGGCACTGCCACCCCAGTTCGCCGGTGGCGGGCTTGGCGCAGCAGGGCAGGGGGGGGGAGGCGCCCGCGGGGGCGGGTGGCATGGCGTCGGGTTGGATGACATCGAGTTTCATGCCCCGGTCTCCCAGGCGCTGTCGTGGGTGGCCGCGGCAAGCCGGGCCAGCGTGGCGCCGGCGGCGCCGCCATCGATCGTGTCGAGTGCCAGGCGGCAGCCCTCAGCCGGGGTGGCTGCGTGCCCGGCGGCCCAGAGGACGGCGGCGGCGTTGACAGCCACCATCTCGCGCGCCGCACCCCGCTCCCCGGCGAGTACGCGGCGGATGATGGCGGCACTCGCTTCCGGGCCGTCGACCGCGAGCCCGGCGAGGTCAGCCTCCGCGCGGCGCGCGAGACCGAAGTCGGCCGGCTCCCAGCGCAGGGGGTGGAGCCGCCCCCCACGCACGTCGATCACGTCAGTGGGGCCGAATACGCTCACCTCGTCGCAGGAGCGCGTCCCGTCGGCCGCGAGCGCCCCCGACACCACGAGCATCCGCTTCACGCCGAGGTTCGCCGCCGCGAGGGCGAGCGGTTCCCGCAGCGCCGGCCGCCCCACCCCCACGACCTGCACCGTGGCACCGGCGGGATTGCACAGCGGGCCGATCGCGTTGAACACGGTCGGCCGCCCGAGCGACCGGCGCAGGGGGCCCACCAGCGCCATCGCCGGATGGTGGAGTGGCGCCAGGCAGAAGCAGATGCCGGTCTCCCGGAGGCAGCGGCCGCTGGTCGCGGCGTCGGCATCGATGCGCACCCCGAGGGAGGCGAGCACGTCGGCGGAGCCGGTGCGGCTGGAGACGGCGCGGTTGCCGTGCTTCGCCACCGGGAGCCCGGCGGCGGCGGCCACGATCGCTGCGGCGGTGGAAATGTTGAAGGTGTCCGAACCGTCGCCACCGGTTCCGCAGGTGTCGGCGACCAAGGGCAGGTCGTGGGGCACGGGCACCATCCGCCCACGGACCGCCGCCGCGACCCCCGCGATCACCTCGGCATCGGGGGGGCGGTCGGCCAGCAAGGTCAGCCAGCGGCCGAAGGCATCGAGCGCGCCCCTGCCGGCAAACACGGTCTCGACGATGTCGTGGGCCTCGCGTCTGGAGGGCGGGATGCCGGCAGTGAGCCGATCGACGGCGGCGGCGCAGGGGTCGGTCTCGGGGGCCATGGCGGCGCCAGGGGGGCGGGTTTCGGGCCGTTCGGCTGGCCGATCCGATACGATGCCCGGTCGGCAAGTGTTTCAGAGCCTACACCAGCCGCGGAGCCCAGGAGCGAGTGGTGCCGTGACCCGCAAGGTGATCATCGACGTCGATCCGGGCATCGACGATGCCGTGGCGCTGACGATGGCGCTGTTCGACCCGCGTCTCGAAGTCCTCGCCGTAACTGCCACGGCCGGTTGCGTCGGGCACGAGCGGGCCACCGCGAACCTCCAGGCGCTGGTCAACTTGCTCGATCCGCCGCGCCTGCCCCGGTTGGGTGCGGCACCGGCCGACGCTGAATTGACCCCGTGGCCATTCCTCCTCGACGGCACCGACGGCCTCGGTGGGATCGACCTGCCCCAGGTGTCGCTCCACGGCGGGCATGTCGCCGAGAAGGTGATCTGGGAGACGCTCCGGGCCCACCCCCGGCAGGTGACGATCATCGCGCTGGGCCCGCTCACGAACCTGGCGCGGCTGTTCCGCCGCGACCCAGGCGTGGTCGATCTGGTGCAGGAGGTGGTGGTCTCCGGAGGCAGCCTCCGGGCGGCGGGCGACGCCACCCCGGTGGCAGATGCCAACTTCTTCGCCGATCCCCAGGCCGCCCGCCACCTGATCCTTCAGCCGCTGGCCAAGGTGCTCGTGCCGCTCGAGACGTCGGGCCAGCTCGTCCTCGGGTTCGGGCTGCTCGATCAGCTTCCCGACGAGTCGTCGCGGGCCGGGACGCTCCTGCGGCGGATGCTGCCCCACGCCTTCCGGGCCCAGCGTCAATTGCTCGGCAGCGAGGGGATCCGGCTCCATGGCACGGTAGCGCTCGTGGCGGCGACGCATCCCGAGCTCTTCGAGCGGGCGACGATCGCCGCCGACGTCGAGACCGCCGGCGACCTCACCGCCGGGATGCTTGTCGTTGATCGGCGGCAGGCGCGCCAGTGGCAGCCCACCGCCGACATCCTCACCGCGTGCGACGCCGCGGCGGTCGAGGACTGCATCATCCGCGGGTTGGCCGCCGCCGCCGCCGCGACCTGAGCCCCGGCCCGTCCGGCCTGGTGGGGTACCGCCGGGAAGGTCAACGCGATTCGAATTGGTCGCGGCTGGCGACCCGCAGCCGCAGCGGCACGCGCTGCCGGTCGCGGAACACCACCAGGTCGACCTCACGGTCGGTCATCGTGGTGCTCACGAGGCTGACGAGATGGTCGTCGTCGTCGACCGGCGTGCCGCCGAACTCGATGATCACGTCGTCGGGGAGCAGGCCGGCCGCATCGGCCGGCGACCCCTGGGTCACGCCCGTCACCCGTGCCCCCACGGCGCGCACCATGCCCAGCCGCTCGGCGCTCTGGCGGGAGAACGACTTGTCGAGGGCCACCCCCAGGTACCCGCGTGCCACCTTGCCGTTCTCGACGAGTTGCCGGGCGACGAATTCCACCATCGACACCGGAATCGCGAACCCGATCCCCTCGCTGCCGCCGGAGTTGCTCGCGATCGCGGTGTTGAGCCCCACCACCTCACCGCGGAGATTGACCAACGGGCCGCCACTGTTGCCCGGATTGATCGCGGCGTCGGTCTGGATGAAGTCCTGGAACCGCACCCCCTCGTCACCCAGTTCGAGGTCGCGGCGCCCCTTGGCGGAGACGATGCCCAGGGTCACGGAATGGGAGAGGCCGAACGGGCTGCCGATCGCCAGCACCGTGTCGCCGATCTCCAGGGTGTCGGCGGCTGCCAGCCGCGCCGGCTCGAGATCGTCGCCGACGATCTCCAACACGGCGATGTCGGTGCCGGCGTCGGACCAGAGCCGCCGCGGGGTCAGTTCGCGACCGTCATCGAGGCGGATGGTGATGTTGTCGAGCTCGGCCCGGTTGACCACGTGCCGGTTGGTGATCACCACGGTGCGGCCGGCGATCTGGACGATCACCCCGGAGCCCGCCTCGTCTTCGCTCGCCTTGCCGTTCCGCGGCCGCAGGGCCGGCTTGCGCGTGTCGATGTGGACGACCGTGGGACGGAGCAGGAGGGTGAGGCGGCGGAGCTGCGCCCCCTGGCGCTCGAGGGCCTCCGCTTCGAGGACCACCTGCCCATAGAGCCGCTCGCGCTCCGCGGCGGAGAGCCGCAGCGGGCGGACGGGATCCACCGGGGCCTGCCCGGTGGCGGGGGCCGCGTGCTCGATCGCCGGTGCGGGGACAGGGACCACCGCCTCGTCGGCCATGGCGGGCCGGACGGGCATGGCGGCCATCAGGCAGCAGAGGAACCGGGCGGTCCACCGCTGCGTCGGCTCAGGCCAGCGGGACGGCAACAAGTCGAACATGACCGGCTCCGTGGGCAGACGCGGCAGACGCCGACGGAGCATACCTGAAACGTCTCCGGCTACCGCCGCGCAGCAGCCCCGCCCCGGCTCGGGGGCGGTAGCCAACCGGTGCGCCGTTGGCCGCTCGTCAGGAGACGTCGATCTCCAGATCGCCGGCGAAGCTGTCCTCGACCTCTTCGCGGGCCGCGCGGAAGCCGGTCCGCTCGCTCTCCCGCTGGCAGGCGATGCACATCGTGGCATAGGGCAGCGCGTGCAGCCGGGCCATCGGGATCTTGCCGGAGCAGACATCGCAGACGCCGTAGTCGCCGGACTTCATCCGCTCGAGGGCGATTTCGATGTGGGCGAGCTCGCGGCTCTCCACCTCGGCCAGCTGCGAGCTGATCTCATCCTGCGCCGAATCGAGCGCGGCGTCGATCATGTCGCCGGGCGACTCGCTCCGCAGTTCCTTGAGCAGCGACAAGTCCCCGGCGAGGGCGCTGCGGAGGGCATCCCGGCGCCGGACGAGGATCGTCCGCAGGTTCACGAGGGCGTCTTTGCGTGCCATGGTGTGTACTCTCCTCGGCCCGGACGGGTCCGCCGCCAGCAAGCGGTCCTTGCCCCGCGTGCCACCGCCCCGGGTCGCACCAAATAGTACGGCCCCCACGGCCGTTGGTTCGGCCGATGGAAATTCCTCGCCTCTGTCTATCGAAAGAGTCGCCCTCCCGGCTCCTGACACTTGGTCCCGGCCGGCAGATCTCCCCCAGAATCCCCATACACGGTCGGGCTTTTGCCGCCTGAGTTTGAAAAGGCAGCCTGCCGGCCCGCTGCCACCCTGCCGGCGCCGTTCAGGGGCGGCCCGGGGATGGGCGCCCGGCCGGCTCCACCGGGAGTTGGGCCTCGGAATACTCGAGAACGTGGGGGACGCCCGCGCTGTCGTAGGCGCGGGTCCGGGGGCGGCCACTCGCCACGCATGCGGGATGCGCGGTGAGCCACCAGGAGGACCGCTGCCGCGGCCAGCGGGTGTGCATGGTGCCGGTGGTCAGGGCGCGGCCTCCGCAGCGGATGGAGGGGCGAGGGCAGCGTTGATGATCCGCCACGCCCCCTCCACGTGGCGGCGCTCCGTGAGGGTCGCCCCCACGGCAAGCCGGATGGCGATCCGGTCGGCCACGCGGGCATGGCTCACGAGCACCTCCCCGGCGCCGTTGATCCGGGCGAGGAGTTCGAGCGTGGCGGCATCACCGCCGGTCGCCGCGAAGCAGACCAGCGACAGGCTCGGCGGGCAGAGCAGTACCAGCCGGGGATCGGCCGCCACCCGGTCGGCGAACCATGCCGCCCAGGTCACATGGTCGCGGATCCGCTGCCGCAGGGCCTCGGCGCCGAACAGACGCAGCGTGAGCCAGAGTTTGAGGGCGCGGAACCGCCGGCCGAGTGGCACCTGCCAGTCGCTGTAGTCGATCACCGCGCCGCTCTCGGTGGCGGCGTTGCGCAGATACTCCGGCTTCGTGGACAGGCTGTTGATCAGGGCGCCGCGATCGGCCACCCAGAGGCAGTGGCAATCGAAGTTCACCAGCAGCCACTTGTGGGGATTGGTGCCCCAGCTGTCGACGGCGTCGGCCCCGTCGGTGAGCGCCGCGCGCCACTCCGGGCAGAGCGCCGCGGTGCCGGCCCAGGCGGCGTCGACATGGACCCACGCCCCGTGCCGGGCGGCGACGGCGGCGATGGCGGCCACCGGATCGATGCCGCCACGTGCGGTGGTGCCCACGGTCGCCACCACGAGGCACGGCCGGCGGCCCGCCGCGGCGTCGTCGGCCATCGCGCGCTCGAGCGCGGCGGTGTCCATCGCCCCGGCTGAATCGACGGGAATCCTCCGCAGCGAGTCGCGTCCCAGGCCGGCGATCCCCACCCCCTTCTCGACGCAGGAGTGGGCATCGCCGCTGGCATAGGCCGTCAGCGCCGCCGGGGCGGCCCCGACCCCCGCGGCGTTGGTCCGCCCCGCGGTGGCCCGCTCGCGCGCTGCGACCAGCGCCACCAGCACGCCGCTCGATGCCGAGTCGAGGATCACCCCTCCGCCGGCGCCGCGGCTCGAGAGGCGCGGCGGCAGGCCGAGCAGTTCCGCCACCCAGTCGAGGACGTGGGTCTCCAGTTCTGTGCAGGCCGGCGACGTCGACCAGAGCATCCCCTGCACCCCCAGGCCGGCGGCGAGCAGTTCGCCGAGGATCGACGGGGGAGCGGTGCTGGCGGGGAAGTAGGCAAAGAATCCCGGATGCTGCCAGTGGGTCAGGGCCGGCACGATCACCCGGTCGAGGTCGGCGAGCACCGCGGCGAGCGGTTCCGGGGCCTCGGGGGCCGCGACGGGCAGCGCCGCGCGCACATCTCCGGGGTCGACCGTGTGGGCGACCCGCCGGTCCTCGAGGCCGGCCCAGTAGTCGGCCAGCCAATCGACCACCGCGCGGCCCTCGCGGCGGAATCGCTCTGGATCGAACGCCGGGTTCATGGGGGCGCGGCGCCGAAGCACCACACGGTGCCCTCGCCATCGACGAGGACCACGCGCCCGGCCGCGACCGCCGGCGAGGCGGTGAACGCGACCCCGGCGTCGAACTGCCAGCGGATCGCACCGCTGGCCGGATCGAGGGCGACGATCCGCCCGGCCGAGTCGGCGGCGATCACAGCGGTGTCGCCGCCCGCTGCCTCGGCACCGGCAACCCCGACGACGATCGGCGAGGCATCGACGCGGCCACGCATCGGCTGCCGCCAGCGGCGTGTCCCGTCGGCGATCGCGAACGCCTCCACCGCCCGTCCCCGGGTGCCGACGACCGCCAGATCGCCCGTCACGGCGGCGCTCGAGCGGTAGGCCTGCGGGCTGCCGGTCGGGTCGATCCGCCAGGCTTCCCGGTTGGCGGCCACGTCGATCGCCCAGAAGACCCCTCCTTCGCTGCCGAACAGCGCCCGCCCCGCGGCGGCCGCCGGGGTGGTGCCTGTCGGGCCGTCGATCGCCACCGCGCCCGACTCCGTCCCGGTGGCGACGTCGATCGCATGGAGTTTGCCGTCGCAACCGGCGAGGAGCACGCGGCCGTCGGCGACGGTGGGCGAACAGCGGATCTGGTCGCCGATGGTGTGCTTCCACACCTCCGTGCCGTCGGCCAGCCGGAGGCAGACCAGCGTGGCGTCCTGCGACCCGATCAGCACGCGTGGGCCGTCGTCGCCGGGCACGATCGTCGGCCCGCCGGAGATCTCCCCCCTGGCCTCGTGGGTCCAGAGCACCGTGCCAGCCCTGCGGTCGAAGGCGCGCACGATCCCGGCGCCGTCGCCGACCACCACCACCGGCACGGCCGGATCGGTGGAGACGGCGGCGGCCGAGGGGAAGCCATTCTCGCTCTTGGCGGTCCAGCGCGGTGCACCGTCGTCGAGGGCGAGGGCGTGGAACGTGCCGTCGAGGTCGCCGACGTAGATCATTCCGTCGGCGATCACCGGTGTGGCATCGACCGCGGTCTTGCCGAGAGACCGTTGCCAGCGCTCCACGAGCGGCAGCGGCACCGCCCCCGCCGACCGCCCCGTGCCCGCGAGGCAGCCACGGAACACCGGCCAGGCATCGGCGGGCGCTTCATTGGCCGGGTCGCTGGTCGGGGCGCTGGTCGGGGCGGCGACAGGCTCGGCGGCACTGGCCCGCTGCGCGGTCCCCCACGCCCATGGCAGCCAGCCGCACAGCAACCCGGCAGCCAGCAGCGGCACGACCGACGGCGGCAGCGGGGTGTGTCTCATCGGGCCGCCTCGTAGAGGAGCGAGAGGTCTGCGGCGGCCACCGGCCGCGGGTTGAATCCGGCGGTCCACTGGCCGGCCGCAGCCGCCGCGAGGGAGGGGATGTCGGCGGTCGCCAGGCCGAGGGCGCCGAGCGACCGGGCCAGGCCCGATCGGCCGACGATCGTCTCGAGCCAGATGGCCAAGCGCTCCGCGGGGGGCGCGTCGGTCGCCGGCCCGGGGATTGCCGCGGCCAGTTCACCATAGCCGGCCGCGCCGGCGGTGGCGTTGAACCGCACCACGTGCGGCAGCATCAGTCCCACCGCCTGGCCGTGCACCACGTGGTGGGCGGCGGTCAGCGGATTGGCGAGGGCGTGGGCCGCGCCGAGCATCGCGTTCTCGATCGCCAGCCCCGCCCAGGCGGCCCCGAGCTGCACATCGGACCGGGCGGCGACGTCGGCGGGATCGGTGAACACCCGCGGCAGCCCGTGCGCGAGGAGGGCGAAGGCCGCGCGGGAGAACACCCGCGAGGCGGGGGTGGCCGCCCGGCTGACGTGGCTCTCGACGGCGTGTGAAAGGGCGTCGATCCCGGTCAGCGCCGTGACGCGCGCCGGCTGCGTGAGGGTGAGGGTGACGTCAAGGATCGCCACGCGGAACGCGGCGCGCGGATCACCGCAGGCCATCTTCATGCCGGTGGCGTCGTCGGTGATGAGGGCGAACGACTGCGTCTCGCTGCCGGTGCCGGCGGTGGTTGGCACGGCGATCGTCGGCAACAGCGGCGCGGTGGCGGTGTGACGGCCGCGGTAGTCCTGCATCCGGCCGCCGCAGCAGAGGAGGAAGTTGATCCCCTTGGCGCAGTCCATCGAACTGCCGCCGCCGAGGCCGACGAGGAGATCGGGGCAGAAGGCGCGGGCCACCGCCGTACCTGCCTCCACCGCACCGGTGCCCGGGTTTTCCGCAAAGTCGGCGAACCGCTCCACCGTGATCCCCGCCGCCTCGAGGGACCGGACACCGACGGCGGTGTGGCCGGCGTGCTCCACGCCATGGTCGCTCACCACGAGCACCCGGCGGGCGCCGAGGTCGGCGGCGAGCGCTCCCAGCCGCGCCAGCGAACCCGCGCCGACGACGAGGCGGGTCGGGGCGCGGAATTCATACGGAGCGCTCCCCGGCGGCAACTGTTCGGCAGCGACGGGCTCCTGCGCGCTCACGGTCGGTCTCTCGGCACCGCGGAAAGGGCGAAAGCGATCAGCCGGAGGGGCTGATGGCGGGATCAGCTCGAGGGATCAGCTCACCGCCGCAGCCGCCGCGGCCGGCACCTGGAGAGCGCGCGAGCGGTAGAGGAAGTCGATGATGTTGCCCTCGTGGGGCTGGAGCCAGTCGAGCTTCGTGGTCGGGATCGGCCCGAGGTTGAGCCGGTCGATGTGGGTGCAGTCGGTGAGCTGCGCTTGGAAGGCGGGGTCGTTGGTGATCGCGGTGCCGACGAGGGTCGGTCCGATCGCCTCGAGCATCCGTTGCTGCGGGCAGCGCACCACCGTCACGAAGGGGAACATGTATTCCGCCTTGGCGATCTCCGGTTCCGGCGAGTCGCAGTGCACCACCACCGGCCGCAGCCAGCCGCAGCGCTCCCCCTCGACGAGCCGATCGCCGTGCGTGGCCGTTGCGTGGCGCACGCCGGGGGCCTTGAGCCCCGCCTCGATCTGCCCCCAGATCGCCTTCGCGGCGCCGGGGATGGTGAAGGCGGCGAGCTTCGCCTCCGGATCGTCGGGGGGCTTCACCGCGACCGGGCCGAGCCGGTCGGCGAGGGCCGCGGCGATCGCCTCGGTGTGGCGGCTCGCCCAGATCGCCGAGGCGTTGATGCAGCCGCGGCCGCTGTTGGCGGCGACGCTCTCCACCATCACGTCGATGTAGCGCTCCCAGTCGTCGACGCAGTCGTCCCCGAGGACGATCTTCGAAAATCCCGGACCGTGCACCTGCACGCCGGGGTTGCCGCGGTACTGCTCCACCGTCTTGGCGCTGCCGAAGATCATGCTGCGGCGGCAGCCGGCGAGGATCGCGGCACCGACGTCCGTGGCGCCGGGATAGAGGCCGATGCAGTCGGCCGGAACACCCGCCTCGACCATCGCCGCTGCCATCCGGTAGGGGGTCCAGGGTTCCTGGCCGCCCGGCTTCATCACCAGCCCCACGCCGAGGGCGAGCACCGGCAGCCAGAGGGTGTGGACGCCGGGGGAATTGCTCGGCAGCACCAGTCCCAGCACCGGCGATTGCACCTGATAGCTGACCACCACCCCGCGTTGCTCGCGGCCCCAGCCCTTCCAGAGCACCTCCGGCGGCAGGCCCCGCGACAGCGCGTCGAGCATCCGGTCCATGTTGGAGAGCACGAACATGTTCTTCTGCATGTTCGCCCGGCAGAGCGATTCCGGCAGGCCGGTCGTCGCCGATTGGGAACGGACGAAATCGTCGGGCGACTGCTTCACGCCGCCGACGGTCACCGTGCCGTGGGCGTAGAGGTTGCCGGCGGTCTGGAGGCGCTCGACGACGTCCTCGGGATCGAGCGCCACGAGTGCCTCGCGGGCCCGCGCCGCCTTCTGCAGGTCGCGGCCGACGAGGGCCCCACCCACCTGGCTCACCTCCGCCACCGGTGCCCCGGTGAGGAAGTGCACGAGCGTCGTCCGTTCGATCGACTCGTAGGGTTTGCCGAACCGCCAGGCGGGCAGATGCATGGGGAGCGTGCTCCAGGGTTGGTCGATCGGTGCCGCCAAGTGGCGGGGAATGGCCCCGGTGGCCGGTCAGCGCCGGGCCCCCGGTGAATCAGCGAAGCGGTGCATCAGCGAATCGGTGGACGGGCGGATCAGTAGACGCCGACGGTCGTCGAGGCCGCCAGCACGCGGAACGGGCGCACGCCGCTCACCCCGTCCCACGGATACTTCACGTAGGGGTGCTCCCGCTCCCCCTCATCACGCTCGAGGAAGCCGGGGATGAAGGTCTCGTGGGTCAGGGTGGTGAGCCGGACCCGGCCGGTGCCGCCGTAGGGCACGACGGTGTCGGGGGCGTCGAAGTCGACCACCTCGACGACGGCCCGCGGCTGCGGGGCGTAGTAGGCGATCGTGTAGCCGTCGGCGGGCACCACCGGGCGCGAGGCGGCCAGTCCCATCAGGGTGTTGCCGTAGGTGGGG
Organism: Planctomycetaceae bacterium; assembly: GCA_005791575.1. Lineage (GTDB taxonomy): Bacteria > Planctomycetota > Planctomycetia > Pirellulales > UBA1268 > F1-20-MAGs016. The sequence continues at coordinate 14,177 of SXWA01000075.1, forward strand.
GTCATGTAGGCGCCGTCGAGCAGTTCCTCGACGGCGAACCGGGTCCACTGCGGGGTGAACTCCGTGCCGCCGGAGAAGATCCCGGTGATCCCCATCTTGCGGATCGTCGTGCCGCGCTTCTCCAGCGCCAGCGCCAGCGACTCGAGCAGCTTCGGCGTGGTGAACATGCACTTCACGTCGTGGCCCGCCTCGAGGATCGTGATCGCCTGGTCGATGCAGTGCTGCTTGTAGGCCTCGAGGTGCTCCATCCAGCCCTTCTGGATCAGCTTGATCACCCAGCGGGGATCGAGGTCGACGCAGAAGCAGATCCCGCCGCGGTGTTGGGCGAGGTGCTCGATCGAGAGCCGCAGCCGCCGCGGGCCCGACGGGCCGAGCATCAACCAGTTGGCGCCGCGCGGGAAAAACTCCTCGGGCAGCGTGTCGCTGAACATCTCGTAGTCGGTGCGGAAGTCACGGTGGTTGACACGCGACTTGGGGATCCCGGTCGTGCCGCCGGTCTCGAAGACGTACATCGGCTTGTCGGCCATACCCTTGGGCACCCAGCGGCGCACCGGCCCGCCACGCAGCCACTCGTCCTCGAACGGGGGAAACTTCCGCAGGTCGGCGAAGCTCTTCACGTCGCGGAGCGGGTCGAAAGGGAGCTTCTTCGCGTAGTCGAGCCAGAACGGGCAGCCGGTCGACTCGTGGAAGTGCCAGGCCATCATCTCCATCACGTGGGTGTCGAGCGCGGCACGCGCCTGCGCCACCGCCTGATCACTCGCGACCTCGAACACGGGAGGCTTTTCGGCGGCCGGGGTGGAAGAGGCCATCACGCGGTTCCTGGAGGGGGTGTTGGAGGGAGGCGGCAGGGAGGATCGGCGGGGCATCGGCGCGGGCCGCGCCGGGAACGGGAAGCGGCGTCAGTCGCCCGACTGGGAATTGGCGGCCGGGGCCGGCCCTCCCAGCTGCGAAAACAACTGGAGCACGCCGTTGAAGTGGGCGAGCCGCGGACCGTAGCGATCGATGAACTCGCCGAGGGCGTATTCGCTGTCGGCGAAATCCTCGCCGTTTTCCCGCGCCTCGCGGGCGATGCTGCCGAGAAACTCGGTGTGGACCCGGGCGAGCGACTCCGCCGCCAGGCGGCACGACCGCGAAAGATCGGGGTTGGCGTCTTTCCAGGCCTTCAGTTCCGCCGCGCGCTGGCGCTGCTGCTGGGAGAGCAGGCCGGCGACCTCGCCGAGCAATTCGGTGGTCCGCTGCTGGGAGGCGACCAGGTCGCGGAGGAGGCGCACCACCTCGGCGTCGGCTGGCCCGACGGCGGACGGCGCCACCGGTGTCTGCCCGGCCGCCACCGTCCCGGCGGAGATGTCGAGGCGGGTGAACACGGTCGACGGATCCTGCATGGTTCCTCCCGGAGGCCAATCCCGGCGGCCAGGCACCTGGCACGGAGCTCGGCCAGATCCCTGGCACCGACAGACGACGGCATTGTAACGCCGCTCGAGACGGAGGGAGCCGGCACGTCCTGCGCATTCCCGCGCCGGCCCCTGCGGCGGGATCGCGCCTCCCGATCGGCAGGGTTTCCCCAGCCATCGCCGACGGGGGCAGCCCCCGCCGTCGTCGCGTGGCCCTGCCGCTCGGGATGGCTGGAGCGACACCGGTCGCCGCCGGACCACCACCGCTCAAGACGGGAACCGGGTCGCCCGATGAGATGGGCGGGGTGGAGGGAGCTGCCCGTTCACCGGGAACGTGATCCCATCATGCAGCAGGCGGGAGCCATCATGCAGCAGGCGGGCGACCAGCGGCCGGATGCGACCGCATTCGGTTTCCTGACGGCGGTCGAAACCCCGGCCCACGGCTGCCTCGGAGGCTATCTCCTGGTCGATGTGTGCGGCCGGCCGCTCGAGTTCCACTGCACGACGCCGGTGAAGGTGTCGCGGGCCCAGCAGATCCTCTACGGCGCGGCGCTGCCGGCCCACCTCCACGGCCGCCAGCTCGGCGCAGCGCTCCTCGCCGAGGGCACGGTCGAACCGGCGCTGGTGCTGACCGACATCGAGGCGATGCTCCACGTCCGCCCCCACACGCTGCTGCCGGTGGCCCTCGTCGCAGCCGTGGAGCCGCGCCGCCCCGATGCGGTGGCGCTCGGCGCGGCCGCGATCGTGCCGCCGCCGACGGCGCCAGGCGGCGACCGCTGGCGCGGGGCGCTCGAATCGCTTGCCGCGGCGGTCGATCTCCATGAGCCGTTCGCACGGATCCGGGCGGCGATCGAGGAGGCGCAGCGGCACTGACCGCGCGCCGTCGCATGGAAGCGCAGCCACCGCTCGCCCCCCACACCACTCCGTCGCCGGTGCGCACCTGGTCGGCCGCCGACCTCCTCCTGCCCGCGCCGCGCGTCCACCGCTTCGACCCCCGGCTGCCCGCCGCGGCAGTCCTCTCGCTGCCCGTGGTCGCGGCCCGGCCGGTGGTCTCGCGCGTGCCCCTGCTCGAACGGCCGCCATTGGTGCGCAGCTTCCGCTTCCCGCAGGTGGCGGCGCTGCCGGCACCTGCCCCACGGCCCACGGCCCGAATGGATCCACCAACGGCCCGAGTGGATCGGCCAGGCGCTCCGGCTGCCGCCGCCGTGCCCGCGGCAGCGCCTCTGGCGCGTGCCACCCGCACCCGGATCGCCCCGCCGCGCGACGTCGTCAAGCTCGCCGAGCGGTTCTTCTTCCTCCTCCAGCCCGACCTCGAAACGATCCTCGACACCAGCCGGCTCGAGTTTCCCCGGCCGCCATTCCCGTTCCAGCTCGACGGCATGGCGTTTCTCGTGCCGCGGCACTCGGCGGTGCTCGCCGACGAGATGGGGCTCGGCAAGTCGATGCAGGCGATCTCGGCGATCCGGCTCCTCGTCCGCAGCGGGCAGGCGCGGCGCGTGCTCGTGGTCTGCCCCAAGGGGCTGGTCTCCAACTGGGCGCGGGAGCTGGCCGACTGGGCGCCGGAGCTGCTCGTGGCGGTGATCGAGGGGGACCCCGCCCGGCGCCGCTGGCAGTGGTCGCTGGCCGACGTGCCGGTGAAGCTCGCCAACTACGAGGTGGTGGTCCGCGACCGAGATCTCGTCGCCGAGCTGGGTCTGTCGTTCGACCTCGTCGCCCTCGACGAGGCGCAGCGGATCAAGAACCGCTCCAGCCAGACCAGCCAGGCTGTGCGGGCGCTGCGCCGCGGTCGCAGCTGGGCGCTCACCGGCACGCCGGTGGAGAACTCCGCCGACGACATCGTCGGGCTCTTCGAGTTCGTCGCCCCCGGCCACCTCCACGAGCGGATGAGCCCGCGGGCCCTCGGCGCCGCCGCCGCCGACCACGTGCTGCGGCGGACCAAGGACCGCGTCCTCAAGGACATGCCCCCGCGGCTCGACCGCGACGCGGGGGTGGAGCTGACTTCCCAGCAGCGCGAGACCTACCGTCTGGCGGAGGAGGAGGGGGTGCTGCGCCTGGCGGGGATGGGTCGCGAGGCGACGATCCAGCACGTCTTCGAACTGGTGCTCCGCCTCAAGCAGATCTGCAACTTCGACACCCACTCCGGCGAGAGCGCCAAGCTCGAGCGCCTCGAGGCGGAGCTGGAGGAGGTGCGGGCCAGCGGCCGCAAGGCCCTCGTCTTCAGCCAGTGGGTGGAAACCCTCGGTCGCCTCCGCGGCCGGCTCGACCGGTTCGGCGCCCTCGAATACCACGGCGGGCTCTCCACCCAGGCGCGCGACGAGACGATCCGCCGCTTCCGCCACGACCGCCACCACTCGGTCCTGCTCCTCTCCTACGGCGCCGGGGCGGTGGGGCTCAACCTCCAGTTCTCGCAGTACGTCTTCCTCTTCGACCGCTGGTGGAATCCGGCTGTCGAGGACCAGGCGATCAACCGTGCCCATCGGATCGGCGCAGCCGGCGCCGTCACGGTGACCCGGTTCCTGGCCCTCGACACGATCGAGGAGCGGATCGACGCAGTCCTCCGCCGGAAGCGTGATCTCTCGGCGACGATCCTCTCCGAGGCGGGCACCCCCGAGGCGAGCGGCCTGACCGTCGACGACCTGTTCGCGCTCTTCCGGCTCACCCCGCCGACCCGGGCGGCGGCGGCCTGACGGGAGCCACCTGCCGGCCGGGGCGCGGCCGGTTCGTGGCGGGGTGGTCCCGGCTTTGGCAGACTGTCGGGAAGAGGCAGGGGATTCCGGAGGACTGGCGATGGCAGACGATGTGGGCGGGGCGTCGGGACCGGTGCGTCAGGCGCACGGTTGGTGGGAGCAGCGGCATCTCGGCCGGCAGGCGATGGACGCGCTCACGGTGTCGATCACCGGTGGGGTGGTCCGCGGCCAGGGGCGCGACCGGATCGCGCCGTTCACGCTCGATGGCACGATCGACCAGCGCGGCGCGGTGGCGATTCTGAAGCGCTACCAGGCCGGCCACTCCGTCCACTACGTCGGGATGTACGACGGCGAGGGGGTGCTCTCCGGGCGTTGGCACCTCACCGGCGGTGAGGGGCGCTGGCTGATCGCGATCCGCGGTGGCGACGAGGCCGAGATCGACCTGGACGCGATCGAGGCGATCGAGCCGGGCCCGCGGGACTGACCGATGGGGTGCCGCTACGAGGCCGACGTGGTCGTGGTCGGGGGGGGCCACGCCGGTGTCGAGGCGGCCTGCGCCGCCGCCCGGCTCGGCGCGCGGACCGTGCTCCTCACGGCCAACTGCGACACCGTCGGGCAGATGAGCTGCAATCCCGCCATCGGCGGCGTGGGGAAGGCTCAGCTCGTGCGCGAGGTCGACGCGCTCGGCGGTGTGATGGCCCGGGCGATCGACGCCACCGGCATCCAGTTCCGCGTCCTCAACCGCTCCAAGGGGGCGGCGATGCACGGGCCGCGGGCCCAGGCCGACAAGCGCGCCTACCAGCAGGAGGTGAAGCGGATCGTCGAGGAGACCCCGGGCCTCGATCTGCGCCAGGAGACGGTCGAGGACCTGCTCCTCGAGCCGATCGCTTCCCCGCTCCACGGCGGCCCGCGGTGGCGCGTGGTCGGCATCGCGGTGCGCGGCGACGCCGAATACCGCACCGCCGCGGTCGTCCTCACCACCGGCACCTTCCTCCAGGCGGTGATGCACACCGGCGAGGCGAAGACGGCCGGCGGCCGGGCAGGGGAGGGGACCACGTCGGGGGTCAGCCGGGCCCTCGACCGGGCGGGCTTCCGCGTCGAGCGCTTCAAGACCGGCACGCCGTGCCGCCTCGCCGCCGGCGGCATCGACTTCTCGCGCCTCGAGATCCAGCCGGGCGACGAGTCGCCGCAGCCGTTTTCGTTTCTCACCGAGCGCATCGACCGCGAGCAGCTTCCCTGCTGGATCACGCGCACCACCCCGGCGATCCACGAGCTGATCCGCCGCAACCTCCACCGCGCGCCGATGTACACCGGCCAGATCGGCGCGCGCGGCCCGCGATACTGCCCGAGTATCGAAGACAAGGTGGTGCGCTTCGCGGAGCGCGATGCGCACCAGTTGTTCCTCGAGCCGGAGGGGCGGCAGACGCGCGAGATCTATGTCAACGGGATCTCGACGAGCCTCCCGCGCGACGTGCAGGACGAGATGATCGCGCTGGTGCCGGGGCTCGAGCGGGCGCGGATCATGCGCTACGGCTATGCCGTGGAATACGACTACTGCCCTCCCGACCAGCTCCAGCCGAGCCTGGAGAGCACGCCGGTGGCCGGCCTCTACCTCGCCGGCCCGATC
>SXWA01000076.1 GCA_005791575.1 Planctomycetaceae bacterium
CCGACCGCCCGGGCGACCGCCGGATCGGGTGGCTGTTCCTCGGTCACGCACCGGCGCAGCGCGGCACGATGGAAATCGACCGCCGACTCCAGGAGGAGCTTGAGTCGTTGGCGGCGCGGGGCCGCGTCCTTGCCGGCCGCCTCGGCGGCGGCGAGCACCTCGCGGGCCAGCTCCACCCCCTGCAGCGGCCGGCGCCCGAGCAGGTCGATCATCCGCAGCCTCGTCTCGGCGAGCGTTGGATCGGCCAGTTGCACCGCGCGGTCGATGCTCCCGGCGGCGCGGTTGGCGATGTCGGCCAGCGCCTCGTCGGCGAGCCGCGTGAGACGCCCCTCGTCGCGCAGCCGACGGAGGATCGCCGCCACCACCGAAGCGGGGAGCGGCGCGAAACGCACCACCTGGCAGCGCGAGCGGATCGTGGGCAACTGCCGCTCGAGCATCGTCCCCACGAGCATGAGCACCGCACCCGGGGGTGGCTCCTCGAGGGTCTTGAGCAGGCAGTTGGCCGCCTCGACGGAGAGATGGTCGGCGTCGAGCAGGATCGCCACTCGCCGTGTGCCGAGGGCGGGCTTGAGCAGCAGCCGCCAGCAGAGCCCGTCGCGCATCCGGTGCTCGTCGTCGCCGACGAGCAGTTCCAGCGGCAGGGTCGCCTTGTCATCGGGCTTGGCCACCAGATCGATGTCGGGATGGCTGCCGGCGTCGGCCTGCAGGCAGGAGAGGCAGCGGCCGCAGGAAACCAGCCCGTCCCCCGGCGCAGAGCACTGCAGAGCCTTGGCGAAGGCGCGGGCGAAGAGCCCCTTGCCCACCCCCGGCGGCCCGATGAACAGGTACCCACCGCCGATCCGCCCACTGGCCGCCGCCGCCGCCAGCCGGGTCGCCGCCGGATCGTGCCCCTCGATCCCCTGCCAGCTCATCGGGCATCGGGGACGGCCGTCGCCCCGCTCCCATCGGCGAAGAATCGTTCCGCGACGGCCGTGCGGAGCGCGGTGGCGACCGCCTCCGGGGTCGCGTGCCCGTCGATGACCACGCAGCGGTCGCCGTCGCGTGCCGCCTCCGCACGGTAGCCGGCGACCAGGCGCTGGCGGAACTCGGGGCCGCGGCTTTCGAGCTTGTCGAGGGGGCGATCGAGTCGGGCCCGTGCGGTGGCCGGGTCGATGTCGAGCAGCAGGACGAGGTCGGGGGCGAGTCCCCCGGTCGCCACCACCCCCACGCGGCGGATCGCCTCGGGATCGAGTCCTCCGGCGTGCCCCTGGTAGACGATCGTCGCGGGGAGGAAGCGGTCTGCGACCACCCAGGTACCGGCGGCCAGGGCCGGCCGGATGACCTCCGCCACCAATTGCGCCCGTGCCGCCATGAAGAGAAGCATCTCGGCCACCGGATCGACCGTCACTCCCGTGTCGTCGAGGAGGATCCGCCGGATCGCGTCGCCTGTCGGTGTCGATCCGGGGTCCCGGCAGGTAACGACCGATCGGCCGCGCGACTCCAGCCACGCGGCAAGCGCGGGCATCTGCGACGACTTCCCTGAGCCGTCGATCCCCTCGAGAACGATGAACCGTGCCACCCCGTTCATGCGACCGGGCAGTGTACCAACCCCGGTCACTTCCGATCCGGCGGCTGGTCGAGGAGCCTGGCAATCGCCAGCGGATCGCCCGGGTCGAGCGCCGTCACCCGGCGGACAGTCTCGCGGGCCAGCGGCATGCGCCCCGTCCGGGTGAGGCAGTGGACGAGCCCCTTGGCGGCTTCGAAGAAGGGACGGTTGCCTGGCAGGGCATGGGGAAGGAGCCGCGGGCCTCCCGCCGCCTCGAGGAGCCGGAACACCACTTCGCAGCCCCGGCCAAAATGCCCGCGGGCGAGCTTGACGTCTTCGGCCTCCAGCGCGAGCAGGCCGAGGTGGACGTGGGCCTCGATGAAGTCGGGGCATTCCGACAGCAACCACACGAGCTCGTCACGGGCGATGTCGTCCTCCCCCGCGGCGAGCATCTCCTCGACCTCCTCCAGGTCTTCGCGCCGGCGCCGGGCGCAACGGGGATGGACCAGTTCCCACACCTCGCCGGTCGGGATCTCACGGCGGGCGAGGCGCAGCCCGTCGGCAGTCCGGCCACGGCGTCGGCGGCCGTGGGGGTCGTCTGCTCCACTCCGTCCACTTTTTCCCGGCTGGCGCTCGTCGGTCATCGCACTCCCTGGGGCGGCGGACGGTGGGCCGACGGCAATCCTCCACGCGGCTCTCCGCCCAGACTACACTCCGCGCGGCCCGACCGGGCCCCGAGCGCGGATGACCGGAGACAGGGCGATGCCGGATGAGGACGCAGCACGTGGGCTACCAGCGGGGCTCGACTCCGCCGTTGTGCAGCGGGCCCTGTTGGCATGGTACCGGCGCACCGCCCGGGACCTGCCCTGGCGGCGTGACCCTGACCCGTACCGCGTGTGGGTCAGCGAGACGATGCTCCAGCAGACCCAGGTCGATCGCGTCCGGGGGGCGTTCGTCGCCTTTCTCGAGGCGTTTCCCACGGTCGGGGCACTCGCCGCTGCCGACACCGAGGCAGTCCTCCGCGCCTGGGAGGGGCTCGGCTACTACCGCCGCGCCCGCCAGCTCCAGGCTGCCGCGCGGGTGGTGATGGAGGAGCACGGCGGGCAGTTGCCCGACAGCGAGGTGAAGCTGCGCCGGCTGCCGGGCATCGGCCGCTACACCGCAGCCGCCATCCTCTCGATCGCGCACGATCGCCCGGTGCCGATCGTCGAGGCGAATTCGCGGCGCGTGCTGGCCCGGCTGGTCGGTCATGACCGTCCGGTCGGCACCGCAGCCGGCGACGAGCCGCTGTGGGAGGTGGCCGCCGGCCTGGTGCCGCGCCGCCGAGCCGGGAGTTTCAACCAGGCGCTGATGGATCTTGGGGCGACCGTCTGCACGCCGCGTCAGCCGTTGTGCGGTCGCTGCCCGCTGGCCGGGTGCTGCGCGGCCCACGCGACGGGGCGCAGAGACGCGATCCCGGCGCCGCTGCCGCGCCGCGCGGTGATCGAGCGTCGCGAGACGGCGCTGGTGGTGGTGCACCGCGGGCGGGTGCTGGTGCGGAGGTGCCAGGCCGGCGAATGGTGGGAGGGGCTGTGGGACTTTCCCCGGCTGCCGGCTGCCGATCTCGTCGCTCCGCTCAGCCTCGGGCGGCGGCGCGAGATCGGCCGGTTCCACTACACCGTCACCCACCACCGGATCGACCTGCGGGTGGTGTCGTGCAGCGCGATGCGGGCCGGCCCCCGGGCGGGGCGAGGGGTGGCAAAGCGGGCCTGGGTCGATGCCCGGGCACTCGAAGAACTCCCCCTCACCTCCCCCGGCCGGAGGGTCGCCCGTCTCGTGCCGGCGCTGCTGGGACCCGGGCGGGTGTAACGCCCCGCCTCCTTCCCCGTCCTAGACTTCCGGGGAGTGTGCCTTCCAGGAGCCTGTCGCCATGCCCAGCCACGTCTGCCGCCGCCTCGTCGCGGCCACCGTCTTCGCCACCGTCTTCGCCACCGTCTTCGCCACCCACGCGGGCTTCGCGGCGGGGGCCGACACCGACCTGCCGGTGGAACGGATCGTCCTCTTCACGTCGGGGGTGGGGCACTTCCAACACGCCGGCCGCATCGAGGGTGATGCCACCGTGGAGATGACCTTCAGGGCCGAGGGGATCAACGACCTGCTCAAGAGCCTCGTCCTCGAGGATCTCGACGGCGGCACGGTGTCGGCGGTGAGCTACGCCTCGCGCGATCCGGTCACCAAGACGCTCGGCACGTTCGCCGTCGATCTCACCGACCAGCCGTCGATCGGCAAACTCCTCTCCCGGCTCCGCGGCGAGATGGTGGAGCTCGATGCCGCCTCCCCCGCCGCCGGCACGATCGTCGGCGTCGAGGTGCGGAAGGTGACCGACGCCAAGGGCAACGTCGAGGAGAAGGAGTTTCTCACGATCCTCGCCAAGGACGGTCTGCGGACGCTGCCGCTCGAGGGTGTCACCCGGATCAAGCTCGTCGACGCGCGCCTCCAGGCGGAGCTCGAGAAGGCGCTGGCGGTGCTCGCCCTCGCCCACGACAACGAGCGCAAGAGCGTGCAAGTCTCCTTTCGCGGCAAGGGGCCGCGCCAGGTGCGCGTCGGCTACGTCCACGAGGCGCCGGTCTGGAAGACGAGCTACCGCCTCGTCCTCGGCGAGGAGCAGGGGGCGGATCGTGCCGCCGGCACCGGCCGGAAGGCCGACACCGCCAAGGCCCTGCTCCAGGGCTGGGCGATCGTCGAGAACACGACCGACCACGACTGGAAGGACGTGCGCGTGGAGCTGGTGAGTGGGCGCCCGATCTCGTTCGTGATGGATCTCTACCAGCCGCTCTTCCTGCGCCGGCCGGTGGTCCAGCCGGAGCTCTACACGTCGCTCATGCCACAGCTCTACGGCCGAAACCTCGCCGAGGGCAGGGTCGAGGAGGAGCAGCTCGACAAGGTCGCCGCCGGCCGGAGCCTGATGCGCTCCAAGGCGGCCGATCGCGCCGCCGGCGCTCCGATGGCGATGGGCTCGATGGGAGGGATGGGGGGTGGTGGCGCGGGGCAACCGGCGCCCGCGCCGGCCGCCGACTTCTTCGGCATCAACGCGGTGCAGAGCGTGGCCGACGGGGAGAGCCTCGGGAATCTGTTCCGCTACCGGGTGGCGGAACCGGTGTCGCTCGCCCGGCAGCGGTCCGCACTCCTGCCGATCGTGGCCGAGCGCGTCGAGATCGAGCGGGTGGCGATCTACGACGAGCGCGTGCTCGCCAAGCATCCGCTCGCCGGCGTGCGTCTCAAGAACACCACCGCCCTCGACCTCATGCAGGGGCCGATCACGGTCTACGATCAGGCCGCCTACGCCGGCGACGCCCGGATCGACGACCTCCCTGCCGGCAGCGAGCGCCTCATCAGCTATGCCGTCGATCTCGACGTCGAGGTCGCTCCGCGGCCGGAGCCGCGACCCGAGGAGATCACCCGGGTGCGGCTCGTGCGCGGCACTGTCGAGGTGACGCGGAAGCTCGCCCGGGCGAAGTCCTTCGCGATCAAGAACGACGGCGACGATCCGGTGAACCTTCTCGTCGAGCACCCGATCGAGCCCGGCTGGGCGCTGATCTCCCCG
>SXWA01000077.1 GCA_005791575.1 Planctomycetaceae bacterium
CGTCTTGTAGCCGACCAGGCCCATGCTGTAGGCGCTGACGTTGGTCAGCCCCACGTCGTCGCTCATGATGAGGAGGATGTTGGGCTTGTTCGCCTTCGATTGTGCGAGCACCGGTCGCACAGTTCCCGCCAGGAACATCAGGGCAACGATCGGCGCCACCAAGCGGAGCATGCGCGGCATCAATTCGGTTTCCTTCTCTGTCTGACCCAGGTCTGGTGAAACGCCTACGGGCGACAGGGTCGCACGATTCGGAGAGTGGAGTGTAATCGGGGCCCGCCCCCCGCAAGGACCCGGGCGGCGCGGCGGACCGGGACATGATTCGAGAGGCGGCGCGGCCGCCCGACGACGGCGGGCGGTGGAAGGAGCCGATTGACGCGGGGCCGATCGCGGAACGGACACATCGAGCCGTCGTTGAGAGGCCTTGTGGGAACAGCCCGCAGAATCGGATTTCCTGACCTCATCGGCACGATCGGCCGATGAGGTCGTCCAGGGAGTCGTTCGATCCCGAGGGGGAGGACTGCGCGAAAGCGTCACCATCCCCCAGAACGCCTGCATTGCCACGAAGCATCCCGGATCGTGCGCGTCGGCGCCCGGGGAGGACCGCCGCGTCATGCCCATGGCAGTGCGAGCCCGAGCCCGATCGCGTGCGGAGTTGGTTCACGTCTGTGTCGCGGTGGTGGCCTGTCTTGTGCCGTTGGTCGGTGCGCTGCCGTTTGCCTGGCCTGCCGAGAGTGCCGTGGAAGAGGTCGTCGAAAACGTGATCCCCCCGCCGGTCCCCGAGCAGTGGGAGTTCGAGCCAGACGACCTGGGCCCGGCCGGCACCGGCTGCACCGACTGGCCGGGGGGCGACTCCGGCCGCGTCGGCAGCCGGTTCGGCGTCGCCTACGACGACGGCTTCGTCATCCGGCCGTACGACGTCGACGAGACGCCGTTCTCGCTCCGGATCCGCAACCAGAACATGTTCCGCTACAACGGGTTCTCCCGGGCCGAGTCGGCGTGGATCGACAGTGCGGGCACCACGATCCCGATCGTCAACTCGAGTTACTTCGGCATCCCCCGCGGCCGGCTGATCTTCGACGGCAACGCGCTCCTGCCCCGGCTCTCGTACCTGCTGAACATCGACTACAACTCCGTCACCAGCCAGCCGATCGGCTTCCGTGCCTATTGGTTGAGCTACCGCGTCAGCGACACCCTCGAGGTGTACGCCGGCCAGTCGAAGGTGCCCGGTTCGCGGGAGTGGATCGAGAGCGCGTTCGCGCCGCTGCAGAGCGCCGACCGCACGATGGCGACGACGTTCTTCCGCCCCAGCTTGAGCCAGGGGTTGTGGGTCATCGGTGAGCCGCGCGACGGGCTTTTCTACCATGCGATGGTCTCCAACGGCTTCAACACGCTCAACCTGCAGCCCGAGCAACTCAACGACCGCTTCGCCTGGTCCGGGTCGGCCTGGTGGGAGCCCTGGGGGGATTTCGGCCGCGGCTACTCCGATCTCCAGGATCACCGCGAGGGGGTGATCCGACTGGGCAGCTCCTATACCTACGCGCTGGGCAGCGGCAGTCAGGCCGCGAGCGACGCCGTCGAGAACTCCCCTATCCGTCTGTCGGACGGCACCATCATCACGACGCCCGGCGCGCTCGCCCCCGGCGTCACGCTCACGTCGTACGACATCGCGCTGGCGGCGCTCGACGTCGCCTGGAAGTACCGCGGGATCGGACTCTCCACCGAGATCTACTTCCAGGATCTGCTCGGGCTGGTGGGCACCGGGCCGCTGCCGATCGCCTCGACGTCGGCCTTCGGCGGCTTCGTCAAGGGAGGCTACTTCGTCGTGCCACGCGAGACGGAGATCTACGCCCGCGCGTCGTACGTGACCGGGGCCTACGGTTCGGGTTCCGAGCTGGGGGGGGGCTTCAACCGGTTCCTCCTCCCGGGAAAGGACAACCTGTTCTTCACCTTCGACGCCGCGTGGCTGGAAAGCTCTCCCGCCGGCCAGAACCGCACCGGGTTCGTCGCCGGGCAGACGGGCCTGCTCGTTCGGGCACAGATCGTCGCCGCCTACTGAGCCATGCCGTCATGAAACGCCCCCGCTGCGTGAGCTTCATCGGCCTGCTTCTGGTCATGGCGGCGACGCGCGTTGATGGCCAGGATGGCGCCGTCGCCGTCGACACCGATCAGCAGGTCGTCACCGAACGGCTGGCTCACCCCTACTCCATCGACCTGCTCCCCGACGATCCGGCGGCGCCGCCGTTCGAGGAGACTCCGGAGGCCGCGCCGGTGCCCGGCGGCGCGGGAGCCGACGCGTTCGGCCGCAAGACGGTGACGGGCGATCTGTTCGACCGCTGGTTCTCGACCAAGGAGTCGGGAATCACCTTCGGCGGCCGGGTGACGCAGTTCGGCTTCGGGGTCGCCGGTGGCATCGATCGGCCGGTGCCGCCGCCGCTCGGGCAGGGAGATGTCTTCCGGTACACCGGACGGAGTGAATACGACGCGGTGGTCGATCTCGAGAAGTTCGGCGGCCTGCCCCATGGGCGGCTGCTCGTCCGCGCCGAGCAGTGGTACGGCGAGTTCGGCAACGTGTCGCCGCGGGCGGGGACCTTCACGCCGCCGGTGTTTCCCGCGATCTTGCCCCCCTGGCCGAACGATCCGGGCGTGCCCTACATCACCAATTTCCTCTTCACCAGCCCCTGTCGCCGAACTGGGTCGTGTTCGGCGGCAAGAAGGACGTGCTCGGCTCCTTCGACCAGGACATCTTCGCCGGCGGCGACGGCACCGATCAGTTCGTCAACCAGGCGCTGATCGCCAATCCGATGTTCCTGCTCGGGTTGCCCTACTCCTTCTTCACCGCCGGGGTCGTCTCGCCGCGCGACTGGGGTGGCATGTCGGTCTTCGTGATGGATCCCAAGAACCGCACCGCCGACTTCATGCAGTTCGGCGACCTGTTCCAGCAGGGCATCATCATCGGCGCCGAGGTCAAGGCGAAGACGCAGTTCTTCGATCTCCCGGGGCAGCAGCACGTGGGCGGTGTCTGGAAACACCAGGAGCAACTCGACCTGCGGTTCGCGTTCAATCCGCCGGAGTCCTCCGTGCCGCCGGACATCGCCGCGCGGACGCTGTGGGATTCCTGGGTCATGTATTACGGCTTCGATCAGTACTTCGTCCGCTTCACCGACTCCCCCGACCGTGGCTGGGGCCTGTTCGGCCGCGCCTCCATCGGCGACGGCAACCCGAACCCGATCCAATACTTCCTCAGCACCGGGATCGGCGGCTTCAGTCCCCTCGGGCAGCAGCGTGGCGACACGTTCGGCCTCGGCTGGTTCCTCGCCGGGGCGAGCGACCAGTTCGGCCCGGTTCCCACGGCCCTGTTCGGTCCGCGGGACGGCATGGGGGTCGAGTGGTACTACAACCTCCAGGCCACCCCCTGGCTCAACATCACCCCCGATCTGCAGTGGATCCGCCCCGGGCTCGGGGCGATCGCCAGCGACAACGCCTTCGTGTATGGCGTGCGGGCGAACGCGACGTTCTGACGGCCCGGCCAGGGAATGCACCGCCACCGGGTGGGGATCGCCGCGACCCGCGGTCCGTGCGATCCCCGCGCCCGGTGCGCCGACCCGCCGGCCCACGGTCAGAAGGGAATGTCGTCCTCGTCGCGCGGGAGGAGAGGGCGGTCGCCTTCCTTGGGGGCCTCGTTGTCGGAGCGACGCTCCGGGCGGGGGGCGCCCCGACGCTTGGGCCACTTGAGCGGCTTGTCGCGCCGACCCTCCGATTCCGGCGCGTTGGCCGCCTCCGCGGCGAGACGGGCGAGGAACCCGTGTTGGTACGAGCGGGTCAGGTAGGCCTGGAATGGCGGCGTCAGGCCGTCGCCGCAGATCACCGTGGCCGGCGGCCCGAGCTGCGGGTGGGGCACCGGATTGGCGACATCCCCCGGGAGGAGGAGCGGGCGTGCGAAGGGCTGCCAGCCGCCGAGGATCGACACATCACCGTCGTCGCCGTCGGGGGCGATCGCCGTGGGGGAGATCCCGGTGGCCATCCCGCTCCAGCGCGAGAAGGCTTCGGCGGTCGGCGCGTCGAGCCCGCCGCCGAGGGCGATCCGCGTCTGGAACCCGGAGAGCACGACGTCGGCCTTGTCGCCGTAGATCGCCCCGAGCTGGGTGATCGACTGGGTCCCGGCGACGAAGCAGAAACCGGCGTCGCGGCAGGTGTGCAGGGCGCTGGCCAGCCCCGGCACCGGGCCGGCCGCGGCGAGCTCGT
This sequence comes from Planctomycetaceae bacterium, assembly GCA_005791575.1. GTDB lineage: Bacteria > Planctomycetota > Planctomycetia > Pirellulales > UBA1268 > F1-20-MAGs016. The sequence goes on from SXWA01000077.1 coordinate 4,243, forward strand.
CGATCGCGATCAGCGTCTTCCGCGCCAGACGCCCGTCGCGCCGACCGCGGGCGGTCTGCTGGAGCGTTTGCAGCAGCTGGCCGAGGAGGATCGTGACCACGACGCGCAGATACTCGATGTCGTGCTCGTCGATCTCGATCACGAGCACGCCCCCCTCGCGGGCGAAGCGCCCGAGATCGAGCTCGTCCGCGGCGAGGAACGGCACGATCTCGTCGATGAACGCCGTGCATTCGGAGATCGTCTCCGAGATCGTCTGGCCGTTGGTGTTTCCCTCTGCGTAGCGGGCGAAGCGGCGCAGGTAGGCGATGTTCGGATGCCGCTCGGCGAACGTGTCGTACTGGCCGGCGAGGATCACGTCGCGGAGATGATCGAGCGTCCGCAATCCCGGCGGCAGGTCGCGGATGAGCGCGTCGATGGCGAACTTCAGCCACTGCTGCGCCTGGTTGTATGCCCACGCCCCCCCCTCGTGTCGGCTGCGGGCGCCGGCGGCGACGACGATCGACTCGGCCAACCGGCTGCTCTGTGCGAGGTCGGTGCACGCCGCGAGCGGGCTGTAGCCGACGGTGCGGTCGAGGGCGCGTGGGGCGACCACCTGGAACTCGCTTTCGCGGCCACAGGCCCGCGCGAGGGCGCGGAGCGTCTGCGTCTGCCGCCGACCCTTGACGTTGATCGCGACCACCGACCAACCCTCGGCGAGGCCGTGGAGGATCGCGGGAAAGACGACAGCCTCGGTTTTGCCGGCGCCGGACCGGCCGAAGACGATCGCATTCGGTGCGTCGCGGCCCATCGGCAGCGGCAAGCCCGCGCTGCCGACGATGCGCGGCGGCGGGTCGTGGGCCACGGCAAACGCCGGAAGCAGGCGGACATGGTCCGTGGGCTGCTCGTCCGCGCGGCGCTCGAGCTGCTCGAGGGTGGCGGTCGATGCCGGGAGTGCGCCTCCGTAGGGGCCGTTGGGGATGAAGGTCACCCCCTGCGAGAACAGATCGCGCGGCCTGCAGAAGAAGAGCTTGATCCAGAAGGCGAGCGTCTCGTCGTTGCCGAGCTGGCCGCGGAGCCAGCGGCCGATCCGGTGGTTGTTCGGCCAGTCGCGCGGTGCCTGATGGCAATCGGGATGGCGGCGGTCGGGCTGGTTGTTCGGGGACTCGGTGTCGCTCATCGGTGGACCTGTGGTGCTTCGGGGTGAGGAGGGGAGCCGATCTGCCACAGAGGAAAAGCACACGCCGTGCCACAGCCGGGACCGCGGTGCTCCGGGTGGGGATTCGGCCGGGAAAAACCGGAAAACGTGCGGTGAATCGCCGCCACTGGAGAAAAGCGGAGCGGCTCCGGTGATCTCGCGCGAGGCTCCGGCGATCTTGGCCGGCAGGCTGTCAAACGGCCTGCCGCACCTCATGGATGCGGTGCTGGGAGCGCCGCTCCCGTGAAACGCGGAGCGTTTTGGGTGGCCACAGGCCATGGAAGGCCTTTGGCCACGGCAGGCCGGCCCCGGCCAGCCAGTCCGGACAGTCAGCTGCGCGGCATGGTCCGCTCGAGCTGGAATCCGCGGGCGTCACGGATCCGCGCGAGCGTCTCCTCATCGCGGAGATCGACACCGGTCAGCAGGAGGACGACGAGGGAGCAGAGCAGGCGGCGGTCGGCGACGCCGAACGATCCGGGGATCGCCTGTGACGAGATCTGGTCGGCGGCACGCCAGATGCCCTCCCAGGCATCGGCCGCCAGCGGGAAGCTGAGCCCGGCGACCTTGACGGGGTCGACGACGTGGTCCTCGCCGGTTTTGCCGCGTGCCGCGAGCGTCATCAGGATCCACTTGGCGAGATAGGGGACCGAAAACGAGTTCGAGCCAACTTTGTTGCGGCCGACGCAGACGAGTCCGGCGAGCAGATCGCGGACGAGGGGAACGGTTTCCTCGGCGGGGATCGCCTGATCGACGAGCAGAGCGAGCACCGTGGCGGCGTGTCCGCTGGGATCCGCCCCGCGCATGGTGTCGGCGGTCTGGCCGATCCGGTGTCCCGTTTTCGGCTCGGCACCCATGTGCGCCAGCCGGCGGCAGAGCTCGGTCGGACCGCTGATCGGCTCCAAACCGCGGATCGTGATCGAGGACTCGACGGGCCACTCGATCTGCGGCCGCGGCTCCGGCAGAGGGCCGCGCACTCGCCGGCGGATCGTGGGGCGCCCAGAGAACCCCCAGGAGAGTTCCACGCGGACGACCGTGGTCTGCGGTGGGGCGGGCGGATCGGTGTCGTCGGCGTCTCCGATGCCCAGCGCGCTGGCCAGCGTTGCATCGCGGACCACCGGATCCCGGGTCTGCTCGATGTCAAAGGCGATCCGCTCGGCCACCTGCTCCAGTTGGCGGAAATTCCCCGGCCAGGGGTGGTGCAGGAGGCGCTCGAGGGCGCGGCGTTCGATGGTGGTGACGAGCGCCTCACCGGGCTTCGTCGCGGGGGGCGACTTTCCGCACTGGGCGAGCATCCAGAGAAAGGTCGGGAGGATCTCCAGCGGCCGGGCATGCAGCGGGGGCAGCTCGCAGCGATGGCTGAAGCGGTCGATGAGATCGGCGCGCACGCGGCCGGTGCGGACGAGGGCCTCGATCCCGGCGAGCGTCTCGCTCTCGTTGGTACTCGCCAGAAGAAAGGTCCGATTGTGGAACGGCTTGTCGGCGCCGACGCGCTGGCCGGTGCCGAACTGGAGGAAGCGGAGCAGCGCCGGCTGGAACTGCTCCTGGAGCACAGCCGAGCCGGCCGCGAACTCGTCGAGCACGCAGACCCCACCGTCGCCGACGGTCTCGAAGAGCCCCGGGCGATCCTGGTTGGCGCCGGTGAAGGCGCCGCGCGCATGGCCGAACAGCGACGACAGGATCAGGGTCTCCGGCAGGCCGGCGACGTTGGCCTGGGCGAACTTCCCCGGGTGGCCGAGCGTGTCGTGGAGGAGATGACCCATGTTCTCCTTGCCGCTCCCCGGGGGGCCGACGACGAGAAAACAGTAGCAGCGGTGGCGGTTGGCCCCCTTGTCGCGCTCGAAGGTCCGGCGGGCCTGCCGCACCCGATCGACGAAGTCGGCGTGGAGGGCCGCGGTCGGTTTGCTGCGGAAGATGAGCTGTTCACCCCGATCCCCCGCTTGCTCCAGCCGCAGGCACGCTCCGCACATCAGCCTCACGCCGGGTCCATCGGCGTCGCGCTCGACATGCATCGCGATCGACTCGTCGCCGAGCGTCGTGACGCTGCGGCTGTCGAGGGCGCTCCACAGGGGTCCGAAGGCCTCGTCGGCGACGCGGCCGCGGACGAACGACTCGTCGAGCCCGGCCTCGTCGACCAGCTCCACCTCGAGATCGACCGAGGGATGGCACATCGGGAACCGCGAACCGCCAGCCTCGCGCCGGGCCTCGATCCGGCGGCAGCGGTAGCCGATGTCCACCGACTGCCGTCGTCCGTCGATGTAGTCCTGCACCGCGCGATCGATGCTCGGGCGCCGTTCGGCGAAGGCGAGCTGCACCCCGGCGAGCGTCCCGAGCCAGTGGGTGCCGGCGATCACGAGCACGTCGCGGTCCTCGGGGCCGCGCGTGAGGTGGATCAGTCCCATGTCGGTGTCGCGGTCGACCGTGCCGCTGCTCGCGACGGCGAGGCGCCGGAGCCGCTTGTGATCGACAAGCACGGAATCCTCTCCCACCAGCCCCGCGAGCTCGAAGCGGTTGGGGTGGCCGATGGCGGCGAGGAGGGTGGCCAGTTGCGGCCAGTCGGCGACCGGGGCGCCGGGCGGGGCGCCGGGCGGGGCGTCGGGCGGGGCGTCGGCGCCGAGGAACGACCGCGGTTCACCGAGGATCAGGAGCGGGCCGCTCGCCGGGAGCCGCCCGCCGCCGTCGACGAGATCGCGCAGTGCCCCGGGGCCGCCGCGCCGCGCGGCGAGCACCCGCTTCCAGTGCTCGATCCGCTGCCACCACTCGGCGTCGAGTGCGGCGAGCGTGGCGATGATGCTGCCGGGCACGTCGCTCTGCGAGAGCACCTCGTCGAGCGCCGCGGCGAGGTGGGCATCGTCGTCGGCCGGGGTGCGATGGTGGGGCACGTTCTCAGGCACAGGCACGTCGCGCACGCCGGGAAGGACCGCTTCGAGGAGATCCTTGGCGGTCGAGTCGTCGCGCCGATCGACTGGATACGACTTGACGATCACCGAGACCTCACCGCGTGCACGGAGATGCTCGGCGAGGATGCCGGCGCGGCGCTGCGGCGCCGTCACCGCCGGCTGGAGGGCGGCGAACCGGTGCTCGGCCTCGCGCAGCAGCAGCTCGGAGGGGAGCCCGGCGTCGTCGGTGACGATGATCTCGGCGTCGATCGGCGCGGTCGCCGAGAGAGGCACGATCGCCGCCGCGTCCACCTGCGGGCGGACCCGGAAACGGACCGCGAGTTGCTGGCGCTCGCCGGCGGCGTATTTCGCCACCAGTTGCTGGAGCCGGTTGCGGCCATGATCGCAGCAGATCCGCACCCCGGCGAGCGTGCCGAAGGGATGCGAACTGCTGGCCACGACCATCACCGTCCGACCGGCGGGGGTGTGGCCGAGGTGGACGAGGCCGACGTCGACGAACGGCCGGTTCGCTTCCGGCACGCCGATCGGCAGGAAGCCGTTCTCGACGCCCAGTTCCTCCAGCCCGGCTTTGCCGGGCCGTTTGCGCGAGTTGATGAACCGGAACCGCTGCGCATAGCCGCTGGCGACGAGGAGTTCGTAGAGCTCCGTGTGATGGTGGTCCGGGGAGACGGGGTGATCGAGAGGCGGGTAGCCGAGGTAGTCCTCGGGGGCGCCGACGATGATCAACGGCCCGGTCTGAGGGAGTTGGTAGATGCCGCGCAGGCCGCTGGCGTACTCGGCCGTGCCATAGGGCCCCAGTCCGAGTTGGTCCTTCCATTCGCGGAGCACGCTGCCCGGATCGAGGCTCTGGTTGCGCAGGAAGTCGATCACCCGGGCATCGGCCGCGTCGCCGGATGGCCGTCCATCGACCACCACGTCGTGGGCGCGGAGGATGGTCGCGGTTTCGGCGGGGAGGTAATGGGAATTGGGGACCGGGAGGAACGCGTAGTGGGGCAACCGCGCCCGCAACAGGGCCAGGCTCGTGCCGTCGTGACGGATGTCGAGGCTGCTGGTCTTGCAGAGGACGGTGCCGGGGCCGATCGCCGCGAGGAACCGCATCAGGAGCGACGGCCGGTCGGCGGA
>SXWA01000078.1 GCA_005791575.1 Planctomycetaceae bacterium
CAGGGATGGACTTTGGCCACGGGCTGCTGGCAGGCTGTGGCCACACAGCCTGCTGCACCTCATGGATGAGGTGCCGGGAGCGCAGCTCCCGTGAAAACCGCAGGTTTTCGGGTGGCCAAAGGCCAGGGATGGACTTTGGCCACGGGCTGCTAGCGGTCAGATCACGAACGGTTGACAGGATTCCCGCCCCAGTCGGTCAGCCGTTCAGGCCGCCGCGGGGCAGCAGTCCGTCGGTCACACCACCGGCTGGTGCGGCCACCGACCGGGACGCCGCTCCCGCTCCGGTGAGCCGTTGCCGACGCGCGGCCGTCAGATCGTCGCTCCCCATCGCCGCGAACGTGGCGGCAGGGAGCGTGGCCGGTGCCACCGTTCCGCTGAGCCGCTGGGCCAGCGGGCGGGCAGGCTCGCCGTCGGCCACAGCTCCTGGCACCACCCAGATCGGCTGGTCAAGACCGGCGGCAGCGGCGAGCAACGGCAGCGATGCGGCCCGGCTCGGCCGTGACGTGATGATCTGACCGGTCAGCCGTTCGGCGGTATTGGTCACGATCGACCGCACCTGCGCGGAGTTGATGCGCGGGTTGGCTCCCACCATCAGCGCGACCACTCCAGCGACATGGGGAGACGCCATCGAGGTGCCACTCAACTCACCGTACGAGCCGAACGGGAGCGTCGAGTAGACATCGACGCCCGGACCCATCACCTGATGCTGGCTCGGGGAGGGACCGGCATAGTTGGAGAACGAGGCGATCTGCCCGTTCCTGTCGATCGCGCCGACCGACAGGCCGTACATCGTCGAGTAGCGGGCCGGGTAGAGCGGCACCGCGGCCTCTTCGGGGTACCCGGAGAAGCTCGCCATCTGCTGGGAGTTGCCGGCCGCGGCCACCGCGATCACGTTGCGGGAGGCGGCATACGCCAGGGCATCCTGGATCGCCGCCACCGGCCGTGATCCGAAGGAGATCGTCGGGCCGATCTCGGGCAGCGTGCGGATGCTCATGTTGATCACGCGGGCGCCATTGTCGACGGCGTAGCGGATCGCCCGGGCCACGGAGGTGTGGTAATCATCGAAGGAGGGGGGTGTGGGATCCTTGACCTTGAGCGGCATGATCTTCGCGTTTGGGGCCACACCAGTGACCCCGACACCGTTGCGCAGTGCCGCGATCGTCCCGGCCACGTGCGTACCGTGGCCGTCGTCGTCCATCGGATTGTTGCTGCCGCGCCCGGCGTTGCCGTTGAAGTTCCAGCCGCGGATGTCGTCGACGAAGCCGTTGGCATCGTTGTCGATGCCGTCGCCCGGGATCTCGCGGGAATTCACCCAGATGTTGCTGGCCAGGTCGGGGTGGGTGTAGTCGACGCCGCTGTCGATGACCGCGACCACCACACCGCGGCCGGTGTAGCCCGCCGCCCATGCCTCCGGCGCCTTCACCAGGTCCTCACCCCAGAACGTGCCGCCGAGGTCGGCGACGGGGGTGAAGGGCGCCGTCCGTCCCGACGCCTGGGCGACGGCCGCCGCGGCGTTGACCATCCCGAAGCCGAAGATCTTGTTGAACTGCTGCTCCCGATTGACGATCGTCGTGACCGCAAGGCTCGTGCCGAGTTTCACCCCGACGGGTTCCGAGAGCACCAGGCCCATCGTCAGCGGTTTCGCGCTGGCCGGCAGGCCGGCGATCGTCTCGACAGCCACCTGCTTGACGGTCTGGCCCGGAGCGAAGGTGATCCGGCCGCTCGTGGCCCGGTAGTCGATCCCCGCCTTGGCACCGATGTCGGCGGTGCGGTAGGCGAGGCTCGCACCTCTGGGGCCAGCCGGTGCCGGCAGGGTGAGGATGAACGCCGCGGCACTGCCGCGGATCACCGTCGGCTGGACGGTCATGCGGAGGGTCGGCGGGGCGGCGGGCGCCGTCGCGGCGAGCGCGAAACTCGATCCGGAGTCGCCGGTGGCCGGGATGGTACCCGTGCTGCCAAAAGATGTGGTGACATCGGCAAGCGTCGTGACCGGGGTGGTTTCATCCGCCCAGTCCCACGATTCCCCTACGACAGGGGTGGCCCACGGGGCGGCGGCATCCATCACAACGCGCTGTTCGAGGGTCTCGAGGCCGGGTTGCCGCCGCTGCTTTAGACGCCGCTTGTGGTCCGCACGCATGGAAATCCCCTCCCCGCCCCATTTTCCCAGAAATCAGGGTATCGCACCCTGCCGGATGACGCCAGAACCGGGTACGCAGCCATTCCCCGTATGGTTCACTTCGGCCGGACATCGGGCAAGACAGGACCGGTCCGGCGGCCGGGACGACCGGGTAAAGCAGGCTGTTTTCCATGGTTCCGGGCTCTGTTCCGGAAATGCTCATGGTTCTGGTCGTGAGGGGTCGATCACTCCTGACGATCATGCCGGTCAGAGATTCGCCGGGGACATTGCAGCCCGCGCGACCGGCCACCGTCGGGGAACCAGGCGCCATGAGCACCGCAGACAGCAAGCCGGTCGGGCTGGTCGTCCACGAGCGGATCGAGCACGCCGGGGCGCGGGAACGCCGTCGCCGCCAGCGCCGCCGCCGCGGAGTGGCCGCCCTGCTCCTCGCCCTCACGGCCGCCGGCGGCATGGCCTCCCGAGCACCGGCCCAGACGGGCCAGATGGCGATGTCACCGACCGGTGGGGTGGTCAACCGCGCCGCCGCGGGCTTCGCCAACCTCAATAACAACGGGCCCGGTTGGTTCTACTACGGCCTCAACGCCGCCGACCGCGGGCTCGGCTACCAGGGCAGCTACATGACCCTCGGGGCATTCGTGCCCTACGCCGAGGACGACCTCGGGGGATTCTGGTCGGCCGATCTCCGCACGCATCTCTCGACTTACGGCGGCTTCTTCTCCAACGTCGGCTTCGTCCGCAAGCAGTTCTGGGGGGGGGCGCTCGCCGGTGTCGGCGTCTACTGGGACTACGACGGCGACCAGAACATGTACACCGACAGCGTCATCACCGACATCACCGGCACCTACCTCGTCAACGGCGGCCAGGCGTACCAGCAGGTCGGCGTGTCGGGTGAGTTCCTCACCGACTGGGGCAACCTCCGCAGCAACGGCTACATCCCCGTGGGCACCACCGCCTCGGTGAGCGGCCCCTACGTGGGCAGTTCGCTGCTCTGCGATCTCGGTGTCAGTGCCGCCCTCGCCGGTGCCGACCTCGAAGTCGGTGCCTACGTGCCCGGCCTCTCCGATTGGGCGGGCATGGTGAGCGTGGGTGGCTACACCTTCGGAAACGCCCGCTACAACCTGCCCAGCGGCAAAGACGTGGTGCCGTACTTCGGCGGTGTCTACACCCGCCTCGACCTGACGTTCATGGAGAACTGGGACTTCTCCCTCCAGGCCAACAACGACAGCTACTTCGATTGGACCGGCTTCGCCCGGCTGACCTACCGGATGGGTGGTTCACGGCGGCGGAACGTGGCCGATCAGATGGAACAGCCGATGATGCGCAACGAGCACATCGTCCGCGCCTACCAACAGGCGGAGCAGGCGATCAATCCGCTCACCGGGAGTCCGTGGCGCGTGATCCATGTCGACAACTCGGTCGCCGCCGGCGGCGCCGGCACCGCCGAGGCCCCGGTGACCACGCTCGCCGGCGCCCAGGCAGTGGCGAATCAGCCCTTCGACGTGATCTTCGTCCACCAGGGCAACAGTGCCGTCACCCCGTATAGCGGTGGCTACACGTTCGCCGCCGACAACCAGTACCTCGTCGGCCAGGGCACGGCGATGCGGCTGCCGTCGGACTGCGGGCTCGTGTCGCTCTGGGGCACCACACCCTCGGAGGACTACCCGCTGTTCGCCAATGGCGCCGGGACCGGGATCACGCTCCGCAACGGTGCGGTCGTCGATCACATCGCGGTCACCGGCAGCAGGATCGGGATCTCCGACGGCGCCGGGCTCTCGGCCGGCGGCTTCAGCATCGTCAACGACGTCCGGTTGCTCGGCAGCGGGCCCGACCAGCGCGGCATCCTCATCCAGGATCTCGCCGGTGGCAACGCCCAGTTCAACTTCTCCAACCTCTCCGTGGAGAACATGACCAACGATGGCCTGGCCGTCATCACCAGCGCCGGCGGCGATCCGAAGGTCAACGTCTCGGATTCGACCTTCGTGGGCAACGCCAACTCCGCGATCTCCATCAAGGACCTCTACAACGAGGGCCGCGTCTACGTCACCAACACCAGCATCAGCGAGTCGTCCGCCGCCGGCATCACGGTCGACAGCGGCCAACTCGCGGTCTTCCAGAGCTTCTTCCAGCAGAACGGCAACGCCGGCATCAGCGCCTCCGGCGACTCGGTGGTCCAGGTGGCCCAGTCGACCTTCGAGCGGGAGACGATCGGCATCAACGGCTATACCGTGGCCGGACAGACGCTCGACATCACCCTCACCGACAACCGCATCGGCACCGTCTCCGGTGGCGACGGTATCAGCCTCTCGGTGGCCGATCAGGTCGGGGCGGTCATCAACGCCAACCTGGTGGGCAACCGCCTCTCCCGTGGCGACGACACGACGACCAGCGGCGGCAGCATCCGGCTGACGAATACCGGTGCCGCGTGGGGTGTGATCACCGCCGCCGACCCAGACATCGTGGTCTACGATCCGAGCTTCGGTGAGATCTTCATCAAGGCCTCCGACAGCACCAACCTCAGCGCGATCAACAACAACGCGCAGATCATCGAGATCCCTGGGCAGTTCACCTGGGACGACATCACCTATCTCCCGCCGCAGCCGATCTACGATCCCGCCCTGATCGTGCCGCTGCCGCCGCAGTGAGTGCCGTGAGCGGATTCCCGGTGTTCAGCCACCGGGGAGGACCGTCACAAGGTCGCCGATGCGGATCGAACCCGGACCCGACAGCCCCAGCGTGTTGATCGCCAACCTGTAGGTGTGGGTCCAGGTCGCGGTGTTGATTTCGGCGCGGAGGCTGGTCCGCCGCCGGGCCTCGAACACCTCGCGGAACAGGTGATCATCCCTGCCGGTGCGACTGTCGCGCCCCGGCACCGGGCAACGACGGCAGACCCCGGTGGCCAACCAGCACTGGGAGCCGATCGCGAACCGGAGCGGCTCCGCGGGCGCCGCCGCCGCGTAGGGATCGACGGCCGACGGCGATGTCACGGCGGCCTCCCGCCGCGCCGGAGCGGCGAGTGTGTCCTCCCAGAAGGCCTCCGGCCCTGCCACCTCGAGGTTCACGCGGAAGCGGCGCCTCACCTCCGCCGTGGAAAGCCCGAACCAGCGGGCCACCGTGTCGAGTGTCGCCGCGGCGGCGAGGGTCGGTCCGGGGGCGTCGCGATCGTCGGGGAATCCCCCCTCCGCGCGCTCCTCGAGGAGCAGGTCGAGCCCGAGCGCCTCCGCCAGCCAGTCGCACGGACCCTCGGTACCGGGCACCAGGAGAAACTCGGCGGGGGACGGTCGGGATGCCGCCAGTGGGCCGGTCGCTGGATCGATCGAGAGCCGCACCCGTCGGCCCGGCAGATCGAACGACGCGCGCACGGCATGGATCCGTGGGGTGCGCTTGGCATTCACCACCCGCCCCTCGAGATCGACCAGCCGCCAGCGGCGATCATCCGCCAGGGCACCGCAGGTCAGCACAGGGGCGGACTCGACGTCGAGCCCGTCGAGGCTCTTGACGGGATGGACGGTGATCCGGGCCAGCGTGCCCCGCGGGTTGCCCATACTCGTGGCTCGGCTGGCCGGTCACATGCGGAAATTGAAGGTCTGCCAGAGGAGGCGCAGGAGCCACTGACCGACCGTCCGACCGCCGACGCGGATCCGTGCCGTCCCGCGCATGCCCGGGGTGAGCAGTCCATCGGGGTCGTCGAGGTGCATCAGGGCCTCGTAGCTGGTGGAGATCGGCTGCTCCCGGCCGGCGGCGTCGGTCTGCGTGGGGACCTGCCCGCCGGCCTTGACGCTGAGCCGCTCGGCACCGGCGGCGAGATGCATCACGGCGAGCTCCTCGACGCCGCCGGTGAATGTCTTCCAGGCGAACGAGTCGAGCTTCAGCTCCACCTGCTGTCCACGGGCGACGAATTCGACGTCCGACTGGTCGACGATCATCGCCGCCTCGAACATCCCGGCATCGCCGACGTGGCAGAGGACGGTTCCCTCGGTGAACAGCGCGCCGAGGTTGGTCTCGTCGAGGGCGTACCCCGACCATCCGCGGAGCCGGTCGCCGTCGTCTCCCGGCGCGGGGAGGGCCGGTGCCGGCAGCACGACCCCGTCGCGCGGCGCCGTCAGCACCAGATCGCGTCGGTCGCGCCGCTTCTCCCCGAGTTGCTCCTCGAGGCTCTTGAGTGTCTCCTCGGCAGTTCCCACCTCGAGGCCGGCGGCCGGATCCTCGAACCGCTCCCGGCGCAGGCTGTCGAGACGGGTGCGCTGCTGCGCCGCCCGGCCCTCGAGTTCCGCGATCGCCAGGTCGAGGTCGACGCTCGAGAGGCGCGCGATCTCCTGCCCGCGCTCGACGCGGTCGCCGGCGCGGACAGCCAGGTGCTCGAGCCGCCCCGGCACGGCGACATAGACCGTCTCCTCGCCACGGGCACGCAGTTCGACCGGGCACCAGACACGGTGCGGCAGCGGCACCAGCGCCAGCGCGGCGACCACGGCGGCCACTCCGGCGAGGGTGAAGGCGAGGTTGCGGGGCTTCACTTCGTCGCGCCTCCCGGGCACGTTGAGGAACGTGATCATGCCATGGACCGGTCGAACCACCAGCCCCCACAGCGCACCGGCTGCGAGGACCTGACCGATCACCTCGAGCCGGTAGGGTTTGAAGACGTTCCAGACGAAGAGGAAGATCGACGCCGTCACCATCCAGCCGTAGAGGTTGCTGGCCACGGCGTAGGTGGCGAACGCCCAGCGGTTGCGTCGCGGGAGGAACGGATCCTCCGGCTGCTCGATCCCGAGGCACCAGTGGCTGGCGAGCCGGCCGAGGATCGAACTGGCCTTCTGGCGGAGATTGGGGATCTCGAGCACGTCGGAGAGGATGTAGTAGCCGTCGTAGCGCATCAGCGGATTGGCATTGAAGAGGATCGTCGACACGCTCGAGACGAACATCACGTCGAGGCACAGCTGGTTGAAGGTGCCGGCGTGCGAATTCCACCACAGGTAGGTGGCGATCGAGGCGATGATCAACTCGACGTACATGCCTGCGGCACCGATCGCCGCCCGCCGCCACTTGCTCGGCAGCATCCAGCTGTCGGAGACGTCGCAGTAGAGGCACGGCGTGAAGACGAGGAGCATCACCCCCATCTCATGGCATTCACCGCCGTAGTGCTTGCACGACAGTCCGTGGCCGAACTCGTGGAGGACCTTCGTGAAGGCGAGGGCGGCGGCGAGCCAGAACCAGTTGCCCGAGGCGAAGAACTGGTTGAAGGCCGGGAGGCGGCTGCGGAAGTCGTCGAAGTTGACGAGCACGAGCGCCACGGCCGAGGCGACGAACACGAGCATCGCCACGATCGCCGGCGGTGAGAACAGCCAGCCGAACCAGGGGTCGAGCCGCTCGAGCAGCCGGTCGGGGTCGATGCCACGGAAGCGCATCGCCATGATGTTGGCGAGCCACGCCTTCCACTGCCGCCAGAGCCGTTGGCGGCGCCGTTCGAAGAGCTGCGGCCCCTGCCCGGAACGGTCGCCGATCACCAGTCCGCTGCGGTGGAGGGTGGCGACGAACCGCGACAATTCGTCGAGACCGATCCGCCGGGGGGGGAATTTCTCCTCGAACCTGGCCTGCAGCGCCTCGAGGCTGGCCTTGCCGTCGAGCATGTCGAGGAGCGCGTATTCCTCGGGCCGGAAACGGTAGTAGGCCAGCGAGATCGGATCCTTCACCACCCACCAGGCCTGCCCCTGGTGGACCTGGCGGTTCGCGACCAGATCGCCACGGCGGCGCAGGCCGATCGGCCGGGTGGTACTGGAGCGAAAGGCATCGGCGGCGGTGGACATCGGGCAGCCCTCGACCTCGCTACCGTGCCGCGGCCTGGGGATCGGCTGCCGGGGGCGCGGTGAGGTCGCGCCGCACCGGCGGCAGGGGCGCCTGGTTGGAATGAATCGTCATCCGCGCCGTCTGACCGGGCCGCATGAGCCACGTGCCCGAGTCGGGCACGAGCCGGTTGGCCACCTCGGCCCAGACCCGGTAATCACCGCCCGATTCGACGATCGGGCTGGTGAAGACGATCCGTCCGGAAAACGTCTCCACGCGCTTGTCGGCGAGGGTGATTTGCACCGTCACCGGGCGGTCGCGGACCGCCTCGGGGTCGTGCCGGGCGGAGTCGACGTAGCCCTCGACCCGCAGCGTGTCGGCCCGAACGACCCGCGCGAGGGGATCGCCGGGCTGCAGCCATTCGCCCTCGTGGGGAAAGACCTCGACCACCACCCCGTCGAGCGGCGCCGTCACGAGCCGGCGGCCGATGGCATCGCTCGCCGCCTGAACCTCCACCTCCTTGGAGGTGGAGGTGAGGCCGGCCAGTTTCTGCTCGAGCCGCGCCTGCTCGATCGACAATTCGCTCTTCTGTTGATTGAGCCTGAGGCGCTCGATTTCGACCGACGTGATCGCACCGGAGACCGTGCGGTTGGCGTCGTTGGCCTTCTCCAACTCGGCCCGGGCGACGAGCTCGGCCGCCACGGAGTAGCGGATGTCGACGTCGCTCTCCGCCTTGGCCACCGCCTGATCATGCTCGGCCTTGGCCTTGCGGCGATCCGACTGCGGCTGGCTGTCGTCGATCTTGGCGATCACCGCCCCACGCGTGACGGTGTCCCCTTCACGGATGTCGAGCGATACGAGCACCCCCGCCTCCCGCGCCGGTACCTTCGCCTCCTGCACGAGCGACACCAGGCAGTTCGAGAGGATCGGCTCGTTGGCGGGTGACTCGCTCTCCACCGAACGCGGCCGCGCCGGCGGGGCCGGTTCATCGGCGCCCGTCCGCCCGGGGATGGCCGTCGCCGCGGCCGCCAGCACCGTGAGTGCCGCCGCCAGTCGCATCCGCGGTGCGGCATGCCGTTTGTCGTCCATCAGGAAACCCTCCGCGGAAAACACGATCCGCCGACGGCAACGCCGTCGGCCAACTCTCGTCGGATCGGATCAGAACAGTCGGAACAGGACCTGCGATTGGATGAACGCGAGCACGTCGTGGAACCAGACATACCCCAGCGAGCGCCGTCCGCAGGCGATCCGCGCGGTCACCGTCGCCCCGGCTCCAAGCTCCGGCCGCTCGTGCCGGTCGGGGTCGATGGTGACGCGGACCAACGCCACGTTTCCGCTCTCGCCGCGGACCTCGGCCTGTTCGTGGATCTCCTTGACCGAGCCGCGGTGCCGCGTGCCGGGATCGGTCGCGAGGATGTAGTCGACGCTGAGTTCGCGCCCGCCCGACCGGGCGGCCAGGGCCGCCTCGTTGACCTGCCCGAGGCGATCGTCCGGCATGTGGATCTCGAGTTCCCAGGGGCCTTCCTTGTCGGCCACGGTGAGCAGCACCTGCCCCTTCTCCACCGGCCGGAGAAGCAGGCGATCGGCGACCTGCCAGGTCACCACAACGCCGTCGATCGGACTGCGGACCTCGAGATCGCGCTTCTTGTCCTCGTAGAGCTTCTGCTGGGCGTCGAGGCTCTCGATCTCCCGCTGCAGCTGGGCGGCACGGCCGGACATCCGCGTGCGCTCGTCGGCCGAGATCCGCTTGTCCTCGAGGAGGGCCCGGCGGGTGGAGACGAGTTGCTCCTCGGAGGAGGCCTTGCGGCCGAGCACGTCGGTGAGTGCCACCTCGAGATCGGTGTTGCGCAGCGTGACGAGCAACTGGCCGCGAGTCACCCCGACGCCGTGGGCGATCCCCGGGGCGATCTCCTTGACCACACCATCGACGCCGGCGAAGACGTCGCGTTTGTGGACCGGCTCGAGAGTCCCCTTCCCCTCCAGACGCAACTCGGCGGGGATGAAGATCAGGGCCGCGATCGCCGCCAGGCTGGCAAGCGCCGCGAGCACCGTTTTCGGCAGGTTGCGCGCCGTGGTGAGGGCGCGGGAGCGGCCCAGGACGTCGATCACACGGAACAGTGGCAGGCCCGTGTGGTCGAGGGAGTTGGCCAGGGCGATGCTGCCATGCTCGGCACAGACCTCGACGCGGGCCCGGCGGCCACCTTCGAAGGTGCTCGACGTGAACCATTCCGCGACCAGCACGCCGATCGGCTCACCCGCAGCGACGTCCGCCGGCGGCGCCGCCTCCGCCTTGGCCACGGCCACCGCGTCGACGCCACCCGGCTTCACGACCGGTGTCTTCCGCGGTCGCACGAGCGGCAGGATCGCCAGCCCGCTGGCGTGCGACTCGTCGATGTAGTGCTCCAACTCCTCCTCGATCTGCGGCGGCAATTCGCGCGCGGGATCGGGATGCCAGAGCGCATCGCGTGCCCGGGCCACGACCCGGGCGAGCGCCTCGATGGCCTGCACCGCGGTGGCCCGCCGCTCCACCGATTCCTGGCCGCTGACCGCCTCGAGGCGCAGCCGCCGGCCGCGGCGGACCAGCACGCTGACCCGGTCGCACCCGATGATCCGGCGCGCCTCGTTGGCCAGGGTGAAGGCCGTGGCCACGGGGTCGAGCGACTCGTGCACCTGGCGGCTGAAGCGGTCGACCTGGACGAGCGCCGCCTGCTGGCTGTCGAGTGACTTCACCTGCCTGCGGACGAGGTAGCTCCCCGCCACCCCTGCGACCTGATCGACGAACACCAGGTAGCCCTGCTCCACCTCCGGTTGGTTGTGGTGGTGGAACACCTCCAGGAGCCCGGCGCGAGTGCCGCTCCGTTCCAACGGTGCCGTGATCACCAGCAGATCGGTGGGATTGTTCGAGACCGGCCGCCCATCGGGACCGTTGAGCTGGGCGCGGGCGGGAACGAGCATCGCGTTGGGGGCGGCGAGGAGCGACTGCACCAGCCGCCCATGGGTTTCCTGCGGTTCGCCTGGCTCGGCCAAGCCGGTGGCCTGCATGCCCGAATGGCAGACCGGTTCGCAACGTCCCTGGTCACCCACCAGCCAGACCAGCCCGCCGACCGCCCCCATCGCCTCGATGACCCGGTCGAGAAGGCCGCGAAAAAAGTCGGCCTCGGCGAGATCGGTGCGGCCGAGTTGGTCGATCTCGGAGATGATCGCGCGGATCTGCTGCCGGGATTCCTCGACAGCCTGTGGGTCCACGGTACTCATGCGGTCCACCACCCCCAGAGGTCAGCCGGGCAGGCCATGCGGCCCGGGGCGGGCCGTGACGCCACGAGGCCGCAGTTGGGCCGCGCCGCGAAGGCCGCCGAGGTCCGCCGGGTGCCGTTCACCCGGCCCCGTTGGATCCCAATACTACGTCGGAACGGCCATGATGTGCGGAACGATCGGCACGGATCCCCCCATTTCCACCCCGTCGGAGGTGGTGAGATGCGGGGGCTACCGGCCGGCCCCGACCCAGCGGCTGTGACCAGCCACTCCCGCCGGGAAACCCGTCGGCCCGGCGGGAGTAGCCATGGTGGAAGGCAGACCCGCCTGGGCGGCGACCGTCAGGCCTTCGTCGCCTGCTGGTGGATGACCCGCCGCTGGACGTCGGTCTCGAGGACGCCGAACGCCTGCTCGTAGCGCTGCACCGCCATGTGGAGCGCGTAGGCGAGCCGCTTCGCGGTGAAGAAGTTGACGATGATCCGCTGGGTGAGCTGGATCGTCTCCGGCGTCGTGCCGGCCACCTGCTTGTTGAGCCCGAAGTCGACGATCAACTCCTCCGGCGTGCCGGTGACGCGGCAGAAGTTGGCGTACGTGGCGGCGATGTGGGACTCGTCCACCGGCACTGCCATGGGCTCGCCGGCGGGGCGGGTTTGCGGGGCGACGCGGGTTTCTTCAGACATGGAATCTCCGACGGATGGGGGTAGTGTGAATCAGGCCGGGCACGACGTGCCGATTCGGGAACGGGATCCCCGAAGTCGGCAGCGTGCATCCCCGCCTGACCAGGAAGTCTACCAACCTGGGGCATGCCCCGCTCAACAGTCGGGACGACGCGCCCCGCTCGTCCGTGTCCAAGGTCCATCCCTGGCCTTTGCCACAGCCTCCTGGCAGTCGCGCGGCCCGCGTGAGGGGCTCGAGGGGGTGGTCAAGGCAGCGGTTCTGGCCCACGATCCATCCGGAAGGGGCCCGCCGGGTACCGCACCGGGAGACCGTGGCGCTCGAGCCAAGCCGGGGTGACGAACCTGCGCAGGAGGGCGATGAAGGTCCGCCGCGCGTCGCGGGGCCAATCCGCCGGGCCTCCCGCGCCAGCTTCGCACCCGGCCCAGGCCAACCGGCAGGGCCAACCCTGCTCCCGCGCGACGGTATCGAACCGTTCGGCGACCCGTAGGGTCCACGCCGCGCCGAAGGTCTCCCGGAAGGCGATCCAAGCCGCTTCGGTCCCCCTCCACGCTGCCGACGGGTCGCCTTCGGGGCGACTGCCGTGGGGGCCGGTCCGCGGCGCTGCGGGCCAGACCGCTGCCGCCACCACCGCCACCACCACCAGTCCGGTGCCGAGCGCATCGACGGGATCCCCCGCGGCCACCGCTCCCGATCCCCAGGGGAGGAAGGGCCTGGCGAGGAGCGCCTGCCCGAGCGCCAACGCTGCTGCCGGCGCCGCGCGCCGCGTGGCGGCGTGATTGAGCCACCCCACCGCGATGATCGCCGCCACGAGGAATCGCGAGAGGAGATGGACGTCGGGCGGAGAACCCGGGCGGACGAGGGCGGCCGTGGCGGCCGGAAGAAGAATCACCACCGCAAGCGAGGCGACGATCGCCTGCCATACCCCATGCTGCGGCCGCTTTGCCCCCAGCAGCGACATCCCCGGGCAGAGGCCGAGGGCCACCAGGCACAGCCGCCGGCAGGCGAGCGTGGCGGCGTCGTCCGCAGGCGGGTTGGCGGAGAACCGCTCGGCCGCCAGTGCCAGTCCGGCGGCAATCCCCCACCACGCGGCGGGCACCGCCGTGCTGCCCCGCACCCTGTAGGCACCGACGGCGGCGGCCGCCGCCACCACGAACCCCGCCGCCAAGCCGATCGAACCGGATGACTCCATGCTGCAAGGCTACCCGGCTTCATCGCGACCCGCTCGTGGTGCCACGTGTAGCGGTGGTGACGACGGCAAGGGCCGGGGAAACCGCGGCGGACAGCCGTGGCCGGCGACGCCGAAGACTCCCCTGGAAACCAACCGATGCACGCCCCACCGGCCCTCTCCGGGCCGCGCCGTGCCAGCGCCGCCCCGAGTACCGCCATGAACCGCCCGCTATGCCGCCGCCCCGCCCTGGGAGCGGCCGTTCCCGTGATCGTTGCCCTCGTCGGCAGCGGCATCGCCGCCGTCTCGGCTCCCGCCATCGAGATGTTCACCTTCTTCGGCGATGGGAGCCGGATCGGGCTGCCGAGCCTCGAGGTGCCCATCGAGGCCTACCCGGGGAGTCCGCTCCGCAGCGACCGGATCAGGGCACGCCGCGGATGGCGTGTGCCCACGACCCGGACCCAGCCTGCCAGGTCGGCGCGCGGTCCCGTGGGGTCAGCAACCGGCACCCGCGCTGCCGGTCAGCCACCGGCAGCCGGGAACCGCATTCCTGGGCAGCTCGGTGATCCGGAGCCGATCGTCCCACCGGCTGCCATTCGTCCCTTCCCGGTGCGCTGACCACCGCGCGGGCGCCCGCGCGGCCTACCGGGGGCGGAGTTCACTTCTTCGCTGCGCCCGACTTCAGCTTCTCGAGCAGATCGACGGCGTCGGAGCGGGTGGCGAAGAACGGCTCGCTGGCCAGCACCTGCTCGAGGATCGACCGCGCCTTGTCGGCATCGCCACGGTCGGCGAGCACCCGGGCGAGGTAATAGGCCCCGTCCGTCGGCAGCGTGTTGTTCTGCGTGACACGACTGAACAGTTTCTCGGCATCCTCGCGCCGGCCGGTGCGGTAGTAGATCCACGCCAGCGTGGTCAGCGCGTTGGGCCCGATCGTGTTGTTGTCGCGGTACATGGCAACGTTGGCTTCAGCCATTTCGACAGCCCGCTGCCGCGGCTCCTTCTCCTCCGACTCGACGAGCACGAGTGCCAGCGAGTTGGATGCGGGAAAATTGCCCGGTGACTGGACATGGGCATCGTTGAGGAATTTCTCCGCCGAGCGGTAATCGCGGGCGATACGCGCCACCGTGCCGCGCACGAGCTTCGCACCGAGGCTCTTCTCATCGACCGCGAGTGCGGCGTCGGCATTGGTCTTCGCGGCCTCGAGGTCGTTCTGGGCCAGGAACCATTCGGCCGCGCCGAGGAGCACGCCGACGTCCTTGGGGGCCGCCTTCACCGCCGCCTCGATCTGCTTCCGGGCCACGTCCCGTTTCTTGGCGTCACTGTACAGTCGCGCCATCCACAGTTCGGGCTGGAGGGACTTGGGGTCGAGTTTCTTCGACTCCCGGAACTGCTCGAGGGCCTTGTCCTCCTCGCCAAGTTGGAAGAGCACGATGCCGAGCCGTTGCCGGGCGCTGGCGTTGTCGGGATCGAGGGTCATCCAGGCCTCGATGTGCTTGCGGGCCACGTCCCACTGGCGACGGGCCTCCGCCACGGCGGCGAGCCCCGCGTTGGAGCGGATCTCGAAGTCACGCTTGCGCTTGGGGTTTTCCGTGAACGCCTTCGTCAGGTCGGTGGCCTTGTTGAACAGCAGGCTCGACTCGGTGATCCGCCGGTCCTGGAAGGCAAGGTCGCCGAGCATCAGGTAGGGCTCGGGATCGGCGGGAAACTTGTTGGTCGTGTCCTCGAGTTCAGCCCGCGCCTCGGCGACTCGATTCACGTTCATCCAGAGCATCGCCATCATCACCCCCGACGGGGGCAGCTTGGGATTGTTCGACTTCACACGCTCGAGGAGCGCCCGGCAGCCATCGATGTCGCTGGCCAGGAACCGGTTGATGGCGTTGGTCACCTCACCAGCCTGATCGTCATCGGAGACCGCCTTGCCGATGAGCATCTGGGCCGTCGGGATGTTCTGCGCACGTGCCTGCGTCGCCATGGTGCCTGCCACCACCAGGCAGAGCGCCACGACGACACCGCGGCCTGCCCGGCAGGCCAGCACGGGCGACAGCGCGAATGAACGGAGGCAGATCATGCGGGGGGCTCCTGCTGACGACGGGTTCGGGAATGGTCGAAGGGCGCTTCACGATACACGGTCTGGGAGTCGGCTCAAGCCTGCCGACGGAGGGCCGCGGCGTGGGGCCACGCGGCCGCCCGCCCAGCAGGCCGACCGATGGGGCCGCGCGCGGGGATTTGTGATAGCCTCCCGCCTGCGGTCGATCGTGAGGTGCCGGGAGAACGGGCATGTTGTTGGGGGCGGTGTTCGAGCGCGAGGTAGGGTGCGCCCCGCGGGCCCGCGGGTGGTTCGTCGCCCGGGCGGTCTACTGCGGGGCCCTGCTGGCGATCATCGCCACCTGCTGGTTGGTGGTGACGGGCACGCAGTCGGTCGCCACCGCCGGCGACACCGCCCGATTCGGCGCCACCCTGCTGCGGATCCTGGCGCCGCTCCAACTCTCGCTGGCAGTGCTCGCCGCCGCCCTGGCCGGGGCAGTCGCCGTGAGCGCGGAGAAGGATCGGCGCACGCTGGAGCTCCTGCTCGTCAGCCGGCTCACCGATCGGGAACTGGTGCTCGGGAAGCTCGCGGGCAGCCTTGTCAGGGTCGTCCTGCTGCTGGTCGCGGCGGTGCCGATGTTCGCGATCGCGGCGCTGTTCGGCGGAGTGACCGTCCCGCAGCTCGCACGACTGTTCGTGGTGACGATGGCCGCCGCGCTGGCGGCGGCGAGCATCGCCACCGCCGTCGCCTTCTGGAAGGACACCACCTTCCAGACCCTCGCCATCACCCTCTTCCTGTTGGCGACGTGGGTGGCGGTCGGCGAGACCCTCGCCGCGACGCGTGGTCCGCTGGCGGGCGCCGCCGTGTCGCCGGCGCGCGCGGTGTTCGCCGCCCTGGCGCCGGAGGGGGGCCGCACGCTGGTGCCATTCCTCGCCGTGTGTGCCGCGCTGATCGGCGGAGCGAACGCCGTGGCGGTCGCCTGCCTGCGGCGCTGGAACGTGGCGCGGGAGGCGCGGCGGCCGGCGTCCGCCGAGCAAGCCGCCGCCTTCCGGCCGGCGCGGAAGGTGTGGAGCAACCCGATTCTCTGGCGTGAGATCTGCACCCGGGCGTATGGCCGGATGATCATCCTCGTCAGACTCGCATGGCTGGCCCTGTTCGCCGTCGCGGTCGTGGGAATCGTGCGCGAGGCGGCGGCCGCGCGGCCCGACCGGTTCGCGGTGGCGATGGCGGTGGTCCCGATGGCGCTGGCGAGCCTGGTCGCGGTGGCGGCACTCGCCGTCACCAGCATCACGACCGAACGCGACCGGGGCGCGCTCGATCTGCTCCTCGTGAGCGACCTCGAACCGGCGGAGTTCGTCTGGGGCAAACTCCTCGGCGTGCTGGTCGTGGCCCGCGAGATCGTCCTTCTCCCCCTGTTTCTCTGCGTGGTGCTCGTGGCCACCGGCATCACCACGGTCGAGAACGGCATCTACCTCGCGGTGGGGATGGCGGCACTGCTGTTTTTCGCCGCGGTGCTCGGGTTCCACGTCGGCTTGTCGTATGCGGCGTCACGGCAGGCGATCGCCGTAGCGCTGGGAACGGTCGCGTTCCTGTTCATCGGTGTGGCCACCGCGATGCGGATCATGGTGGCGTTCGGCTCCAGTTTCGAGCTCCAACTGGCACCCTTCCTCGCGGTGATCGTCGGTGGGGCGGTCGGACTCTACGCGGCGCTGTCGGCCCGCAACCCCTCCCCCGCGATCGCCTGGGCGTCGGCCCTCCTGCCAGCGCTGACGTTCGTCGCGATCACCGGATTTCTCCAGGGCAACAGCCTCCAGGTCCTCCTCGTGGTGCTGGTGGCCTACGGGTTTGCCACGACCGCGCTCCTCGTCCCGGCGATCGGCGCCTTCGATCTGCTCACGGGGCGGACGACTGCGGCTGATTGAGGTCCGCCGACGACCGCGACCGCGGAGCGACGACGGTCGGCTGGTCCACCGGGCGAGAGTGCACCTGATTCACCGGCGCCTGATTCACCGGCGCCTGATTCACCGGCGCCTGGAGCACCGGCGCCTGGAGCACCGGCGCCTGGAGCACGCTACCGACGGGCGGCGTGCTCAGCGGCGGGGCTCGGCCGCGGCCGGAGACGCGGCGACCGCGGCCGGCGCCGGCACCGTCAGGGCCGCGAGCCGTTCGACGCCCTCCGCCGACCCGTTGGTCTCGACGGCCCGACGGTAGCTGGCGATCGCGTCGGCGGTGCGGCCGAGTGACTCCTGCGCCAACCCCTCCATCACCAGCACGTCGGCCGGTACCCGATCGGCACCGTAGGTTTCCCCGAGGATTGCCAGCGTGGCGAGAACGCGCTGGGGTCGATCCAGACGGCGGTACACCGTCGCCGTGTCGAGGAGCAGGCCCCTGTCGTCGGGTGCCAGCGCCAGGCCGCGGTGGAAGTCGGCCAACGCCTCACGGTCCTGACCGCGGGCGAGCGCGACCTGCCCGTGCACCCGCCACGCCGCCGCGGAACCGGTGTCGAGGCGCGTGGCCTCGGCGGCGAGGCGTTCGGCGTCGTCGAGGAGGCCGATCTCGGTGTACATCCGCGCGGCGACGACGCACAGTTCCGGATCGCTGGGGCTGTGGCGCAGCGCTGCGGCGATCTGGTCGACGGCCGCCAGACGCTCTCCCCGTTCCCAGAGGACCTCCGCGTAGTGCTGCCGCGCCTCGACATCGGCGGGACAGCTGCGGACGGCGCGGTCGAGGAGCCGCTGGGCCTGGTCCAATTCGTTCCGGTCGGCGGCCGCGAGCCCCTCATTGGCAAGCCGACGGGCCTGGGCGAGTTCGGCCGGTGCGGGACCGGTGCGGGGGAGCAGCCGGCAGCCGGAGAGCGCACTGGCGCCGACAAGGAGGCCAGCCAACAGCCGCGCGGCGGACGGACGGGGGAGGTTCACGGGAGCGGGAGGGTAACCACCGCCAACGGTGGCGGCAATCGCTGCGGGAACCTACGGAACCGCCGCAGGCCACCCAGGTTGTCGCGACGGTGCTGCCCTTGCCGGCGGCGGGGCCGCGCCCGTACCAACCCGCCCCCATGTGCGCGTTTTCGATCCCACCGTCGCCGCCCCGTCCCGCCGACCGGCGGCTGGCGGCGATCCTCTGGGCCACCGTGGCCGTGCTCCCCTCCGGTTGCGAGGTCCGCGACGAGGTCGGGGGGGTCCCGTCCGCGGCCCGGCACGTGTCGGGAGCGGCACGCCTGCTCGACCGGGTACCGAGCAGCGGTCCGCGGCAGGCGGCGGGAGCCACCGAGCCACGCGTCACCCCGACGGTGGAGTTCGTCGAGGGGTATGAGGCGGGGGTCCGCCGCGCGCGGACCGAGGCACGGCCAATGGTTCTGGTGTTCAAGGCGGTATGGTGCCGGCACTCGGGCATGCTGCTGCAGCGGACACTGCTCGACCCGCGGGTGGTGGAGCTCTCGCGGCGTTACGTCTGCGTGGCGATCGATGCCGACCGGGAACCCGACGTCTGCCGCCGCTATGCGGTCACGGCCTTTCCGACGCTGATCGTGGTCGATGCCGCCGGCCGCGCCGGGCCCCCGACCGTCGGCCGACCGTCGGCGCTGGATCTGCTGGCGGTGTTGGAAGCGGGTGACCGGGACGATGGACCGGAGCGGATCGCGACCGGCGACGACGCGGTCGCCCGGTGAGCACCACCGGTCGGGTACGATCGCCGGTCCGGCTCGGCCACCGACGGGCGCCGGTGACGGATCGGCATGAGGAGGAGCCATGGAGGGGGACCAAGGCGGGGCTGCGACCGGTGGTGTGACGCCGGCCCCGCGACCGGGTCAGGCCGAGAAACCGTTTCACCCCTACCCGGTGTGGACGCCGCGGTTCTGGCATGGAATGCCCCTCTCGGTCTGGGGGGGGCTCGTGGCCGAACACCACTGCCGCTGCTCCCCGAGCCGCCTCGGCCTGTTTGCCTCGGTGAGCCTCGCCTCGGTCTTCAACTCGATCGCCGGTGGCCTCACCACCCTCACCCATGGCCGGCGGATCCGCTGCCCGCCGCAGACCCCCCCGCCGGTGTTCATCATCGGGCATTGGCGGAGCGGGACGACGCTCCTCCACGAGCTGCTGATGCTCGACGGGCGCTTCTGCTGTCCGAACACGTTCCAGTGCATCGCCCCCGGGCACTTCCTCCTCACGGAACCGTTCCTCGCTCCACTTGTCGCCTGGCTGATGCCGGCGAAACGGCCGATGGACGACGTCGCTGCGGGCCCCGACCGCCCGCAGGAGGACGAGTTCGCGCTCGCCAATCTCGGCGCTCCGTCACCCTACCGACGGATGGCCTTTCCGGCGACCAGCCCACCGTGGCCCGTGGCACTCGACCTCGAGTCGTTGCCTCCCGCGGAGCGGGTTCGATGGCAGGGGGTGATGCGCTGGTTCCTCGCGGCATTGGCGGTGCACGATCCGCGGCGGCCGGTGCTCAAAAGCCCTCCCCACACTGCCCGGATGGCGATCCTCGCGGAGATGTTCCCCGGGGCGCGGTTCCTCCACGTGGTCCGTGATCCGTTCGTCGTCTTTCCCTCCACCGTCCGGCTGTGGCGGTCGCTGCACCACACCCAGGGCTTGCAGGTCGATCCGGGAACCCAGCTCGAGGAGTACGTCTTCACGGCCTTCGAGACGATGTACCGGGCGTTCGAACGCGACCGCGCGGGCCTGCCGCCCGGGGCGCTGCACGAAGTGCGCTACGAGGACCTGGTCGCCGACCCGGTGGGCTGCCTGGAGCAGGCCTACGGGCAACTCGATCTCGGGGATTTCGCCGCGGTTCGTCCCGCCTTGGAGGCCGAGGCACGTTCGATGCGTGACTACCGCACCAACAGCTATCAGCACGATCCGCGCATCGTGGCGGCGATCGGCCGCCGCTGGAGCGGATTCATCGAGCGCTATGGCTACCGGCCACCGGCAGCTTGACGGCGGGGGGCGTGGAACCGCACGCGCGGCCCGGCCTCGACAGCGCGCTGTTCCGCCGCGAACTCCTCTGGCGTCATCCACAGCCGTCGTTCGGCGCGGCGCCGCGCCAGGGCCCATCCGGCGAGCCCCATGGCCGCGGCGCTGCCCGCCACCGGCAGGAGAATCCTCCGGGCGGTCTCCAGGCTCCCCTGGGCGGTGGCCATCGCATCGGTGGCCAGTGCCCATGCCAGACCGTGACACGACCAGACGACGGCTGCGGCGACGAGCGCCAGGCCGATCGCTCCTCCCGCGATCGTCCGCAGCGTGTCGGCGGAGAGGATCCGCGCCAGGCCCGTCCAGGGGGCGATGCGGCGCAGATCGAAAGCGGCCCGACCGGGGTGCCACTGCACGCCGTCGCAGGCCATACGCACCGCCACGGCGGCCGCTGTGGCGGCACAGACGATCGTCACCGTCGGCCCCAGCACCGCGACGGCACCGCCCCAGACCGCCACCGTGTCCTCCCCGCGAACCGCCGCCGGGAGGGCGCTCTGGAAAAACGCGGCCGCCGCGCCGGCGGTCGCCTCCAGCCAGCGGGGCAGCAGCAGGATCGTCACCACCGCCGATGCTCCCCAGGCCGGCAGCGTGGCGGTGGGGATGAGGCCGGCCCGCCGGGCAGCGTCGCGGCGCCGGGGGGTCGGGGGCAGGCTACGGTCGGCGGTGCTGTCGGACATGGCGGGGTGGGGATGGTGTCAGCCGGCCGGTGTTCCACCGGTGGCCAGTTCGATGACCGACGATGCCGCCGTGGCGGCCCGGCCGCTCCAGGCGGGGGCGGTGACCAGCAGGCTGGCGAGCACCAGTGCGGCGACAAGTCCCTGCACGACACCGGGACCGGGTACGAACCGGATCGTGCGCAGGCACATCGCGATGGAGAGGTGGCAGGCGATGACGGCGACGAGGGCCGGCACGGCGAGCCCGAGCGCCAGTTCCAGGGCCGCCCCGGGGAGGCTGACGAGGATCGCGCCGGGATCGGCCAATGGGGCCACCGCCGCGCCGCCGGTGACCATGCCGACGGGAATCGCCTCCAGACTCCACAGCAGCGCCGTGACCAGGGTCCGACACCCGCCGGTGGCGAGGAACGCCGCCGCTCCCATCCACCACCCGAGGCGGGCGATGCCGGCTGATTGGGGATCGCCCGCCGGCAGGTCGTCGTCCCACGCGAGACCGGTCGGGCCGGCGAGCATGCTCCCGCTCCAGCCGCCGAGGCCGATCGCCATGGCCGCCACCGTCCCCAGGGCCCAGCCACACGCCATCTCGCCGACGAGCACCAGCGGCACCCGGGACCAGTGATCGACCACGCCGGCGGCGGGAAGCCCGGCCACCGCCGGCAGTGCCGCGACGACCAGCGCGATGGCGGCGCAGACCGTCACCCGGAGCGGAAGATCGGCGAGCGTGCCCCGCGAGGTCGCGATCGTGGCGGCCACGATCCGCAGCGCGGCACCGCCTGCCAGGCAGGCGATCGCGCGGGCGTCGGTGTCGGGGGTCAGGGGGACCATGGGCCTGCCGGGTCGGGGATCGGGGGTGTCAGGACGGAG
This sequence comes from Planctomycetaceae bacterium, assembly GCA_005791575.1. Taxonomy (GTDB): domain Bacteria; phylum Planctomycetota; class Planctomycetia; order Pirellulales; family UBA1268; genus F1-20-MAGs016. The sequence goes on from SXWA01000078.1 coordinate 21,536, forward strand.
GAACCGCGGCCTGAACGAGGAGATCGACCAGTCGTTCCGCCATCCACGGCAGCGTGATCAGCAGGACCGTGGCCATGGCCGCCAGCCGGGGCACCAGGGCGAGGACCGGTTCATGGATCCCGGTCGCGGACTGGACCAGCCCGACCACGGCCGCAACCAGGAGGCCGACCAGCAGCATCGGGGCCGCCACGAGCATGACCGTCCACACCGCCTGCCGGACGAGGTCGCACAGTTCGGTCATCGTTCCTCCCGTTCGCCGCGTCAGCCGCTGGGCATCAGGCCGTCGAGCAGCGATCGCACCACCAACGTCCATCCGTCGGCCATCACGAACACCATCAGCTTCAGCGGCAGCGCGACGACCGCGGGGGGCAGGGTCACCAGCCCCGTCGACAGCACCAGGGTGGCCACCAGGAGATCGATCACCAGGAAGGGCAGCAGGAGCCGGAAGCCGATGCGGAAGGCGACGTCGAGCTCGCTGACGAGGAAGGCGGGCAGCAGGCTCTCCAAGGGGACGTCGTCGTAGCTGCGGATCGCCGTCGGGCGGGAGGGATGCCGCTCCAGGAAGAGCAGCATCGTGTCACGGTTGCCCGCCTCCTCGATCTGACCCGCCATCCAGCGCCGCACCGGGAGACTGCCGCGCTCCACGGCGGTCGCCAACTCCACCCGACCCGCCTGATACGGTTCGACACCTTCCGTCCAGGCCTGTGTCCAGACGGGCCAGATCACCAGCGCGGAGAGGAACAGCGCGAGGCTGGTGACGATCTGGTTGGAGGGCAGTTGGGGGGTACCGAGCCCCTGCCGCAGCAACGTGAGGACCACGGAGATCCGCACGAACGACGTGGTCATGAGGAGCAGCGCCGGGGCGAGGCTCACCACCCCGAAGACCACCGCGGCCGACAGCGAGGCGTCGAGCGAGCGCCCGCCGATGAGCCGCAGCGCCGCCGCCACGACCGGCGACTCGGCCGCCCCGGTGGCCGCGGGGAGGGGGCGGACCGCAGCCGGATCGCTTCCCACCGGATCGGCACCGGGGGCATCGCCGTGCGCGACGCCTGCCCAGGCGAACGACAGCAGGAGGGCCGCGACGAGCCGGTGCACGCACCACCGACGCGAGCGCCGGAGGGGGGTTCCGCGGGGGCGCAGCCGCGCCTCGGGATCGGAGGTCGTCATGCGGCACCCCGCGACGCGGGGGGCACAGCGGCAACGGGGGCCGGGGGCGCGGTCGGGGTCGGAAGCAGAGGCGTTGCAGGCGCGTGCTCCGGGCCGGGGCTGGCGACTGTGCCCGCCGTGACCGGGCCGCTCGTCCCGTCGGCATCGCCGCCGAGCGGATCGTCGGTTTCAGCCAAGAGATGGCAGCCGTTGGGGGAAATGCCCACGAGAAGCGTGCGACGGCCGAACCGGACGACGCGCAGCCCATGTTGTCCACCGAGTGGCAATGCACCGAGGAGCGCCACCGACTGTGACGGGAGTGCCGCATCGCGGCGCGGGCCGACGCCGCGCAGGATCGCCACCGCGGCGGCCAGGGCTCCGAGGAAGGCCGCCAGCTGCCAGCCCCAGGGTGACTGGGCTCCCCCCTCCCCCCGGCGCGGGCCGCGGATCGGGCTGCGTTCGAGATCGAAGGGGCTCGGATCGTCGAGGCGGCCCGGGGGTGAGGCGAGGATCTCCTCCGCGCCCTGTGCCTCCGCGCGGGGTTCCCCCCCGGCATCGGTCTCCGCGGCATGCGCTGGAGTGAAGACCGTGACCGGTGCCACGAGCAGCAGCGCGAGCAGACCGCTGACGAGCGCCCCGGATCGGGTGTCCATCACGCCGCCTCCCGCCACCGCTGCGGTGGATCGGCTGCCGGGATGGAGACGCGCGGATCGGTTTCGATGGCGGACGGTGCGGCGCCGGTGGCCGTCGGGGCTTCCCGCACGTCGCGGTGGCCCCGTGCGCCGGCCCGCCAGAGGAATGCCGCCAAGGCGAGGGACACCAGCGAGAACGTCGCCAGCAGCAGGCCGCGGCGCAGGATGTCGTCGTCGGTGTCGCCGTTGGCGTCACTGCCGGGGGATCCACTGCCCTTCCCCAACCAGGCCAACAGCGGCCCGGGGGTGGCCGCGCGTTCCACCGCTTCGGCCTGCCGGCCACCATGGCTCATGCCGCTGGCGAACGGGGCGACGACGATCCGCGTCCGCGCGGGATCGGCCACGTCCGGCAGCATCGTCGCGACGAATGACGTGAGCCGTTCCAGTTCCGCCGCCTCGGCCCGCTCCGCGTCGTCCTCGGACCAGCGGCTGCCACCATCGGCACGGCGCTGCTGCCGGCCGCGTGCGGCGGCGACCGCCGATTCCAGATACGTGTCGGGAACCGCGATGAGCACATGGAGGGAATCGCCCGACGGGAGCGGCGCCTCGCGGGCGACCGCCGCGGCGACCGCGGCCGGGGCGTTGGCATCGGCTTGGCTGCCGGTCACCTCGGCCGGCGCCGGCCCGATCGTCGCTGGCGGGGCTGCGGCGCCGAGCGTGACATCGACGACGACGCCCCGGATGAAGCCGAGCGACTGGCGGATCTTGGCGGCCGTGGCCCGCTCCAGCCCGCCGCGCGCGGCACGGGCGGGGTCGGTCGTGCCGTCGGCGGGCTCCAGCGGCCCGGCGAACACCCGTCCGCTCCGTAGGTCGGTGACCGCCACCCGTTCCACGGGCAGGCCGGCGATCGCCGAGGCGACCAACACGCGGATCGCCTGGACCCGCGAGGGATCGAGGTCGCTGTCGGGTTGCGTGCGGATGCTGACGCTCGCGGTGCGCTCGTATCCCCCGGCGAGACCGGGGCGTGGTGCATCGTCGTAGAGCACCGCGGCCCGCTCGATGCCCGGCATCGAGCAGAGGACCAGCGAGAGCTCGTCCTGGATCGCGACACGCAACGAATCAGCGCGCAGCGCGGTACTGGTCCAGGGCCCGTTGTTCGCCAGTGCCCGTCGCAGGCTGGCGCCGAACTCACGCGGCAGCGCCTCGGAGTCGACCAGGGCGCGCATGTAGGCGCTTTGGCGCGTCCGCGGCACGTAGACCCTGCCGCCCTCGGTGCGATAATCGGTGAGCTGGGCCCGGTCGAAGGCCGCCTCCATGATCGCCAGTTCCGACTGCGGCAGCACCGAACCCTCGAGCAATTCCGCCTCTTCGCTCGCCGGCCGGTCACGGAGCATCCACGCCGACCAGCCGATGGTGACGACGAGCAGCCCGAGGGCCATCGCCTGCAGCGGGCTCAGCACGGCGGGCCGACCGGCAACGACGATCCGGGCATCTGGGTCCATGAGGGGGCCGCTCGGAGAGCACGGGAGGGAAACGACGATCAGGCCGCACGGCGTTCCGTGAGGCGGCGCGGGAAGCGGAGGGTCACTGCGGTTCCACCCTCGGGGCACGGGCGCACGTCGAGGGTGCCCCCCAGCCTCCGGGCGGCGTCGCCCTGACGCTCGAGCCACGCGTGGTCGAGTGCCGAGGGTTGCGGTCCGGAGTCGGCGACCTCGAGTTCGATCGCGTCCGGCAGCAGCACGCTCGTCACCACCACCTCGCGGCGCCCCACCCCCACGGCCGCACCGGTCGATCTCCGGGCCCGGTTCACCAGGTCTCCGAGCATCTCGGTGAGCAGATCGGGATCGGCGTGGATGACGTGGGCATCGGGCACGTCGATCGTCAACGTGGCGCCGCCGCCTGCACCGCCATCGTCGCCGCCGACGGCCGCATCGACGACACGCCGGGCGCCGACCCATGTCGGGCGCGCCGCGCCATGGGCGGCCCGCAGCGGGAGGGTCATCGGTTCGCGGTGATCGATCGTGGGCTCGGGCATCGCTGTGGTTCGCCGGGGTGGAGCGGAGGGGCCTGGTCAGGCGGGGCAGACGGGGGTGGCCACCGACACGCCGCCGCACACCGCGTCCATCAGCCAGCGATTCACGTCGCGGAGGATCGCCGGCGCGAGGTCGTGCGGTTCCTGGTAGATCCGCATCGAGAGCTGGGCACCGGCGGCATGGAAGAGCCGCAGTGTCATCGAGGTCGTGGCGACCATGTCGGCCTCCGCGTCGCGGCGGCAGCAGAGCAGCACCGGGAGCCGGCGCACCGCCGACAGCCGGGCGAACAGCGCCTCGGCGTGGGGAAAGGCACCGCCCAGCGAGACCATGCCGGCGAACCGATCGGCATGCCGGCAACCGACCCGGAACGCGGCCGTTCCGCCATCCCCCCGTCCGATGAGGAACACGCGGTCGGGATGCACGTTGGCCCGCTCAGCGGCCGCGTCGATCGCCTCCCAGACGGCGTCCTCGATCGCAGCGGGGCGATCCTCGGGGCCGATCACCGGTTCCACCGCGAGGTAGTTGCGGGTGCTGAGCCGGTTCATCGCCTTTCCGAGGTCGAACCGTCGCGACCCCGGTAGCCAGACGAGGAGGGGGTAGGCATACCCGGGCTCGTAGCCCTGCGGCATGAAGACCCGCGGTTGCCGGTGCGCACGCTCGCGGGATGCTGCCACACGGACGGGGCGCACGGAGACCGTGCGAGCCGGGAACCGGTGGTCGAGACCGCCATCGGATGGAATCGCAGACATCAGCGAACGTCTCCACGGGAGACGAGCCCCTACGGAAGTGGGGGCTCGTCGGCTCAGGGCCCGCGGTTTCTAGCGGAAGCACCGACCACGCCACAACGCCAGACGGCGATCGCACCGACCCGGATGGAAGGCCGGGTAAACGGGGCGTTCCGGGGGCTTCGCTGGCCCGGGGAGCGACCGCCCGTGGTTGGCGTCAGGCGGTGAGCCGGTTCATCGCCGCGACCAGGTCGCGGACCGCAGCCACGCTCTTGTCGAGCGCCCCCTTCTCGTCGGGCAGAAGCGACAACTCGATGATCCGCTCGACACCGGCACTGCCGAGAATGACCGGGACGCCGACGAAATACCCGCCGACACCGTATTCGCGGTCGCAGTAGGCGGCGCAGGGGACGAGCCGCTTCTTGTCGCGGACCACCGCCTCGACCATCTGCGCCGTGGCCGCGGCAGGGGCGTAGTACGCACTGCCGGTCTTGAGCAGCCCGACGATCTCCGCCCCGCCGCTGCGCGTGCGGGAGACGATCGACTCGAGGCGGTCGGCCGGCACGAGCTGCGTGACCGGAATACCGCCGACGCTCGTGCAACTGGGGATCGGCACCATCGTGTCGCCGTGGCCGCCGAGGAGCATCGCCGAGATGTCCTCGACGCTCACCCCCAACTCCATCGCGAGGAACGCCCGGTAGCGGGCGGTGTCGAGGATGCCGGCCTGACCGATCACGCGCTGCGGTGGGAAACCGGTCACCTGGAACGTGCGCTGCACCATGGCGTCGAGCGGATTGCTGACCACGACGACGACGGCATCGGGGCTCGTCTCACGGATCCGCGTGGCGACGTCACCGACGATCTTGGCGTTGGTGGAGAGCAGATCGTCCCGGCTCATGCCCGGCTTGCGGGCGATGCCCGCAGTCACCACGACGACATCGCTCCCGCTGGTGTGGGACCAGTCGGTGGTGCCGGTGATCCGCGCGTCGAAGCCCATGATCGGCGCGGCCTGGAAGAGGTCGAGCGCCTTGCCCGCCGGCATTCCCTCGGTGAGCGGGATGTCGAGGAGGACGATGTCACCCAGTTCGGCGGCGGCGCACCAGTGGGCGGTCGTCGCGCCGACGTTGCCGGCGCCGATGATGGAGATCTTGGCTCGTCGCATCGCGGTGAGGGGCTCCGAAAAAGGGGGACAGCAGCGGCGGCCGGACCGTGCCGGACCGTTCCTGGGAACCAGAGGTTGTCGCTGCGGCGCCGCGGCCTGGCAAGCCCCGCTCAGGATCCCCCCCCGTCGCCCGGCAGGCGGACGCGGTCGGGAAGGTGGCTCCGCCGGCTCGGGGTCCTCCGGTGGCCACGCCGCCACAGCCACCATCCCCCCAGTGCCAGGGCGGTGGCGAGCAGACCCGCCGGCATCAGCAGGCCGGGGGGAGTGGCCCGGTCGCGGACCGCGGGTGCCGATGGCCGCCACTGGACCCCGCGGGCCACGATCAGGGGCACTTCCAGCCGCTGCGGTTCCCCACCTCCGTCGGCACCCACAGGCAGCGGATAGGCATAGCGCTTGAATCCGAAGCCGGTGACACGCACGCGTTCGTTGAGCGCTTGCCCGGTCGGCATGCCGGAAGGGAGTTCGCGGACGCAGCAGACGACGGGATAGGTGTCGTGCACCCGATCGTGCACCTGGAGGAGGGGCGTGTCGACGAAGACGAACAGTTCCCAATACCGGTCGGCACCCAGCTGCCGGAGCCGGAGGGGATCGTCGATGTCGATCCGGGTCGCCCGTCGGCAGACACCGGCGACCGTCACGCCGTCGCCGCGGTGGCGACTGAACCAGCGTTGGGCCGGGTCGATGAGATCGGTGATCGCGGGCGCGGTCGTCGGCGGTTCGGCGGCCCCATTCCCGACGGCGGCCAGCGTCGCATAGAAGGCATCGCCATCGGCGGCGGTGAGCGGGCGGCCGTCGGCCACGGTGTCGAACAGACCGTAGTCCATCCCGAGGCGGCCAAGTGACGTGTCGGGATGCCAGGCGACACGGCCGGCGGCGAGCAGGACAGCCGGGGGCCCGGGCGGCCAGCCGGATCCAGCGCCGTCGCGCCGCGGCGCGGGGCCCGCGTCGAGGGTGAGCGGGAGGCCGACCACGCCCGCCGGTTCGTCGATCGTCTGCCATCGCGGCCAGTCCCGCGGCACCGCCGAGGCGAGCACGTCCACCACGCGGCCATCGGGTGTCAGCAGCCGGACGAGTTCGGCACGCGGCATCGCGGCGGCGACCGGATCGTCGGTCGGCAGGTCCGCCGGGGCGACGAATACCGCGCGCCCTGCGACCCTCACGAGGCGGTCTCCGAGGATCCCGGCGGGGGCCTGGCCGAGCGCGACCGACTCCCCCTCCCACTCGACGATCCGCTCGGCGGGCGCCAGCTGCAGCCGGGTGACGACCCGGAGAGCGAGTCGCTGCTTGGCGTCGTCCCAGGCGAGCGGTTCCTCGAGGAACGAGCGCGCGGCGCGGTCGACACCGAAGGTGGTGAGATAGCCGGCGAGGGAGGCGGGGGGCTGAACGGCCTGTGCGGCGGATGATGCGCAGGCGGCACAGGCCGCCGTGAGCGCGAGGACCGCAGCGCAGTGGTTCATCGGCCGCGCTCCCCTTCCCCGCGCGGGGCGGCCGGTTCCGGTTCCGGCTCCGGCACGAGGTCGAAACGCGGCACACCGGGCGGTGAGTCGACGAGACCATCCCATGGGGCGGGGGGCAGTTCGCGCGCCCGGCGTGGGGCACGGCCCGCCACCTGGAGACCGACCCATGTCGCGGCCATGAGCGAGGTGATCGCCACGATGCCCCAGCCGCCCCAGCGGTGCCCGCCCGGCGCGATCGGCTCGCGGGGGTGCCAGCGCGGCTCGAGTGACAATACCAGTGGTGCGGTGCGGATGGCATCCGTCGCCTGGTAGGCCCAGCGTTTGAAGAAATACCCCTGCACATCGACCCGTTCCGCCATCGTGATGGCGTGGGGCATGCCCTCAGGAAGCCTGAGAAAGTAGACGACGATCGGTGATGCCGGGCCGTGGTCCGGTTCAATCCACCCCTGCCACCGTGGCTGGTCGATACCCCGATCGGCCAGCGGATCGACCGGCACCAGGCGGCGGACGACACCCTGGAACCCGACGAGGTGCCCACGCAGGGCACGAGACTGCCCGTGGAGGTCGGCAAAACTGACCTCACGGACCGACCGACCGGCCGGAGGCCACGTGGGCATCCCGACCAGCGATCGGCAGAGCTCCGACCAGGCGGGTTCGTCATCCGAGCGGAAGAGCGTGTCGTCGCGGACGCGTGCCAGTGCCGCCACGCTCGCGCCGACCGGATCGTCGCCGGCCGATGGACCGGCGGGGGTGGGGAGACCCCGGTCCGATTCCCCGGCGGGCACGTCGCCGGCGATCCGGACACCGTCCACGACCGACGGTTCGGCCGGAATTTTCGCGAGGACGGTGTCGACCTGCGCCGGTACCGGCTCCGGAACCCTACCGAACCATGATCGCTCGACCCATCCTGCCAGCAGCAGCACGACGAGAGCCGGTGGCACGACGCGGAGAAAGAGCCGGTGCCGTTCGGCTCCGGCGAGGTAGTTGCGTGGTCGCCGCCCCCTGCCCCGATCGCCCGTGATGCCGGTGGTGGAGTCGCTCGTGCTCACGGCCGTGCGTTTCCCGGACCATCGCCGTCGTCCGTCGGGCGCTGGCGTCGCATCTCGCGCCACACGTACAGTCCGAACGATCCGGCGAGCGTGAACGGCATCGCCAGCATCAGAAGGATGCTGTAGAAGTAGCCGCGCGCCAGGTTGGCCGCCGCCGCATCGCCGTCGGCGAGGGAGTCTTTGCAGGTCGGGCAGCCGAGCGCTTCACCGGCGACCAGCGCTGCACCGCAGCCGATCACCACCGCCATCATCAGGGCGCGAGTCCGGAGCGGCATCGGCTCGGCTCGGCTTCGGCTGCCGTACCGGTGAGGCTGCTGACACGTCGGTTGCCGAGCGTTTGCCATGCATACGTCTCCATCGCGGGATCGCGACGTCCGCCGCCGCAGATGGCCCCTCGGCATTCTATCCCGCTGGTTCCCTTCGGCTGCGTGGAGGCGATCAGCCCGCCAGCGGGCCGGGGACCGGAGCCGAGGGAAACAGCACGTAGAGCATCAGGTAGATCACGACGCCTGTCACCGACACGTAGAGCCAGACGGGGAGGGTGATCCGCCCCAGCCGCCGATGGGCAGTCCAACGGCCGCGGGCGGCGAGGACGAACATCGCCACCGCGAGCACCGGCACGGTGGCGGCAAGCACGATGTGGCTGGCGAGGATCGTCAGGTAGAGCGTCCGCACCGCTCCCTGACCCGTGAACGGCACGTGGCCGACGAGGGCGTGGTAGGTGAGGTAGCAGACGAGGAACACGGCCGAGACGGCGAAGGCCGCAATCATCGCCGCCCGGTGGGCCCGCCAGTTGCCGCGGGCGATGGCCACCCAGCCGACCACCAGGAGAACAGTCGCGAGCGAGTTGAGCACCGCGTTGGTGGTGGCGAGCGGATGGATGGCCAGCAGCGGCCCGATGCCGGCGCTCATGGTGCGGCTCCGCCAACGGGTTCGGCGAGGACCTCGCGGATCAGTTTGACCAGGAGTTCCACCCGGTCGGGCTGGAGGAGATGGTAGCTGCCGCGGAGCCGCCCCTCCCGGTCGAAGACGACCCCCCGTTCCGAGTGGACACCGACTTCGGCCGGCAGGAGGAACGTCTTGTTGGCCACCGTGCGGATGACATCCATGTCGCCGGTCAGGAACTTCCACCGCGCGGGATCGGCGCCGAACCGATCGGCATAGCGGCGGAGCACCTCGGGGGTGTCATTGTCAGGGTCGCAGGTGACGCTCACCGCCACCAGGTCGGGGTCGTTGACCTCGCGGAGGATGTCGGCGACCGCTTGGTTCTCACGGAAGCAGGGCCCAGGACAGTTGGCGAAGAAAACGCTCGCCAGCCACACGCGGCCACGAAGAGCGGTCGAGTCGAAGGGACTCCCCGTCTGGTCGGTGAGCGTGAACGGGGCCGCTGGGTCGCCTGGTTTGACGACCGCCGGTGCGGGTGTGACATCGGCCGTGCCGGCGGATGCCGGAGGGGGCGCCACCGGTTGCCGTGTGCATCCCGCCAGCAGCAGCGCGGGCACTACGAGCAGGCTGTGGACAAACAGCCTGCTGCACCGGAGGGATCCGGTGCCGGGAGCGCAGCTCCCGTGAAAAGCGCAGCTTTTCGGATGGCCAAAGGCCATGGATGGACTTTGGCCACGGGCTGTCAGCAGGCTGTGGACAAACAGCCTGCTGCACCGGAGGGATCCGGTGCCGGGAGCGCAGCTCCCGTGAAAAGCGCAGCGTTTCGAGTGGCCAAAGGCCATGGATGGACTTTGGCCACGGGCTGCTCGTCCAAGGGAAAGGGACTTCTCTGGCATTCGCCCACGCGACCAGCCGCCCCACCCACGGGAGGTGCATGTCTGGCAAGGCGTTTTGGAGTGATCACCATGCATCGCCGCGCCTCCGGTCATGCCGCAGATCCCCGTCGCGCCACGGGCGAATTGCCGCTGGCTTCCGGCCGGCCACCCGACGAGGGAGTGCGACGACGGCTGCCCCCGAGCGTCAATGTCCAGCGGGCTCCGCACCCGGCAGGCCGGTCTCGCCGGCCTGCTCCATGAGGCGCACGTCGGACTGCCGCGGCATGTAGAGGGCTCGTTCCTGGGCCACCATCCGGGTTCGCATCCCGATGTCGGGGACGAGCATCAGGGCCAGGAAGATCGCCATCATCGCTGCCGGGATGGTGAGGACGTACTTCCAGTTGGCCTCCCAGAGGACGTGCATGAAGAACAGCACCACGAGCATCGCCTTGGTGCACGACACCGCCAACATGAAGGCCCAGCCGACCTGCGGCTGATCACGCCAGGGCCAGGCCGATGAGTAGGTGAAGAACGACATCGTGGTCAGGCCGCAGAGGGCGAGAAACACCATCATGTAGGTGCCGATGCCGCCGTGGGATTCGTGGTGCTCGGCATGCGTCGTCGTGGCCCCCGCGCCGTGGTGATCGGCGGCGGACTCACGGTCGGCGGACTCCCCCGGCCGGGTGACCGGACCATGGCCAGAGTGCGGCTGCGGGTCGGAATGGGGATCGTGGATGCTCATGGTCGTTCTCGGTCCGGATGGAGCGGGCTGGCCGCGGTCGGGGAGACGGGTGATCAGAACAGGTAGAGCAACGGAAAGAGGAAGATCCACACGAGATCGACGAAGTGCCAGTAGAGGCCGGCATTCTCGATCATGCCGCTGGTGCGCCGGTCGAGTTTGTAGAGCAGGAGGATCGTGAACACGATCAGCCCGACGACCACGTGGATCGCATGGAAACCGGTGAGGAGGAAATAGGTGCTTGCCCACATGTTGCCGCCCGGAATGACCGCCGGAAGGCGGAGCCACGGGAAGACGTCGTTGAGACCCGAGCCGTGCCCGTGTCCTCCGCCCGACGCGAGTGGCATCACCTGGTCGGCGACGACCGCGAGGTCGAACGGCTGCTGATCGGGATTGGTGATCATCGTGCGGATCTGGCGCAGCCGTTCCCGACCGGTGCGCTGCTCGGCCGAAAGGCTCCCCTCGGGGGTGTCGTCGAGTGTCTTCAGTTGATCGATCATCGCCGGCTCACCGAGCCGCGCCCGCACCGCCGACCCGTAGTAGAGGTCGGGTTTTTCGTAGACCCGGCTGCGCGGCGACCAGGGATAGATGCCGTGCGAGAACTTCGCCGAGTACTCGTAGGCCTTGACCCCGAGGAACAGCGTCCCGAGGAGGAGCGTGGCGAGCATCCAGATCTTGGCGAGTTCCGACTTGTTGGCCCGCGCCGCCTCGAGCGCCAGGACGATCGTGACGCTCGAGCAGATCAGCACGAAGGTGTTGAAGGCCCCGATCGGCTCGCTGAGGTGGACATGGTGGGGCAGCGGCCATGCCGGGGCGCCGAAGCGGAGCACCACGTAGCTGCCGAGCAGGGCCGCGAAGAACATGATCTCGGTCGAGAGGAACAGCCACATGATCAGCTTGCCGCGCGAGAGCGGCAGGCCAGGCTGGTACTGGAGATGCACGTGCCCGTGGCCGGCACCATGCCCGTGGGCATCGTGGCCGTGGGCATCAGGGCCGTGATGATCATGGCCGTCGCCGTGCGGCAGGCTGATGGCGGAGGCGGTCATCGGGGGGTTCCAGGGAGATGGGCCGAGTGGATGGGGCGACGGGATGTCGAATCAAAGGCACCGGGAATCAAAGGCGCGGTGGGCCGCAGCCGACGGATGCCACGAGCAGCCCGAGGAGGACGATCAACGACACGAGCAGGAGACCGCGGGCGGTGCGTTCATCGCGCCGCACGGCAAAGCGGATCGCGGCGAGGACGTAGATCCCCGCGAGCACGGCGGCGACGACGAACAGCGGCCAGCGTGCCGACGGCACCGCGAGTGTGAGGCTCGCCGGGACCATCGCCAGGGCCGCCGTCACGGCCTGGATGCCGGCCTGACCGCCGCTCGGGTCGGTGACGGTGAGCATCCGCATCCCCGCCGCCTCATACTGCCGGCGGTAGAGCCAGGCGATGGCCATGAAGTGCGGGAATTGCCAGAGGTAGAGAACTGCTCCCAGGGCCGCCACCGCGACGGCGCCGGCAGCGTCGCCGGCGGCGAAACGCGCCGGCCCGTCCGCTCCGAGCCAGCCGATCGCCACCGGGAGGGCGCCAGGGAAGGCGCCGACGGCGGTGTTGAGCGGCGTACGCGTCTTGAGCGGCGTGTAGACGACGACGTATGTCAGCCAGGTCACCAACGAGGCCGCGGCGGCCCCGGTCCCACCGCCGGCGAGGGTGGTCACCAGGCCGGCGGCAAGTGTCGCGCCCGCCAGCCACCACGCTGTCCGCGGATCGATGCGCCCCGCCGCGAGCGGACGCCCCGCCGTGCGCGGCATCAGCCTGTCGGTGCCACGCTCGAGGATCTGGTTGGCGATACTCGAACTGGCCGCCACCAGGGCGGTGCCCGCCAGCAGCACCACCAGCCGCACCGGATCGATCGCCCGCCCCGCCGTCAACCAGGCAGCCGCGACCACGGTGGCCAGCACCATGACGGTGATCCGAGGCCGGATCAATTGGCCGATCTCGCTGATCGCCGCCGGACGAGCGGCAACGGCAGATGCGGAATGGCCCAGCGGGGGACGAACCGCGAACCGTCCGGGGACCGGTGCGTCGGTCACCAACGCGACGGGGGGTTGGGGGCTCATGCGGAGACCTCCCGCATGCTTCGGCCAGCGAACGCCGTTGACGGATCAGCCGTCCAGACGAGCATGAGCACGACCGATGCGCCGAGGATCATCATCCCAAGGATCGCATGGCCGGTCACCACCAGCGCACCGCGAATGCTGCGCGCCACAAGCGGGCCACTCGGGGTCCACGCATCCTGGAACCAGCCGGCAGGCACACCATAACTCACCAGCCACGCGCCGCAGCCGAGGAGAATCTGGCAGCCGACGAGGGCGAGGATGGTCCGCGACCAGCGCCGGGCGGCCGGAGGTTCGTGCGGCTGCCACGCGAGGGCCGCCAAGGCGGCGAGAACGACCACGGCGGCGGCGCCGATGAGATGGAACGACACGATCCAGCCGAAGTCGGTGGGAGTGAGGGTCGCGTCGAGGTGCCGGAGTTGGGCACCGGCGACCAGTTGGAGGTACGCGGCCGCCACGAGCGCAGGGGGCACGAAGCCGGCTGTGGCCCACGAAGGCAAAGCCGAGGGCAAAACGGAAGGCAAAGCCGAGGGCAAAACGGAAGGCAAAGCCGAGGGCAAAACGGAAGGCAAAGCCGAGGGCAAAACGGAAGGCAAAGCCGAGGGCAAAGCGGAAGGCGGGCCGACCGTCGACGGAGCGCGGCGGGGCGGACGGGCGCCGTCCCCTGCCCCGATTGGCGGATCATTGCGCTGGCGGAACGCCAGCGTGGCGATCGCGGTGGCGACGGCGAAGAACAACGGGCCGGTGCAGGCGTGGACCTTGGCGATCGTCTTGTCGTCGAGGAGCACGCGCATCCCGCCGAGCACCCCCTGGACCACCACGAGGAGGACGGCCGCCACGACCAGCCCGCGGATCGCCGGATTGCTCGGCCGCAGCCAGACCAGACCGGCCAACACCAACGTGATCAGGCCCACTGCCGCCCCGAGCAGCCGATGGCCATGCTCGAGGAACAGGTCCCAGGGTCCGCCGAGCCAATCAGCGAGGGGAAAAAGAAACATGTTGTGGCCATACGTCGCCGGCCAGTCGGGCACCGCCATCGCCGCGTCGTACGTCGTCACCAAGGCGCCGAAACAGAGCAGCACTGCCGTCATCCCCACCAGTAGGCAGGCGACCAGGAGGGTCAGGAGGGGACGCGGGGAGACTGTCGCAGGGTCGGCCATCGGCACTTCTGTGGAAACGCGACAACGGGAGGGTGGGCGACGCGCTGCCCGGGCTGGATCAGTGGGCGGCCGCCAGGGCCGCGGAATGGGCATCGGGTGGATCGGTCTGCATGAGATGGTCCTTCTCGCAGCCCGGCACCGAAAACTCGTAGGGCCCGCGGTGCACGACCGGCTGGAAGTCGAAATTGCCGTGGCCAGGGGGGCTCGGCGCCGTCCACTCGAGGGTGTTGGCATTCCACGGATTCCGGCCGGCGACCGGACCGTAAAACATGCTCCACACGAAGTTGACCGCGAAGATGATCTGGGTCGCCACCATCCCGATGGCGCACCACGTCATGAACGCGTTGAGCGGCTGGAGGTGGTGGAACGTCTCGTAGTGGTAGGCATCGGCGAGGCGGCGCGGGAAACCGACTGCCCCGAGGATGTGCATCGTGAAGAAGGTGCCGTTGAGGAACAGGAACGTGAGGAAGAAGTGCACCTTGCCCCACGTCTCGTTCATCAGCCGGCCGAACATCTTCGGGAACCAGTAGTAGATCCCCGCCCACACCCCCATCGCCGTGCCGGCGAAGAGGACGTAGTGGAAGTGGGCGACGATGAAGTAGGTGTCGTGGATGAAGATGTCCACCGGCGTGGCGGCCATGAAGATGCCCGACAGACCGCCGATGATGAACATCGAGACGAACGACACGGCGAAGAGCATCGCGGTCGTGAACTGGATCCGGCCTCCCCACAGGGTGCCGAGCCAGTTGAAGGTCTTCACGGCGCTCGGTAGGGCGATCATCATCGTCGACACCATGAAGGTGATGCCGAGGGCCGGGTTCATGCCCGAGATGAACATGTGGTGGCCCCAGACGATGAACCCGAGGCCGGCGATCCCGGCGATCGAATAGACCATCGGCCGGTAGCCGAACAGGGGCTTACGGGCGAAGGTCGTGAGGATGTCGCTCACCATCCCCATCGCCGGAAGGATCATGATGTAGACGGCGGGGTGGCTGTAGAACCAGAAAAGGTGCTGCCACAGCAACGGGTGGCCACCGCCGGTGCTCGTCGCCAGGTTGTTGACGACGTTGCCCTCGGGGGTGAAGAAGCCGGTGCCGAGGAGGCGATCGGTCAGCTGCATGAAGCCGGCTGCCGTGAGCACCGGCAGGGCGAACGCCTGCAGGATCGCGGTGATGAACATCGCCCAGATCGTCATCGGCAGGCGGAACATCGTCATCCCCGGGGCCCGCATGAGGATGATCGTCGTCATGTAGTTGACGCTGCCGAGCATGCTCGACACGCCGACCAACGTCAGGCCGAGGAGCCAGAGCGTCTGACCCCAGCCGCTGCCCGGGCTCGAGGCGACGTTCGTCGTCAGCGGGGGATAGCTCGTCCAGCCGCTCGAAGCCGCCCCGCCCTCGACGAAGAAACTCGCCCCGAAGGCGATGAAGGCGGGCCACATGAACCAGTAGGAGAGCATGTTGAGCGTCGGAAACGCCATGTCATCGGCGCCGATCATCAGTGGGATGAGGAAGTTGCCGAAGGCGCCGGCGAGGATCGGGATGATCACGAGGAAGATCATCACCGTGGCGTGCATCGTGAATAGCATCGTGTAGAACTCGGGCGACATCTGGCCCCCCTCCTGGGCGAACAACTTGCCCAGCACGGGTACCTGCGACCACGGCCAGGCGATCTGCCAGCGCACCGCCAGCGCGAGCAGGCCGCCGATGAGGAACCAGAGGAGTGTCGAAAACAGGAATTGGAGCCCGATGACCTTGTGATCCTTCGAGAAGACGTAGGTCGAGAGGAAGGTCGAGAGCGACTGCCCGGTCCGAGGCGTGACCACGGCAGGGCTCGACGGCGCGTGGGGGGCTTGGACGGTGCTCATGGACGGGGTCTCCGGAACAGGCTCGGGGACGACTGGCAGCGGGGTGGAAATGAACGCCGGGTTCCCAGTTGGGGGATCACGGAACGGTTGAGAGGGAACGGTTGTCAGGGAACGGCGGCGACCTCGGCAGCGGTCGCGTCGGCTTCGGGCTGGGTGGCCTCCTGGCGGGCCTCCATCTCGGCGAGCCAGCGATCGAAGTCCTCGCGCGACTCGACGGTGATCCGGCCCTTCATCTTGTAGTGGCCCCAGCCGCACAGTTCGGCGCAGACGATGTCGTACTGCCCGATCTCCGTGGCCTTGAACCACACGGGGATCTTCATCCCGGGAACCGCATCCTGTTTGATGCGCAGGTTGGGCAGGAAGAAGCTGTGGAGCACATCCATGCTCTTGAGCTGGACAAGGATGTCCTCGTCCACAGGCACGTGCAGGTCGTTGACGAGGAAGATGTCGTCGGGGGTGCCCAGTTCGCCGTCCCGGCCCGGATAGCGCAGCCGCCATTCGAACTGCCGGGCCACCACCTCGACCGTCGGCGCGATGCGGGGCCGGCGCATCTTCACGTCGGCCCAGGTGTTCATCTGGTAGATCGCGAGGAACAGGAGCGTGGCGGCCGGGATGATCGTCCACACCACCTCGAGGGCGTGGCTGCCGTGGATGAACGTCGCCGGCGCCTTCGTACGGGCGCCGTCGTACTTCCACAGGAACCAGAACACCAGCACCTCAGTGACAATGAACACGATCCCGGTGAGGCCGAGGATGAAATAGAACAGGCTGTCGATCGACCGGCCATGCTCCGAGACGTCCTTGGGCAGCCAGATGTCGTATGACGGAGCGACGGCGAATGTCGCCACTCCCAACACCGGGACGGCAAGGAACAGCAGGCTCCAGAACATCCCGGACCAGCGGTTTCCCACGTGTGGAGCTCCTCGTGCAGATGTCGGTGTGCGTGGCGGGGATCGATGCGGGTGGCGGGATGCGGTGATCGGGTGCGGGCACCTTCGGTCAGAACCTGTCGCGCGTGCTGACCGTGGTGGTCCGGTCGGCGCCCAATTCGCCGTCGAATCCGTAGGGCAAAGACCTCACGTAATTGACGATGTGCCAGATTTCCTCGGGGGGGATCGTGCCCTTGGCCGCCGGCATCGGGGCACCGTTGATGCCGGCATGGATCCGGTAATAGATGTCAAGGGGACGACGCCCGCCGCGGTAGATCCCCTGCCGGAGGTTGCGCGGCGGAATTGTCCGTGGCCTGTGGGCGTCGCCATCGAGCACATGATGGAAGCGGTTGACCCACGCCAGGTTGGCGCGGTGCTCCGCCAAATCATCGGCCGACATCCCGGAGGTTTTGGTCTCCCGGGCACGCTCGGCGGTGCCGTCGATCTCCTTGTTGATTTCGACGATCGCCTTGTTCCAGTCGTCGTAGTCGTTGGCCTGACCGTCACCGAGGCCGGTCACGCCATGGCACTTCACGCAATTGGCCTTGTCGCCGTAAAACAATTCCTTGCCCTTGGCGATCGATGCCACCATGTCGATGTCGGCAGGCATCTCGGGCACGGGGATCCGCGCCTCCTCTGCGGCCCGCCATTTGTCGGCCACCGGCGTGAGCATTTCGTCGACGAGAAAATCCCGGGTCTCCGGCAACTTTCCCTGGGCATCGTCGTCGAGATCGAAGAACGCGCGCATCAGGCCGAGTTCGGTCTCGCCGCGGATCGAAAGGTAGCGGACATACTCCGCCAGGGCGTCGATCTGGATGTCGCTGAGCAGGGCGAACGACGGCATCGAGGTGCCCGGAATGCCGTTGTGGAGGATGCGCAGGAGATCGTCGCGGGTCGGTTTGTCAGCGCGCTCCGTGCTCTTGAATTTGAAGACACCCGGTCGGTAGTCGCGCGGATACGGGTTGAGGAAGGCAGCGGTCGGACCGAGCCCGTCGCCGGTCACACCGTGACAATGGGCGCAGTGCTCACGGTAGAGACCGTTCTTGCGGCCGGTCGCGTCGCTGTGGACCGGGCCGGCGGCGAGATCGAGTTTGGCCTGATCCAGGCCCGTTTCGGGCAGCGCGACCGGATCGTCGGGCGTGCCGAACAGCGCGAGCATCACCGTGGCGACTTGACTCTCCTGCGCGGAGGTGAGGCGCTGCTTGGTCGCCTCGACCATGTTGGGACGGAACCATGCGGGCGGAACGCCACCGCAGCCGGTGCAGGCGAGCAGGGTGGCGAGAAGTCCCGCGCGGGCGGCCCAGCCCCGCTGGGACACGGCCGACCGGGGTGTGAAAGAACCGCGGGCGGTGGGCCGTCGGGTGATGGCCGAGCCGCGGCCGCGGAAAACATTCGAGGGCGTCTGCATGGAACAGTCCTGAGTGGGCCGGGCGCGGGGGTCAACTCCCGAGCGCGGCTGCCGGGATCTCCAATGTGCCGAGGTCCTTGACTTGATCCGGTTCGAGCCGTACCTGGAAACGGCCCTTCGGAGTCCACTTGAGGTCGGGACGGTCGAGGCCCAAGGCCCCGCTCGGGCCTGTGGAACGCTCGTGCCAGACCTGAAGTTCCACCGCTTCACCGGCGGGAAGGTCGGGGATCGTGAACCTGCCATCGGGTGCCGAAACGGCGACGTAGCCATCTTTGCGGAACACGGTGTAGGCCTTCATCCACGGGTGGATATTGCAGGTCACCATCGTCGGCAAGCCGGTCTCGGCATCGGCCTTGTAGAGGGTGCCGGCACCGGCCGGGATCAGCTGATTGAAACTCGTGCCGGCGATGTTGGTGTTGTGACCGATGGGATCGCTGTTGCGCACGTCGATCGGCTGCCCGACGCGGGCGGCGAACACCGGTGCGAGGAATTCACAGTTCTTCTGATCGAACACCAGCGGGGTGTCGGGGACTGGATGCCGCACACGGGTCGTCTTGCGGGCGAAAATCACCACGTTGGCCACTCCCTTGGAGCCGGGATCGACGACCAGCGAGCGATCGACCAGTTTGACCCCATCCTTCGAGCAGACCTCGGTGTCCTTGTCGACGATCAGCGCCCTCGCCTCCGCGGGACTGCCGGCGAAGACGAAACGCCCCGAAAGGGTCCCCCATCCGGTGCCCGTCTCAGCTGCCGTTGTGTCGGTCGAGACGGCGGCAGACGTTCCGAGGGCAGAACGCAACTGGAGCGCGAAGCCGGCATCGGCCGCCGGGTTGGCGACACGGTCTGATCCGCAGCCGGTCAGCAGGGGCACGAGGGCCACTGCCAGCCACGACGGCGCACCACTCAGTCGGCGCGTGGGCCGATCACTTCTTGAACAGGCTGGCATCGAGCGTGATGTCTCCCATGGCGTTGTCACCGGCCTTGACGGTGACCTTCTTGCGACCCTTGGCGGTCTTCTCCGCCCTGCCACCGACCTTGATCTCACCGATGTAGCCGGCCTTCTCGTGCCACAACTGGAGCTCGAGTTCGCCGGCGGGCAGCCCCTTGATCTCGAAGCTGCCATCGGCCTTCGACACCGTGGCGTAGGGGTTGGGGCGGACGACGATCCAAGCCTTCATCCACGGGTGGATGTTGCAGGTCACCTGGGCGGGGATCGCTTCCTCCGACGAGAAACTGATCTTCGAGTCGCCACCGGCCGGGATCAGGCTATTGGAGGGGCTGTTCTTGATGGTCGCGACGTTGCTGTTGTGGCCGATGGTGTCGGAGTTCTTCAGCACGAACGACTGGCCGGTCTGGACGACCGCCACGTGGGGCTCGAAACGGCAATCCTTGTTGTCGAGGGTGACCGGCGTGTCCTTCGACTTGGCGAGGTCGGGGTGGACCTTGACGTCCTTGTCGCGGACGAACACCACCACGTTGGCGATCCCGCCGCCGTCTCCGACGACCAGTTCCTCGCTCAGCAACTTGTGCTTGCCGCAGACCTCGACATCCTTGTCGGCCTTGATGTCGGCGGCGGCCGGCTTGCTCCCGCCGTAGACGAAACGCCCGGTGATCGTGCCCCAGTCATCGGCCCGCGCGCCGGAGACACCGCCGGCGACGAGCAACGCCGCCGCACCTCGGAAGGCGATGCCGTGGAGTGCGGCCCTGAAGAGGCGAACCATGGGTGAAGCTCCGCGAAGTGGGGTGGGAACGTCGGGCTGGTCGGGCTGGTGGAGGGGCCGTCGGCAGGAGGCCACGAGGCCCCTGTGCCACTCTAGCCTCCGGACAACGGAATGGGAGCGATGGCGGCGGGCAGGGACGATGCCGATGCACCCGCGGGAGCCGGTTTCGCTTCGGCTGCAGGAGGTGCGTCACTGGCGGGGACGGCGGGGGCCTGTCGCAGGTACGCCTCGAGCGACAGCTGCTGCTTGGCGAAGGCGTCGAAGTGCATCAGCAGGTCGGTCAGCGCCGATACCTGTTGCTCACTGGTGCCCTTGTAGAGATCCTGGCTGACCGGCTTGTCGAAGGGAATGTTCACCGGCATGCCGGTGTAGGGGAGGTAGCGCTTCGGGTTGGCGATCCAGTTGTGGACGTAGTCCGGACGCAGCCGCTCATGGACCTCGGCCAACTGCGGAGCGAGGGCCTTGGGGTTGCCCGGAGGTGAATAGGAGCCCACGAGGTGGCACTTCACGCAGTAATTCGTGTTGGTGACAATCTTCATCGCGCCGTCGAGGTGCCCCGGATGGGCCTGTTCCGTCGCCGCGAGCGACGACTCGTCGAGGCGTGCGTCGTAGACATACGGGAAGACCGATCCATCGACGGCGGCGAAGTAATTGACCAGGGCCGTCGCCTCCGACGCATGGAAGTTGAACTTCGGCATCCGCAGCACCGCCGCGGGGCGGATCGTCTGCGGGTTGAGCAGGAACCGGTGGAGCCAGCCTGACTGCACTTTATTGCCCTCGCCCACGAGGGGCGGCGGCAGCCAGCCCCAGGCGTCGTCGGCCTTGACGTTGGGGTTGATCTGCTTTTCGTCGGCGATGACCGTGGGGAACAGCAGGCGTGCCAGATCGCCGCCGCGTGCCGGATAGTGGCGGCCGGCGGCCACGGCGTCGAGCGGCACCTGCAGGGCCTGACCTCCCACCGCGCGCGGTTCACCGTCGACGAGGACGTCCTTCCAGAGCATCACCGGGAGGTGCGGCACCGATTCGGTGTCCCCGTCCTCGATCGGCACGCCGTCCTCGTCGACGAACTGCGGCTTCCCCGACGTGGGATCGAGGATCGGCATCCCCGACACCAGGGCGAGGCGCCTTCCCTGCCGGTCGGTGGTCAGCGACCGCGCCACGTCGTCCGGGGTGAAGTGCGGCGACAGGAACGGATAGTCGGCCGGCGGGGTCGCGCTGCCGAGCGATTCAGGCCGGTAGCGCAGATCCCACCGGTCCATCTGCAGGGCATGGCATCCGCCGCAATTGTACCGCTCGGCGACGACCAACCCGTCGAGACGGGCCTGATCCCGGGGATCGGGTTTGTGGATGTACTGTGCGGCAGGCGGTTCGGAGACCAGACCGAGCACGAACGTCATCACTGCTTCGCGCTGCTTGGCGTCGAAGGGGAACTGCGGCATCCGGTAGCGCTCGTTATAGGTCTTGTTCTCGGCCTTCTTGTAGTCGTAGCTGCGGGGGGCGCGGAGCTTCTGCCAGAGGAAGCCCTCGCGCTCGTGGGCGAGCAGCTTCTCGAGGAAGAAACCGGTGTCGGGATCGACCGATTCGGGGCTCACGTGGGGGTCGGTGACCCTGCCGTAGGCAAGGTCAGGGGCAAGCGGCTCTTCACCGAGAAGCGCACCGGCCGGCCCGGTCGTGCCGTGGGCACCGTCGGCATCGTGTGATCCGGAGAGCGCCCCGCCATGCAGATCGGCACCGTGCGGATCGGCACCATGCAGATCGTTACCGTGCGGATCGGCGTGTGCGCCTCCATGACGACCATGTTCGATCTGGTGCATGACGAAGTGGGCCACCTGTTCGAAGGCGATCTTTGACGACTCCTTTCGGCCCCAGTCGGCGAGGGCGGCGCCCGCCGCCTTGGCATCCTCGAAGCCGGGGATGTCGTGGCAGGACGAGCAGGCGAGTTTGGCGATCGTCTTCTTGCCGACGTACTCCAAGAGCCGGGCGTCGCGATCCGCCCCGCTCATGCCGACGAGCATCCGCTCGTCGCCCTGGATCACTGTCTGGTCGGAGGGCAGCCCCTCGGCGAGCACCCGCTCGGCGCGGGCCGCCGGGAAGCGATCCTTGAGGTACATCAGCGCCAGTTCGGCGGTGGCGGCCCTTTCGCCATCGGTAAGGGAATCGGCAGCGGGAATGTCGCGCGGATTCCACTCCTCGGTGGAACGGAGGAGATACGCGGTGGCGTCGGCAGCCGGATCGCTGACCGTTCCATCGGCCAGCTTGACCGGCTCGAGGAGGACGTTCGGCATGATCGTCCGCGGGTGGTAGCGAGACGGCTCCCTGAGCCAGGAATAGAGCCACTTTGCCCCATCGGGGTGCGAGGCCGCCTTGGCACCGATCCGCGACAGATTGGGGCCATGGATGCTCGTCGCACCGGGGAAGTCGGCGTGCTGATGGCACGCCAGGCACCCGCGCACCTCGACCACCTTCTTGCCGCGTTCCACGTCGGCTGCGGCGGTGATGCCGGCCGGTGGGGCAACGTAGTCGAACGGCTGGCTGACGCTGTCGAGGTAGGCGATCATCGAGCGGATCTCGATCGGCTCGTAGCGCTGCGACTCCTCGAGACCCTTGCCGGAGAGATGCTCCCAGAGTCCGAAAAACCGCGGCATCTTGGTGGAGGGGCGGAAATCCTGGGGGTTTCGCAGCCACGAATAGAGCCAGTCGAAACCGACCTTCGACGCGACATGGCGCAGGCTCGGTCCGACCTTCGGGAGCCCGCCCGGGGTCTCCGGATCCTTGAGGAGTGTCGCCATCTGGTGGGTCCGCTCCGCGAGCACACCATCAGCGCCGGCCGCGGCGTCACGCTCGATCACCTGACGGAGACGCTCACGGGCCTGGCGCCCATCGGGACTGTGGGCCACTTCGTCGGCCCAACGCCTCGCCATGCCGCCATCGTCGAGGCTGTCGAGCGCCGGATCGGCCGACACGGCCGCCGCGACTTCGTGGAAGTTGGGGGCAAGACGCATGTCTGGGCCGATCCGTTTGTCGGGGCCGGCCCAGCCGTTGATCTCGTGACAGCCATAGCATCCGTACTGGCGGATGAGGTGATAGCCCTCGACGAGCTTCGCCGCGGGAGGCTCCGGAAAGCGGTCAGAGGGCTCGAGATCGACGACCTGATGGTGGCACTTCAGGCAGCTCGATTCCTCGAATCGCTCGGGAAGCATCGGCAGGATCCAGTGGTGGTTGTTGAACCAGCCGTGCTCGTTGTGCCATTCGTGCCCTTCCTTCGGCGTGTTCGGGGTGTGCGATGCCCACTTGAAGCTCGTCGAACTTCCCTGCCCTTGATGGCAGATGGTGCAGCCGAACGACTGCATCGGGTGCGGGCTCGTCGAGCCGACGAACAGATCGAGCCGGGGGTGCGAGGCATAGGGCTGGGGCACGCCGCGTCGGACGGAGATTCCGACGGGGCGACCCCAGACGGGGGAATCGAGCAGGGCATTGGCCACCATCGTCGTGCCGAGCGTGCGGCCACCCTCGACCGATTCGATCACGTCTCCGGTCTGGAGGCCGGCCACGGCCGCCGGCGATTCCCGGCGGACGAAGCTGACGGTCGGATCGTCGGCATCGAACAGGCCGCGATCGGCAAGATGGAATCCGTAGACCGCTTCGAGCCGTTGGTTCGCGTCGCTTGCCGACGCAGTGGCCGGCGAGGAGGCGGGGGTGGAGAGCTGGAGCGCGAGCGTCTGCTCGTGCGGATAGGCCGGGTCGAGGGGGGCTCCGGGTGCCGACTTCTCGATCCCCTTGTGGCACGTGGTGCACCGATCGAAGCGAGCGACGTCACGGAAATTGTTGTTGAGGGTGAGCTGCGGCAGCCAGAGCTGGTCGACGCGGAGGGGGCCGTTGAACGCGTCGAGCACCGGCATTTCGAGGAGTGACTTGCCGTAATTCGGTGCCCGGTCTTTCACTGTCTTGGAGAGCTGGTCGAGCTGGAGCCGATGGTCGGCGAGAGCCTTTGCCGCGGCATCCTCGTCACGCGTGATGTCGCGGAGGATCGCCTCGAGTTCCTTGCGGTGCGTGTTGGCGGCCTGATTGGCCAACGTGGCGGCACCGACCTGCTCGCGCTTGCGATCGGCGAGTTTCAGCAGGGCATCGAGTCGCGACTCGCCGGCCCCGTCGGCGACCGCAAGTTCGTAGTCGGCGCGATTCTTGTCGAGCTCGGCCTTGCGCAGCTTGAGTTGGCCGGCGAGCAGGTCTTCACGGAAACGTGCTCTCTTGGCGATGTCGCGCATCCGGGCGAGGAGATCGCCGCGGATCGTCAGCCGCTGCTCGGCGACGGTCTGGGTGCGCAGCTGATCGACGTCGAGTTGCACGCGATCGGCTGCTTCGGCGTCCTCGTCGACGTCCCGCACGCGGGCGAGGAAGCGGTTGACGAGATCCGGGTCGATGTCGGCGCGGCGGGTGTCGGCGAGGGCGGTGGCCAGTTCCGCCGATCGGGCCTCGTAGTCGCTGGAGTCCTCCTCGTCGACGCGTGCCCGGGCCGACCAGGTCTCGAGCGCGCGGAACTCACGCTGGTACTTCTTCCAGGGTCGATTGTGATCGACGGCGAGCATCGCCACGGTGGCGGCGAGGAGCGCCACGGCGGTGAGCCCGAAGACAACGTGCAGAACCTTGAGGTCGCGCCAGGTCTGTTCTGTGGCAGGCATGGGGGAGCCGGGGGTGGTGCGGTGTGCGGGGCGGAATCGGCGTGTCGTCGGTCGGGATCAAGCCCCGGACCGTCGGGGAGATGGCAGTGTCAGAAGTTGAGGGAAAACTCCGGAATGCTCACCAGGTACTTCAGGTTCATTGTCCAGCGGAGAACCATCTTCAGCGGCAGCGAGAGCATCAGCAGCATCAGATTCGCCATGATCATGTAGCGGATGAAACCCATCCGGGCGAAGAAGCCGCGGAACACCGTGACCGCCAGGAGCGGGGGAAGGATCAGCAGGTACGCACCCAGCAGGACCAGGCCCGGAGCCTCGCGGAGGAGGATGGTTCCGACTTGCGTGAGCGTCGATGCCCCCTGCGGCGCCCGGGGAAGGGGCCGATCGAGGAGGTTCACCCAGAACATCTGCGGCAGGTCGACGTTGTTGAGCACCTCGACCTTGTAGGGACTCCAGTACTCGAACGGGCCGAAGAAGTTCCAGTTGGGTCCGCGGAGGAACGTCCCGAGGATGATCAGCGTGATCCACAATTCGAGAAACCCGAACTGAAAGGTCAGGTAGCTGAACTTCCGCTCGGCGATCGAGTAGTAGCCATTGCCCTTCTTGTTGAAATCGAGATAGGGCATCGCCATGAGGCCGAAGATCACGAGGCTCGGCAGCACGACGCCGGCGTACCACGGGTCGAAGTAGACGAGCATTTCCTGCAACCCGAGGAAGTACCACGGCGCCTTCGACGGATTCGGCGTCTTCACGCTCGACGCGGGTTCCTCCAGCGGCGCCGGCAGGAAGATCGCCCACGCCAGCAGGAACGCCGACACGGCGATCATGCAGATCAGCTCGGTGTAGACGAGATCCGGCCAGACGAGCACCTTCTCGTCGTCGAGTTTCTCCATCGGCGGCAGCCCCTGCGCGATCCGGTCGTCGTTGACGACCGCCTGCTTGGTGGCCACCCAGGTGAAAAACGCGAGCAGGAACACCAGACCGACGATCGGTACGTTGTCGGGCTTCATGACGATCGAGGCGAAGTTCTCGTCCGCCATCGACAGCCCCATCAGGAGGAGCATCGCGTTGAGGATCGTCCACGCCACCATCGGCTTGACGAAAAAACGCCGGAAAACGAACAGCACCGTCAGCAGCGCCGTCGTCCCGAGCGTGTAGAGCACCGGGCCGGAGAGCTGGTTGACCAGCCCGCGGAGCCAGGCCGGCAGCGCGGGAACAAGGCCCGGAGACCCCGACAGCGCGAGGCTCGCGAGGATCATCATCACGCCGGCGAAGACGGTCCAGACCAACGCCTGGGTCGGCTCTTTGGACCGCTTCCAGAGCAGGTAGCCGGCAACGCCGTTCATCACCGCGAGGGCCGTGTAGTACGACCCGAGGAAGCCGGCGACGTCCTTGAGGAACAACCCGTTGGAGTGCATGGGATTGGGTCACAGCGGTCCGCTGATCCCGCCGTCCTTTCGTACGCGCCAGAAGTGGATCGCCAACAACAATGCCACCGCCAGCGGGATCGCGATGCAGTGGAGCACGTAGAAGCGGTTGAGGGTCTCCTCGCCGACGAATCGCGCGCCGAGGAGGCCGAAACGGGCGTCTGATCCGTCGGTGATCATGTCGATCCCACCGACGGTGAGGAGCTGCTGGCCGGGACCCTCGTAGCCGAGGATCGGCGTCGCCCGGGCCATGTTCGATCCGACCGTGATCGCCCAGATCGCCAACTGATCCCAGGGCAGCAGATACCCGGTGAACGACAGCAGGAGGGTGAGCAGCAGGAGGATCACCCCGATCACCCAGTTGAACTCGCGCGGGGGTTTGTAGCTCCCGGTGAGGAACACCCGGTACATGTGCAGCCAGGTGGTGATCACCATCGCATGGGCGCCCCAGCGGTGGAGTTCGCGGAGAATGCCGAGGCTGGTCACGTCGCGCAGGGCGAGGATGTCGTTGTAGGCCCACTCGAGCGTGGGCCGGTAGTAGAACATCAGCAGCACGCCGGTGACCGTTTCGACGAGAAACAGGAAGAACGTCACCCCTCCCATGCACCAGGTGAATGACAGGGCGATCCCCTGCTTTTTGATCGAAACCGGGTGGAGGTGGAGGAAGAAGTTGGTGAGCATCACCACGATCCGGTTCCGCCTGTCGAGCGGCATCGGATGGCGGAAGATGCTCTTCCAGATCTGGGAGTTACGGATCGTCTCGCCGATGGCCATGGCAGGAAAATCTCGCGGGGCTGTGGAACGCCGTGTATTCGGGTTGGGCCGTGTATTCGGGTTGGGCCGTGGCTTGTTTGACGGGGCTCGGATTCAAGGACGGATCGGGCAGCCCGGCCGTCACACGGGCACGAACGACGACGGGTCGTTCCACTGGCCCAACTCCTCCTGGAAGGCACGGCTCTTGTCGACTTCGAGTTGCCCGTCATCAGCGATCTTGATCGCGTAGCGCTCCAGCGGCCGCGGTGCCGGCCCTTCGAAGTTGACGCCGTCCTTGTAGAACCCACTGCCGTGGCAGGGGCACTTGAATTTCTGCTCCGCCTCGAGCCAGTTCGGGGTGCATCCGAGGTGGGTGCAGACCGTCTTGAGCGCGTAGATCTGCTGCTGACCGCCGATGTCGCTGTTGACCACCCAGACACCGAATTGGGCGACGTACTTCGTCTCGACCTTCCCGACGGGGAATCCATCCTTGAAGCCGACCTTGAAGCGGCTTGGTGGTTCGGCCAGCACGTTGGGGAACATAAACCGTGCCAGCCCAAGGGAAAACAGACCGCCCGTCACCGACAGCGACGTGAAGCCGAGTGCCATGAACGACCCGAGTGCCATCGAGAGGAAACCCCGACGGTCGGCCTCGTCGTCGGCTGCCTTCGCCGCCGCTTTTGCGGGCCGCGTCGGCATCGGTGGGGCCGTTTTCAGCGCCGCGGTTTTGGTCGCAACCGGCTTCGCGGCAGCGTCTTGCCCCGCCGAGGCCCCTTTCGGCGCGTCCGGTTTTCCCGACGGGCGCGTGGACTCCGCGAGGAGCGTCTTGACCGCAGCCGGCGCGTCGGCCTTGCTGACCGGTCCGGGCTTCGCCCCCGCCCGGGCGGCTGCGAGGATGCTCGCGGTGTCGCGGGGCGCTGACGCCTTCGCCGGTCCGCCGCTGGCGGCGGGCTTCGTTGCAGCAGCCGGTTTTGCCGCGGCCGGCTTCGCCGCCGGTGCCTTGGGTGCCGGCTTCGCCGCGGCCTGCTCTTCGGCTACAGAACTTGCTCCATCGGCCTTCTTCGCCCGCGCCAGGGCCATGATCTCCGCCACGCTCGGGCGTCCACCGGACGCAGCCGGCTTCGCCGCGGGCTTCGGGGCCGATGGCCGCTCGGCGGGGAGCGGTGCGTCCGCCGCGTCGGACTCCGGGGTGGCGCTGGCTCCGGGAGCCGGTGCGGATGCGGCAGACTCCGCCGGCGCCGCGGGCGCGGCCCCACCCTTTTCGGCCCGGGCGGCCGCGAGGATCTCCGCAACGGTCATCTTCTTCTTTTCAGCCATCGCCGTGTTCCGCGTTTCGGGGTGTTGCTCAGCCTGATTTCAGGTTGCTGGTCAGCGTGTCGTCAGAGATGGTTTCACGACGGGGTCTGTTTGGGGCCGGGATCCCGTTCGGGTCATGTCTGCCGCTGCTTCGCGCCCAACGCCTGCCGGGGACACTGCCCGCGACCTGATCGATGCCCTTGATCTGAACGCTACCGGTGGCCTGATCGATGATCGCGCGTACGCAACTCGGCCGCTCCGCACCGCGTAGTCTGTTCACAGGAGGGCCGATCCGTCCATGCGTCGTCTGCTCCGGCGGTGCAACAGCGCCAAAAGCGATGTTTCGATTTCGGAATGGAGGAGCCTGAAAAGCCGCGCCACCCAGAAGTTCCGCCGTGCTGCTTTCCGCTCCTTCACTTTTTCCAGGGGCCATCGCGAACCGTGAGCAAAGGCCGCCGGGCGAGCGGGCCGGGCCACAGCACAAGCACGCCGTTGCCACATGCACCGCTCGCGATCGGGCGATCCGGAGGTCCCACGAACGGTGGCAGGGCCTGAGCGGGGCAAGGTTTGGAGATCGATCCGTGGCCGATGGTTCCGGACTGATACCGCACCTCGTTTCCAACCACCCGCAAGCCACCCCTCCCCCTCCCCTGATCGATCGGCAAAAATGAGAAAAACATCGAGCGTGAGATAGGTTCGTGATTTTTTTCACGAACTTCTCTACTGTATCGGTTGCATGGTTTTTGTCAACCTTTGACGCCGCTGCCCCCCAGCCCTGCCGCGGGGCATCGCCGACGTCGAAGGGGAGGCTCGGATTGGGACGGTTCGAGCGGTTTTCCGGATTGGGAACCAATCCGCTTGAGCCGCCCCGGGGCCTTCCCGACAATCCTGCGTCGCCTTGGCCCTGCGCGCCTCGGCGCCGACTGGAGCAGCCGTGCCGGTTCCCGGGGGCGGGGTCCGTTCCGGAACTGGCCTGCCGGCTTTCGCGCCGATCAGGCTGTCGACCGTTCCCTCCGCTGAAGGTGGATCCGCCGTGGCCGAAGCCTCCCGTCGCGTGCTCATCGTCGGGAGCGGGGGGCGTGAGCATGCCCTCGCCTGGAAACTCGCGGCGGACGGTGCCGAGGTGTTTACAGCACCCGGCAATGCCGGCACCGCGGCGGTGGGCACGAATCTCGACTGCGCGGCCACCGACATCCCGGCACTGGTCCGCCACGCCGGGGAGCAGGGCATCGACCTCACCGTGGTGGGGCCGGAGGCACCGCTCGTCGCCGGCATCGCCGATGCCTTCGTCAGCGCCGGCCTGCGGATCTTCGGTCCGTCGCGGGCTGCGGCCCGGATCGAGGGCAGCAAGCTGTTTTGCAAGCAGATCCTCCGTCGGGGCGACGTGCCCACGGGGATGTTCGAGTCGTTCTCCGGGCCCGCACGGGCGCGTGAGTTCATCGAGGCCCGCGAGGAAGTACCGGTCGTGGTCAAGGCCGATGGCTTGGCGGCCGGCAAGGGGGTGTTCGTCTGCAATGACCGGGCCACGGCCCTTGCCGCGATCGATGCCCTGGCGGCCGACCCGGTTCTCTCCCGCGGCGGCATCCTCATCGAGGAGCGGCTCGACGGTGTCGAAGTGAGCGTGATGGCGATCACCGACGGCCGCACGATCGTGACGCTGCCGCCGGTGCAGGACCACAAGGCCGCCTTCGACGGCGACACCGGGCCGAACACCGGTGGGATGGGAGCCTACAGCCCGACCCCGTTCGTGGGTGCCGACCAGCTCGCCGAGATCGAGTCGCGGATCCTCGTGCCGACCGTGCACGCCATGCGGCGGGCCAAGGTGTCGTTCCAGGGGGTGTTGTTCGCCGGGCTGATGCTCACGGCGCAGGGCCCCAAGGTGCTCGAGTTCAACGCGCGGTTCGGCGACCCCGAGTGCCAGACCCTCCTCTCCCTCCTCGACTCGAGTCTCTGGGAGCTCCTCGACGCCGCCGCCAGCCGACGCCTCGAGGAGGTCGATCCACCAGCGTGGCGGCAGGGCGCCGCGGTCACGGTCGTCATGGCTTCGGAGGGCTATCCCGGAGCGGTCACGAAGGGGTTGCCGATCCGCGGGCTCGGAGCCGCGGCCGCGGTACCGGGCGTGCACGTGTTCCATGCCGCGACGCGCGGCGCCGGCGGCGCGGTCTTCAGTGACGGCGGGAGGACGATCGCCGTCACCGGGGTGGACGAAACCCTCGCCCGCGCCAAGCTCCGGGCCTACACCGCCGTCCGCGAGATCCGCTGGCCGGGGGCGTGGTGCCGCAAGGACATCGCCGACAAAGGGCTCCATGAAGAGCGCGCCCGCGCGGCTGCGGCCGGGGATTCGGCATGAGGCTGCGGGCAGGCATCGTCGGCTTGGGGAGCCAGTGGGAGTCGCGGTATCTGCCGGCCCTGCGCTCGTTGGCCGACCGCTTCGAGGTGCGGGTGGTCTGCGAGCAGGTGGCCCATCTCGCCCGGCGCGCAGCCAACGAGTTCAACGCGGTGCCGATCGACGGGTTCCGGGCCCTCGCCGCCCGCGCCGACATCGACGTCGTGCTGTTCCTCGGCGAGCAGTGGTATGGCACCGCACCCGTCGAGGCGGCGTGCGCCGCGGGCAAGGCCGTCTACACCGCCATCGGCCTGCCGGTCGATCCGTTGGAGGCCGAGACGCTGCGCACACGGATCGAGCACTCGGGGGTGGCGTTCATGGCCGAACTTCCCCGCCGCCACGCCCCCGCGACCGTCCGCCTCAAGGAGCTCGTGGCGACACGCCTCGGGCAGCCGCGGATGCTGTTCTGCCACCGCCGCGTGCCGCTCTCGGGCACGACCGCCGCCGGTGGCGCTCGCGAGCGGGCCGACGAGATCCGCGACCTCATGGAACTCGTCGACTGGTGCCGCTATGTGCAGGGCAGCGATCCGACCAGCGTGGTCGCGGTCCGCCACGCCGAGAGCCCGGGGGGCGAGACCGACGACTACCGGATGATGAGCCTCGACTTCACCCCTTCGGGACGATCGGGCGACGGGTCGATCGCGCAGATCAGTTGTGGCTACTACATGCCGCGCTGCTGGGAGGAGGCGGTGGGCTTCCGACCGCCACCGGCGCTGCAGGTGGTCTGTGCCCACGGCATCGCCTTCGTCGACCTGCCCGCCAGCCTCGTCTGGTTCGACACCGCCGGCCGGCACCAGGAGTCGCTCGAGTCTGATCGACCCGTCGGGGAGCAGATGCTGCTCCAGTTCCATCGCACCGTCACCAGCCTGGTGCGTCGTGTGAGCGGCCTCGACGACACGCTGGCAGCGATGCGGATCGTTGCCGCCGCCGACACCAGCGCCCGGGAAGGGCGTCGTGTGCCGCTGCCGGGCGCCGCCCCGGGCTGACGGGCTTCCGGGTGATCGCCCGGCGCGTGCGACGGGGTGCTGGCGCTGTGCACGGCCGCGTCGGGAACCGGCCGGTGTCAGTCGGCGAGCGCCGCAACGACGAGGTCGCCGATCGCCCGGGTGCCGTGGCCCATCCGGCCGGCCGCCTGGCTGCTCATCTTCGTACCCGTCACCCGGGCCACCGCCCGATCGATGCGGGCGCCGGCCTGCGGATGCCCCGTGTGCTCGAGGAGCATTGCCATCGCGTTGATGGCGGCGATGGGGTTGATCTGGTCGGTGCCGGTGTACTTGGGCGCGCTGCCCCCCATCGGCTCGAACATGCTCACACCACCGGGGTCGGGATTGAGGTTCGCACCGGCCGCCACCCCCATGCCACCCTGAAGGATGCCACCGAGGTCGGTGATGATGTCGCCGAACATGTTCGTGGTCACGATCACGTCGTACGCATCGGGGTTCTTCACCATCCACATGCAGCAGGCATCGACGTGGTTGTAGTCGGTCTTCACGTCGGGATACTCCTTCGCCACATCCTGGAACGTCCGCCACCAGAGGTCGTGGCCGAAGGTGAGGACATTGGTCTTCGCGACCAACGTGAGCGTCTTCTTCAGGCTGTTCCGTCGGCGCGTGTAGTCGAACGCCCAGCGGATGCAGCGCTCGCAGCCCTTGCGGGTGTAGACGGCCTGTTGGACCGCGACCTCGTCCGGTGTGCCCTTCTTCAGGTATCCGCCCACGCCGCAGTACAAATCCTCCGTGTTCTCCCGGACGACGACGAAGTCGATGTCGGCCGGGCCGCGCCCGGCCAGCGGCGTCTCCACGCCGGGCAGCAGTTTCACCGGCCTGAGGTTGATGTATTGGTCGAGTTGAAACCGCAAGTCGAGGAGGAGGCCCTTCTCGAGGATGCCGGGAGCCACCTGGGGATGCCCGATCGCCCCGAGCAGGATCGCATCCTTCGTCCGCAGCAGGTCGAGTCCCCCCGGGGGAATCGTCTCGCCGGTGCGCAGATACCGCTCGCCGCCCCAATCGAGCGTCTCCAGCTCGTAGCGGATCCCTTCGCTGCCGGCGACAGCCGCCAGCACCTTGAGGGCCTCCGCAGTGACCTCGGGGCCGGTGCCGTCACCAGGAATCACCGCGATGGAGAGGGGAACGTTCGGGGAGCGACGCCTGGCTGGGGCGGGGGCGGACATGGTTGGCTTTCGGAGGGACACCGGAAGGGACTGCCACGGCGAAGGCGGACCCTCGATGGGCCCGCTCAGCCAGACCGATGGGTCAGGCCTGATGCCCGGAGACCGTCGCGATCGGCAGCGGACAATGGATCGCGACAGGGGTCAGTTGGGGCTGAAGTCCAACTGTTTGACGAGTGCCATGCCGAGCGGATTTCGCAGAAAACGTTCGCGGCAGGCGTCGCAGAGATCGAAGCGGAGAAGACGGCTTGGTTCGTCGAGCGACTCGGCATCCGCAGCCTCCTCTTCAAGGAGCCCCTGCATCTCCTCGAGGTGGTCGGCGTCGTGACAGCATTCGGGTCCCAGGTCATCGACCGCGGGGAAGATCTCGATCTTCAACACGTGATGGACGTCGTTCTGCGGATGGATCGGGCGTTTGCACGCATCGCACGAGTAGTGAACCATGACGGCCCCTGAGGTCGAAGATCCGTGAGGTCGGACGAATGAACCGGTCCGGGCGGAAAGCGATGAATGGTCCCACGGGAACGAGAGACGCCGCGGCCAACGGCGGCGCACGACCGGAAACAGGTCGGGTCACCACCTGACCCAGAGTGTGCCCGTGGTCTCCAGGGAAGGCAAGCGTCTTTTCGACCCGTCCACCGGTTTGGCAGCCCTTCCACCTGCAGACTACACTCGACGATCCGTGTTCCACGGTGAACCATGATCGACGGCTGTTCGACGCTCGTGGGCCGAGCCGGCGCGGCCATGGCCGGCAGGGAACCAAAGCGGGCAGCATGACCACGGGGGGCAGCGGGTGCCGACAGCGCCGGTGCCCTTCGATCAGACGGGAACAGGCCAGTTCAGGCGGTATCAGTTCAGGCGGTATCAGTTCAGGCAGGGACACTTCCGGAAGGGGTGGTGCCATGAACGCGATCCAAGTGGGTGGCGTGGCCGGCGCGATGCCCGTGACGGTTCCCAGCACGCTCGGCCTGAGTGTGCTGGTGCTCAATCGTTCGTTCGTGGCGGTGCACGTCACCAACGTGCGCAGGGCGGTGACGCTCCTCTTCCGTCGTTTGGCGGAGGTGGTGCACATCGACGAGGGGCAGTTCGCGGCCCATTCGCTCGAATCCTGGCGCGAATTGTCGGCCATGCAGGCGGCATTCCGCACGGCTGACCAGGATTGGATCCACGCCGTCGGCTACGAATTGCAGGCTCCCCGGGTCATTCGTCTGGTGGCCTGCGACAGGGGGCCGCGTCCCGGGATCCGCTTCAACAGGCGCAACGTCTTCGCCCGTGACGGCAATCAATGCCAGTACTGCGGGCGGCATTTTCCCACCAGCGAACTCTCACTCGACCATGTCGTGCCGCGAAGCCGTGGCGGGATGACGAGTTGGGAAAACATCGTCTGCGCGTGCGTGGCCTGCAATGTCCGTAAGGGTGGGCGGACGCCGCACGAGGCGCGGATGCAACTCATCCGCCACCCGCTCAAACCGAAGCGGAGCCCGCTGCTGTCGATGAAACTCGGCAACCCGAAATACGAGAGTTGGAAGAGCTTTGTTGACAGCGCGTATTGGCTTGTGGATCTGCGCTGAGGAAGTGTCGCGCCCCGGGTGCAGTGCTGGATGATCAGCGCGTATTGGCTTGTGGATCTGCGCTGAGGAAGTGTCGCGCCCCGGGTGCAGTGCTGGATGATCAGCGCGTATTGGCTTGTGGATCTGCGCTGAGGAAGTGTCGCGCCCCGGGTGCAGTCCAACCAGCCGGGCACCAGCCGCACGCCCCGGCGTCAACAAACGGCGCAACCAGAGGCACCCAACCGGAACCGCTCAGCAGAGCGGTTCCTTTTTCTCGGTGATGACCGGGCACTGGGTCGCCATCTCGGCATTGAGCGGCTTGAAGTCTTTCCAGTCGGCCGGCAGGTTGTCCTCGTGGAAAATCGCTTCCACAGGGCATTCCGGCACGCACGCCTCGCAGTCGATGCACTCGTCGGGGTGGATGTAGACCATCTTGTCACCCTCGTAGAAGCACTCCACCGGGCAGACGACCACGCAATCGGTGTATTTGCAGGCGAAGCAGGGCTCGGCGACGACGTGGGTCATGTCCTGATGACTCCTGGCGACTGGGCAGACCGTAACGATTGCGCGGAATCCTAGGTGGGCCCCGCACCGCTGTCAACGAATCCAGCCATCGGCTTTTTCGCAGCCCGTCCGTGAGCAGGATCGGTCGTTCAGGGTGGGACCAAACCAGGGGGGCATGCCCCGGGGCGGGCAGTCCAGAGGACAGCGCGGGCAGTCCAGAGGACAGCGCGGGGGGGCCGCCGCCGTCGGTGCCGCGACCACGCCGCGGCAACGGCGGAGAACGTGGCGGAAAAACGCCCCTCCGCGCTGCCGGTGGGCCGAAAAACATAGGCCGGGTGTTTTGCTCGGGCCTGATAGGATTGCCCCGGGCGGTGGGCGACCGCTGCAACGCGCCCGATCAGTCCGTGGGGTGTGCCATGGCGGGAGCCGCCGACAGGGTCGGCACCAGCGATTCTGAACCCGGGGATTCCGACCGCACCGCCGCCGCCGTCTCGCCCGAGGATGCGGCGCTCGTAAACGCCTGCATCGCGGGGGCACCGGGGGCCTGGGATGCGTTCGTCGCCCAATTCGCCGGGTTGTTGGCCCATGTGGCCGACCGATCGGCCCGGCAGCGTGGACTCCCCCTGTCGGTGGGCGATCGCGATGACATCGTCGCCGAGGTCCTCCTGCAGCTGCTCCGCGACGACGCGGCGGCGCTACGGGCGTTTGCAGGACGTTCGAGTCTGGCGACCTACCTGACGGTCATTGCCCGACGGGTGGCGGTGCGGCAGCTGTGCCGGCGGAGCGAGGCGGCGCCGGGAGCGGTCGACGCCACCCATGATCCGCGGCCCGCGGTCCGCGACCGTGAAGAGGTCGAGGCCCTGCTCGGCCACCTCGATGCCGACGAGGCGCGCCTCGTGCGCCTGCACCATCTCGAGGCCCGGAGCTACGGCGAGATCAGCCGGCTCACGGGGCTGCCGCTCGGCTCGATCGGCCCGGCGTTGTCGCGGGCGCGGGAAAAGATGCGTGCGGCGGCGCCCGAAGATCAGTCGCCGAGCAGGTGACGCTCCACGAACAGGACCGTGGCCCAAAACTGGTAGTCGGCGTTGGCCTTCTTGCGGAAGCCGTGCCCCTCGTCGGCGGCCACCATGTACCACAACGGCGTGCCGTTGCCCCGGACCTTGGCCACCATCTGATCGGCCTCGCTGCGCGGCACCCGCGGGTCGTTGCCCCCCTGCACCACGAACAGCGGCTTCGTGATCCGCCCGGCATTGTTGAGCGGCGCGATCGACTCGAAGAACGCGGCCAGCGCC
This sequence comes from Planctomycetaceae bacterium, assembly GCA_005791575.1. Classification (GTDB taxonomy): domain Bacteria; phylum Planctomycetota; class Planctomycetia; order Pirellulales; family UBA1268; genus F1-20-MAGs016. The sequence goes on from SXWA01000078.1 coordinate 57,478, forward strand.
GGATCGCGCTCGTCGCCGTATTCCACCCGCCGCAGATCGCGACGGTAGCTCTCGGTGTTCTTGAGGAACGTACCGAAGTGCGAGATGCCGACGACGTCGAGGCCGCAGCGGATGCGGTCGGCTTCCGCCACCGACACCGCGAGCGTCATGAAGCCGCCGTAGCTGCCCCCCGTCACCATCACGCGCGAGGCGTCGAGATCGGGTTGGCGGGAGACCCAGTCGAGGAGCGCGGAGATGTCGCGGACACTCGCCATCCGTTCGAGGCCGTTGTCGAGCTTGAGGAACGTCTTGCCGAATCCACTCGAGCCGCGGACGTTGGGGTAGATGAGCGCGAGGCCGAGTTCGTCGAGGAGGAAATTGCTGCGGCCGAGGAACACCGGCCGTGACTGCCCCTCCGGGCCGCCGTGGATCACGATCACCACCGGCCGCGGCCCAGCGAAGCGGCGCGGCGGCCGGTAGAGAAAGCCGCTGATCTCGCGGTCGTCGAACGAACGCCAGCGGATCGATTCGGCCTCGGGGAGCGTGGCAGCGACGAGACCGCCCGTTTCGCTCTCCGTCCAGCGCGTCGCCATCCCGGTCGCGGCGTCCACCGACCAGGCGTCGGCCGGGCTGCGCGCCGACTCGATCGACACGCCGAACTCCCCCCCCGCCCGTCGCCATGGCCCGAGCCGCATCACCCCCGCCGGCAGCCCCGGCACGGGCCGATGCTTGCCAGCGCCCAGATCGAGGAGCCGCAGCACGGAGGCCCCGGCCTCGTTGGCGGTGAAGGCGACGGTGCCGCCGTCAGGGGAGGGTTCGAAGTCCTCGATGTCCCAGGGGATGTCGCCGACGACGGTGCGCTGCTCCCCGCTGGCGAGGTCGATGCGGCACAACTGGAGGAACTCACCGTCGCGGTCCGAGGTCACGAGCAGGGAGCGGCCATCGGCGGCGAACCGGGCCTTGCCGTGGGCCACGTCACCGGCATCGGCGGTGATCCGGCGGCGCTGGCCGGTCTGCAGGTCGAGGAGGTGGAGGTGGGAACGGTTGATCGACAGGTACTCCCGGAGGACGAGCTGGCGGTCGTCGGGCGACCAGTCCTCGACCGACCATCCGCCGCCGGGGAGCTCCGCCGCCATCCGGTCGGTGGCGCGGTCGGAGGGATCCATCACCCAGACGTCGCGGTCGGCCCCGTTGCGACGGGTCGAGGTGTAGGCAAAGCGGTCGCCCGCGCGGTTCCACACCAGGCCGCCATTCTGGGCGCGGGCCCCGTCGGTGAGCGGCTCGATCCGACCGTCGGCGAGATCGAGCCGGTGCAGGTGGGTGAACTCGTTGCCACCGGTGTCGCGGGTGAAGACCACGAAGCGGCCCCCGCGCGGGTCGTAGGTGGCAGCCGCCACCGGCTCCGTGCCGAAGGTGAGCTGTGCCCTCGCCGCGCCCGGTGCCTTCACGCGGTGGATCTGCGCCGTGTCGCCGAACCGGGTGGTGACGAGGATCTGCCGCTCCGTCGGATGCCAGTCCTGCAGTGCGGCGGCACGGAACTCCGTGAAGCGCCGCGCCTGCTCCGCGATGCGCCGTGGCACCGGCGGCAGGCCGTCGAGGCTGATCGCCTCCGGCGGGGCGACAGCAGCCTCGTCGGCGGGCGCGACCGGGAGGGCGACAAGCGCGGCGGAGAGCCAGACGACGGCTGCGGATGCGCGGGGCACGGGGCACCTCCGGACGGGGAATCGGGCCGTGATCGACCGCCAGAGCGTGTCACGGCGACGCCGCCTTGGAAAGGGGCTGTCGGCGCCGCGGCGCTTTTGCCGGTCCGGTCGGTATTCCGGTCCGGTCAGCGGCCGCCGGCAGGGGTGAGCACGACCGACGGGTCGGAGAGGTCCACCGGCTGGAAGCCGGCGTAGGCGGGCATCTGCCAGAGCTGGCCCGGATCGGCCACCGGCAGGTTGGTGGAGATGCTGGTGAGTTCCAGCTGGAACTCGAGCTGCGATGTCGGCCACTGCACCTCGACGAGATGGGGCAGCGCCGCTCCCGACTGGGGGTCCACACGGTGCCGGCTCGTCCGCACGCTCGCCAGCCGCGCGCCCGCCGCCGTGTAAAGGTGCTGCTCGACGACGAGGCCGGTCGTACCGTCGACGATCGTCGACTTGAGCCGCTCGCCGTCGGGCGCCGGGATCCGGGTGCGGATCTCGAGGCGGCCATCGGCCAGCGGCACCGGGCCCTCGTGGCGGTCCTCGGGCCGGAACGTGACCAGACCGAGCAACTCCGGCATCCATTCGGCCTTCAGTGGCACGAGCGCCCGGGCGGCCGAGCGCTCGAACGCGTCGTGCCGGCAGTAGAGCATCACCGGCGGCTCGTGACGCCGGATCCAGAGCCAGAACAGATCGTCGTTGCTCCCCAGGTCGAGTTCGCCGCCGGTGACGGACGTCTGGGCACGGAGCCGGAAGCGGCGCGGGGGCTCACAGGCCACCTGGGCGGAAAGCCGTGGCACACCCGGCACGGAGAGGACGGCCTGCGGCACCATCAGGCTCCGCACGCGCTGCGTGTTGTCGTGGACGGTGGCCATCACCTGCTCGAGCGTGGGCTGCGGCGGCAGCGTGCGCGGCAGCGGCATCGTGCCCACCTGGTAGCCGCGGATCAGCCGCGGGCAGGAGGCGCCGGTCGAGGCCACGGCCGCCGCCGCCAGCAGGAGCGCGGTGATGCGGAGCGGGGATGGACGGCGCGGGGGGGTCGTCATGCCGCCTCCGCGGGCCAGAGGAGTGCCGCCAAGCGCGATTCGAGCCCGGGGTCGACGAGCCGATCGGGTTGCACGGCCGCCACCGTGTAGGTGCTGTCGCGCCTCCGGCAGGTGAGCTGCAACGGTCCGGGAGCTGGCGCCGGGCCCGCTGCTTCGACCACGCGGAGCACCCGGCGACGGACCAGCTCCAGCGCCAGCAGATAGCGCAGCGCCGCATCGTCGTCGCGGTCCTCGAGGCCCTCGAGCAGATCGAGCAGCACATCGACCGGCGCCACTTCCTCGCGCGCCGGACCCGGTGTGTGGGCCGCCCGCCACCAGGCAAGTGCCGACGGTGGAGGCCCGGTCCAGGCATCGGCCGCGACATCCTGGCGGCGGATCTGGCCCCCTTCGCGGAGCAGCGCCGAGTAGACCGTCTCGCCGGCGGCGAACGGTCGGCCGCTGATGGCACAGGTGGTGCGCGGACGTTCGATCTTGATGTCCATGCCGCGGAGATCCTGCCGGCCGGCTCGGGCGGGGCGGAGGATATACGGGGCCGACAGCGCCCGCCACAAGCCGCGTCGTGGGCTCGACCAGCGCGGGCCGTCAAGCCGGGGAGGATGGGGAGGGCTGGCCGTCGGCGAGGAGCAGGTCGGCGACGTCGGCGAGACCACCGCAATCGCTCGTCGCCACCACGCGATCGGCGGCCGCCCGCACCTCCGGTGTGGCGTTGCCCATCGCGATCCCCAGTCCGGCGCCGCGGATCATCGGCAGATCGTTGACGTCGTCCCCCACGGCGCAGATCGCGGCGGCGGGGATCTCCAGCGCCTCCGCCAGCCGCAGTGCTCCCGACCATTTGGTGACCGCGGCGGGAGCGAACTCGCACATCCAATCGCGGTACCGCGGGCTGCGGATGGTGTGGAGGGAGAGTTGGCCGGGACAGGCTTCGTCGAGCGCCGTCTCGAGTTCGAGCATCGCCTCGCGGGGGCCCATCGCGAACCCCGCGAAGGCGTCCTCCGGCGGCACCTCCACGAGATCGGCACGGAGGTCGGCAAGATGGCGGTTGCGCACCAGGTAGCTGTCGAGGCCGGCGGGATCGATCGTTCCCTCCGGCGGCAGGCGGCGGCAGTGGAAATCGTGGCCGGCGGCGAAGCTGTCGGTGTAGACCACCGGTTCGAGGCCACGCGCGGTGATCGTCGCGAGGACGTGACCGAGCACGCCGGTGGCGAACCGGGCGGCATACAGCGTGGCATGGTCCCGGGGGCGCTTCACCAATCCGCCCGAGGCGGTGACCAGCGGCTGGTCGATCCCCAGGCCCTGCGCCACCGGAAGGACGTCGCGGTAGCGGCGTCCCGTGGCCAGCGCGACGGTGATCCCGGCGGCCCGGATGCGCGCCACGGCGGCGCGGGTCTCGGGGGGCACCTCGTGGCGGCTGTCGGTGAGTGTGCCGTCGACGTCGAGGACGAGCAGCCGGATCGTGGTCCGGAGCGGGGACGGCGGCGACTCACCTGGGAGCATGATCGTGTATGGTACCCGATGATGACCGACGACATCCCCTACACCACCGTGGCCCGAGCAGGTGACATCCCGGTAGGCGAGGGGCGCTGCTTCGAGGTGGGCGGTCGCCTCGTGGCGGTGTTCTTCGACGGCTCCGGCTACGCGGCGATCGACGACCTCTGCCCGCACATGGGGGCGGCGCTCTCCTCCGGACCGCTCCGCGACGGGATGGTGACCTGCCCCTGGCATGCCTGGCGGTTCCGTCTCTCCGACGGTGCCTGGTGCGACGATCCGCGGCTCAAGGCGGAGGTGTTCGCCGTGCGGGTGGTGGATGGCACGATCGAGGTGGCGGTGCCGTCACGGGCTCCTGCGTGTGGAGGGCCGTCCTCCGGCCCGTCGGTCAGTCCCGCACCACCTCGACCATGATCCGCTCGCCGGGCTGAAGCGGCCGGGGCTCGGCGGATGTCTCCTGTGCCACCCGCCGGGCCCAGGCCTGCACGTCCTGCGTGATCGGCGGCCAGGTGCCATGGTGGCTCGGGAGCACGATCCGCGGACGCAGCATCCGCACCGCCTCCAGCGAGTCCTCCGGCCCCATCGTGAACAGATCACCGATCGGGAGCACGGCGACATCGAGCCCCCCCTTCACCGCGGCACCGATCCGGGCCATGTCGGAGAACAGCGCGGTGTCGCCCGCCACGTAGACCGACACGCCCCCCACGTGGAGCAGCCAGCCCGCCGCGGTGCCGCCGTAGCTCCCATCGGGGAGACTGGAGGAATGCCAGGCGGTCTCCATCCGCGCCGTGCCCCCCGGCACCGCGGTGGTCCCGCCGAGGTTCATCGGCTGGGTGTTCGCCACCCCCTGCTTGCCCAGCCACTGGGCGATCTCCCAGTTGCAGAACACCCGCGCACCGGTCCGCTTCGCGATCGGCACCAGATCGGCGACATGATCGAAGTGTCCGTGGGTGACGAGGATCGCGGCACAGTCGACCGCTGCCGCCGCCATGCTGGTGGTGGGGCACTCGTCGAAGAACGGATCGACCAGCAGCACTCCCGCCCCGGTGTCGATCAGCCAGGTGGCGTGTCCTGTCCATGTGAGCGTGATCGCCATGCAGCCCTCCGCGCGCGAACCGGCCCGCCACCCCGGCGGGACCCGTGGGGAACGGTGGAACTATAGTCCGGGCACGCCGCCGCCGCACCGCCCCGGAGATCCGGCATCCCCGCGCTCGACGACGGTGGCGAGCAGCACCAGCGCGAGCAGCTGTCCGATCGCGTGCTCATCGATGCGTGGCAGGCGCACGACCGCCCCGGTGGCACCGGCAGTCCGGAGATGATCGATGCCTGAGGCGGTGTCGGCCGCCGCCGCAGCGTGCCATCCTTCCGGCGTGGCCGATCCGCGGGGAAGGTCGCGGCGCGGTTCACCGCCGCTCACCGCGAGGCAGCTGCCAGCGTTCCCGGTGGCACCGCAGTGGAGCAGGCCGGCCGGATGGGCGGCCGCGGTGAGGAGGTGTCCGTACCAGTCGGCGAGGGGATCGAGGGCTGCCGCCCACGTGACCACCCGTCGCACCGGTGGTGGCGCGCCGCCGAGCGCCGTTGCCAGGGTGGTGACCGGGGCGGCCCCGTCAGGCGCCCGGGATCGCGCCACGAGCGCCGCCGCGCCGACGAGTAGCCGGACCACGTCGATTCCGGCCAGTGCCGCGGCGATCAGACCGGCCGTCCCGAGCACCGAACCCGGCCCGCTGCCGCACCCTGGGGCGTCGGTCGCCCACGAGTGGGTGTGGAACACCCTTCCTTCCACCGCGGGACCGAGGACGTGGACGATGTCCGTCGTCGGGGCCGTGGCCGGTTCGCCGACGACGATCAGCGCTGTCCGATCGAGCAGGTCGCGGTCGTGACCGGTCGCGCTTCCCTGCCCCGGCGGCAGCAGCAGGTCGAGCAGCCCCCCGATGGCGTCGGGATCGTGGTGCGGCGCCACGAAGATCAGTCGGGGCCGCCCCCCGCGGTCGCCGCGTGCGAGGTGGTCGTGCCACGGGTGGGCGCAGGAGGCGAGGAGCAGCCTCGGCCCGGCGAGTGTGGCCCGGTCGCCGAGAAGGATCACCCGGTCGGCAGCGGCGGCGATCGCCCGGGCCGTCGCCAGGATCGCGAACAACCGGCTCTCGCGGCGGCGGGCGTGCGACCGCGTGATGCCGTACTCGGTGAGCAGCGTGTCGACGTCGAGGAGGGCCGCCGTGAGGGGATCGCCGCCGCTGCCGCCCTTCAGCAGCGCAGCCAGCACCGCCGCGGCGACATCACTCGCCGCTGGGGGGCCATCTGCCGGGCCGAGCGACTCGACGGCGAGCGGATCATCGGGGGGCCGTGGACGGAGCACGCTCATCACGACACGGATCCCGGAGGGACATCAGCCAGCCTCCCGGCGGCCGCGGCGGGCATCATGCCACGGGACAGCCAGGGGGTGGAGAGCGTGTGGGCCGGAGCGCCGGGAGCCAGAAGTCCACCCATGACCTTCGGCCACCCGAATCGCCGCGCTTTTCCCGGGAGCCGTGCCCCGGCACCTCTTCGATGGGGTGCTGCAGGCTGTTTGTCCACAGCCTGCCGGGTGGGGCCGTCCCGGTGGTCGGGCTTGATCCCCCGGCGGCCGCGGCCCACAACATCCGTTGTCCGATCCGTTCCCGACCCCGGAGCCGACCCGTGATCGAGCACGAACTGCTGCGCGACCTGGCCGAGAAGAACACCACCAAGATCGTGATGCTGGTCGCGGACGGCCTCGGCGGTCTGCCGCTGGAGGCCGGCGGGAAGACCGAACTCGAGACCGCCTCGACCCCGAACCTCGACCGGCTCGCTGGACGGGGCACGAGTGGTTCGAGCATTCCCGTGCTGCCCGGCATCACGCCGGGATCGGGGCCGGGGCATCTTGGCCTCTTCGGCTACGACCCGCTCGAGTACCGCATCGGCCGCGGAGCGCTCGAAGCGACCGGGATCGGCTTCGAACTCGGCCCCGACGACGTCGCCGCCCGCGGCAACTTCTGCACACTCGATGCCGCCGGTCGGATCAGCGACCGGCGCGCGGGCCGGATCCCGTCGGAGGAGAGCTTCGCGGTGGTGGAGCGCCTCCAGGCGGTGCGGATCGACGGGGTCGAGACCTTCGTGAAGCCGGTGAAGGAGCACCGCTTCGTGGTCGTGTTCCGCGGCCCGGGGCTCGACGGTGCCGTCGCCGACACCGATCCGCAGGCTACCGGCGTGGAACCGCTCGCCCCGGTCGCCGCCTCTCCGGCGGCGGAACGCACGGCTCGGGTGGCCGCGGAGTTCGTCCGCCAGGCTCGCACGATCCTCGCCTCGGAGAAGAAGGCCAATGGCCTCGTGCTCCGCGGGTTCGCCGCCAAGCCGCGGCTGCCCACCTTCGCGGAACTCTATGGGCTGCGGGCGGCGGCGATCGCCGTCTACCCGATGTACAAGGGGCTCGCCCGCTTGGCGGGCATGACGCTCGTCGGCGAAGCCGCCTCGCTCGAGGAACAGCTCGACACGCTCGCCGGCTGCTGGCAGGACCACGACTTCTTCTTCCTCCACTTCAAATACACCGACTCGACCGGCGAGGACGGCGCCTTCGCCGACAAGGTCCGTCGCATCGAGGAACTCGACCGCGCCCTGCCGCGGATCGAGTCGCTCCGCCCCGACGTGCTCGTCGTCACCGGCGACCACTCCACCCCCAGCCGGCTGCGGAGCCATTCCTGGCACCCGGTGCCCACCCTGCTGGTGGCCGACACCTGCCGCCCCGACGGGCTCGAGCGGTTTTCAGAGCGGGACTGCCTCCGCGGCGGCCTCGGGCAGTTCCCCGCCAAGCATCTCATGCTCCTGGCGATGGCCCACGCGCTGCGCCTGGGGAAGTTCGGAGCATGACGGGGGAAGGTTGGGTATAAGTCGAAGGATGGCCCCCCGTCGGGCCGACTTCCCGGCACGGCGAATCCATGGCGCGACTCGACGACGAGGATCTTTTCCAGAGCTCGACGATGACGTTCGGCGAGCACTTGGAGGAACTCCGGGTGTGTCTCGTCCGGGCGACGCGCGGCCTCGCGGTCGCGGTCGTCATCGGCTTCATGGTCGCCCGCCCGGTGGTCCATCTGGTGGAGCAGCCGTTGAAGCGGGCCCTGGGGAAGTACTACACGGGCCAGTCGCTGCGCACCTTCGACTCCTGGCAGCCGCGAGTCGCCGGCGGTGTTCCCCTGCCCTACTCGCGCGCCGAGGTGGTGGACGCGGTCGAGCGCCACGAGTTGTCGTTCGAGCTGCGTGAGGTCCACCCCGACCGATTGGCCCGCGTGCTCGGCGGCCCCACCAGCGGCCCCACTAGCGGCCCCGCCGGCAGCACAGCCGGCAGCACAGCCAGCGGCACGACCCCGTCGGCGGCCGAGCCGGACGACGCTGCTGCGGCGCCGTTCCTGCTCGACGATCTCGTGCCGCTCCTCCTCTGGCAGCCGCTGGCGCGCGATCCGCGGGTCAGCATCACCACGCTCAGCGCGCAGGAGGCGTTCGGGATCTACATCAAGGCGGCGTTGCTGGTGGGGATCGTGCTCTCGAGTCCGTGGATCTTCTACCAGCTGTGGACCTTCGTCGCCGCGGGGCTTTATCCGCACGAGAAGCGCTGGATCCACCTCTTTCTGCCGGTGAGCATCGGTCTGTTCCTCGCCGGCGTCGCCCTCGCGTTCTTCTTCGTCTTCGACTTCGTCCTCGACTACCTGTTGCAGTTCAACGCCTGGCTCGGCCTCGACCCCGATCCGCGGATCAGCGAGTGGATGAGTTTCGTGCTCATCCTTCCCGTCGGGTTCGGCATCGGCTTCCAGCTCCCGCTGGTGATGCTGTTCCTCGAGCGGATCGGCATCATGGACGTGGCCGCCTATGCCTCGCAGTGGCGGCTGGCGGTGGTGGTGATCTTCGTCGTCTCGGCCGTCCTCACCCCTGCCGATCCCTACAGCCTGCTGTTCCTCGCCGTCCCGCTCTGCCTGCTCTACTTCGGCGGAGTGCTCCTTTGCAGGCTCCTGCCGCGCGCCGCCGAGGCCTCGGCCTGACACCACCTCCGGGACCGACCGGTCACGGCCGGGCGCACGCGTGTGGTCAGCGGCTCACGAACGCGAGCCAGTAGAACCAGCTCCCGGTGATCGCGGTGAGCAGCAGATCGAGCGCCGCCAGCCGGGCCCAGCGGCGATGCCGCGGGCCGTGGGTGCCGGGGGCGGTTGGCACCGGGAAGCGCCGCAGCGCTTCGGTCATCACCCACACCCACAGCCCGAGGGTCGACACCGCGAAGACCAGGTGGATCCCCAGGGCTGACAGCACCCCGCGCGGCCAGTAGGGGCTCGGTGCCGCCCTCTCCTTCCAGTCGCTCACCAGGCGGACGTCGATCTCGAAGACGACGATCGCCGCCAGGAGGAGCAGGCCGATCGTCAGTTGCAGGCGGCGATGCAGGGTGTAGCGGCCACGCCGCACGAGGTGCACGCTCCAGGCCAGGAGCGGGAGCACGGCCAGCAGGCCGACGAGCACCACGTCCATCCCCAACGAGGCCCGCGTGCCGAGGAAGCCGTCGATGCCCCCGGGGGCAGGGGAAACCTGGGCTGTGGCTGGCACGCGAGCGTTCCGGAGAGGCGGGCGGTGAACCCGAATTCAGTGTAGCCATCCGGGCGCCGCCGGTGAGCGAACCACCGCTGGCTTCGTCGGGCTGCCATTCCACTGGAAAAAGGCCATGGAGGGACTTTTTCCGACGGCTGCTACCATCCCATGACCACGCGGCCGAGTGGCGAAACTGGCAGACGCACGGGACTTAAAATCCCGTGGAGAGCGATCTCCGTGCGGGTTCGATCCCCGCCTCGGCCAGTCGGGCGGACCGTGTCCGCCACCGGGTTCTCTTTCGGCTTGATCGGTGCCCGGGGAACCGGTACCTCTCGCTGCCCAACACGTGGGTGCCAGGAGACGAACCCCGGATGGCCTTGCCGATGCACCCTTTGCCGGGCCGCGGTGACCGTGACCGAATCCTGACCGTGCGCCGTGGGCCCTCCCGGGCCGGTTTCGGCGGGGCTGCCGCGCCAGTCGGGTGGCGGGACTCCATTGCCGTGTGGCTGCCGTGGATTGTCGCGCCGGTCTTCGTCGCCCTGCCCATCGGGGGATGCGGCATGGGGGAACGGCTGCGGCAGGCCGCGGCCCGTCCGATCGCCGCACCAGCCACCGGTGAAGGCACCAAGGGGGGCGGCCCGGTGACGCTCGTGACCTTCGAGCCGCGATAGGGCGGGCGCACGGCCGGCCCCTCCAGTGGCATTCCCCGGTCGGCCGCACTACCGTGGCAGGGAATCGTCACGGGCCCGGGAGAGTGCCGGATGTCATTGCGTTCGCGGATCGCCCTCATCGCCGGGTTGCTGGTCCTCGCGTCGATCGCGGTCACGAGCCTGCTGCAGACCTGGGCGGCCCGGCGGGCCGTCCTCGAGGAGGTGCGCAGCAGTGGCAACGGCGTCGCCGAGGTGCTGGCCCGGTCGGCCGCGCTGGCGGCGGAGGTGCCGCGGGCGGTGGAGACGGAGATCGGCGAGCAGATGCTCACCCAGGCCCGGTTGCTGGCCGAGGTCGTGGCCCTGGCCGACCAGGCGGGACTGAAACCCGAGGAGGTCCGCGCCCGTCTCCGGGGGATCGCGGCCCAGGGGGGGATCGAGCTGCTTGCCACCGACGAAACGGGCAAGGTGGTCATCGACACCGGCGACGGCGCCGAGGGCTGGACCTTCTCGTCCAATCCCGCGGCGCAGCCGCAGGCCCATGTCTTCCACAAGCTCCTCACCGGTGACCTGCCCAGCATCGTCCAGGATTCGCAGCGGCGCGAGATCGATGACCGGGTCTACAAGTACGCGGGTGTCGGCGGGGTCGATGGCCCGCGGATCGTGCAGGTGGGCATGGAAGCCACCTTCTTCGATCGCGTCGATCGCAACCTCGGGCTCCGTCGCCTGGTGCACGACTTGGTGGCTGGCGACGTGCGTGAGGTGCGGATCCTCGACGAGCGCCAGGTGCCGGTTGTCTCGCGGCGCGTCGATGATGCCGGGATCGTCACCGACGCCGATCTGCCGGTCGACGCGGCCGATGGAGCGCTGATCGGATCGGCGGCGGCCGCGGCCGGGCCGGTGGGCCGCTTCGACTCCGATGCCTACGTCGTCGCCGCCCCGGTGCGCCGCAACGACGGCGCCCCGGCCGGCGCCGTGCTGGTGAGGATTTCCACCGCCGCCAGCCGGGAGGGGCTCGCGTGGCAGGCGGCTGCCGCCGTGGCGAGCGGATTGCTCGTCGGGCTCCCGGGGGTCCTCGGTGCCCTGTGGTTGGCCCGCTCGATCGCCGAGCCGGTCCGGCGCTCGATGATGGTGGCCGAGTCGATCGCGGCGGGTGACCTCACCGTGCCTGTGCCGCCGGGGGGCAGCGACGAGTTGGGGAGGCTGCTCGCCGCATTCGAGGCGATGTCGGGGTCGCTTCGCGGGCTCATCGGCCGGATCCAGGATTCAGGGTTCCGCCTGTCGGTGAGCGAATCCGACGCGGCCGCCGCCCTCGCCCGCCAGGAGCGGTCGATCCACGGGTTCAGCGGCTCCGCCGCCGACATCTCTGCCGCGGTGACCGAGATCGCCACCACCGGCGAGCAGCTGCTCAGCACCACCAGTGCGGTCACCGACGTGGCCCGGGAGGCCGCCCGTGTCGCCGACCAGGGACGCGACGGTCTGCTCGGCATGTCGACCTCGATGCAGCACCTCGACGAGGCGATGAACGCGTTCACCCGCAAGCTGGGGACGATCAGCCAGCGGGCGGCGGGAATCACCACCGTGGTCACCACCATCGCCAAGGTCGCCGACCAGACGAACCTGTTGAGCGTCAACGCCACGATCGAGGCGGAGAAGGCCGGTGAGGCGGGGCGTGGCTTCCGGATCGTCGCCCAGGAGATCCGGCGTCTCGCCGATCAGACCGCCCTGGCCACCAAGGACATCGAGCGCATGGTCCGCGACATGCAGGCCGCCGTCGCCAGCGGGACGATGGAGATGGACCGCTTCCGCAACGAGGTCAGCGCACGGATCGGCGAGGTGTCGCAGGTGAGCGAACAACTCGGTCAGATCATCGAGCCGGTGAAGTCGGTGACCCAGTCGTTGGAGACGGTCCACGACGGCATGCGGACCCAGGCCGTGGGGGTGCGGCAGATCCGCGATGCCATGGAGAAGCTCCGTGCGGGCGCCGGGGAATCGGCGTCGTCCACCGTGATCTTCGCCTCGACCCTCGCCGATCTGCGGCGCTCGATCGCCGAACTCAACGCCGAGTCGGCGCGGTTTCTCACCGCCGACGGATTGCCCACCGCGCCCGCGGCGGACCACGACACGCCGGCCGAGCCGTGGAACGGCGGCAGGCTCGTGCCGCCGTCGTGAGTGGGGCTGATCGTGGGTGAAGCTGATCCCGTGCCGGGGCTGCCCGGAGAACGCCGCGGGAAACGGCTCAGCGGCGGGTGGCGTCGTCTGCGCGGGTCGCCTGGCGGGCAGCGAGGAATCGCCGCAGGCCGCTGACCACCCGTGAGGGATGCTGGGTGCCCGACTGACTGAACAGGGGCGTCTGCCCATCGTCTGTGACGATGATCTCGACCGCCTCGGGTGCCAACTCGACCCCACCGAGGAGGTGTTCCATCGACTGTTCCGTCTCGGTTCCGCCGGCAGTGGCGGGATTCACCTGGGCGACCACGAAATGGCTGTTCGCCAACGCCTCGAATTCCGGGTCGTTGATCAGGGAGGCCGTGCGCGTGCGGGCTGCGGTGTCCCCGGGCCGCGACACCACCAGGAGGATCGGCCGCTTGGCGCCCCGGGCCCGCACGACCGCCTCGTCGAGCGTGTCGCAGACCGCCGGCATGTGGGTGGCGAATTGGCCGATCCACTCCGCGGGGGACAGGCCGGTATACCCGGTTTGGGCGGTGAGTTTCTCGCCGTCCGGCGTCAGCAGGAGGACGCTCGGGAACGTGCTCACCCCGTAGCGTTTGCAAACCAGCGACCGCTCGCGGCGGATCGCCTGGGTGATGCCGTTTTGCGGCAGGTCGATCATCAGCAGCACCACCCGATCACGTGCCCAGTCGCGGAACTCCGCGCTGTCGAGGATCTTCTCCTCGAGCGTCGTGCAGTGCGGGCACCAATCGCTGCCGGTGAACACGGTGAGGACCGGCCGGCCGGTGCGGTCGGCGACCTCCATGGCGTCCTCGTACCTGGTGAGCCAGCCCTCCGCAGCCACCCCCACCCCCCCGGAGAAGGCGGTGAAGACGAACCCCAAGGCAGCTGCGATCGTCGCCCGGCGACCAGGCACGACGACATTCAGGTACGACACGTTCATCGGGTGCTCCTCCGTGACCCCGCTCCCCGTTCTTCATCGGGCGAAAGCGGGCAACTCCAAGAGTTCCAAACCGCAAAACCGGCACAGCAGGCTAGACGCTGGGCGCGGGGGTGTAAATCTGGCCAAAATACGCAGATTGTGCGGATAACCCAGGTTCTCCTGCCTCCATGTCGTTTCACGACTTACGGTGGATCGGCTTCGCGCAAAAAAACCAAATCGTCAGCGTGGTCGGGCTCACAGATGGCGTCCCGGGGGCATGCGGTGCTGCCATCGCTCCTGCCATAAACTCGGCCCATGGGTGTCGGGGGGAGCGTTGTTCGCACGGGAACGAGTTGGACCATGAGCCGCGCCGGCGTTGTTTTCTTTGCCGTGACCTTCTCTGCCGCCGCCTGGATCCGGGCCGTTCGGGGCTGGGGCCGCGCGTGGCGCTGCGGATTCCTCACCCTCGTCGCGGGGGCCGGCGGCGCCGCCTTGGCCAGCGAGGGGCCCGTTTGGCAGGCGGTGGAGATTCCAGCGGGTTTCCGCCAGCCGTTGCCTGGTCCCGATGGCCGGGCGGTGTTCCGCTGCCTGGTCACGGTTCCCGCCGGGTGGGCTGGAAGGACTGTCAGGCTGTTCGTCGAACCGTTTGATTCCGCCTTGGAATACAGGCTCAATGGTGCCGTGGTGGGAGGTGCCGGGGCCTTGCCCCCCGACTACCGCAGCGGCTTGGGTGAACCCGACGAAACGATCCTCGGGGATGGGGTGTTGCGGCCCGGTGCGGTGAATCTCCTCGAAATCGCCGTCTGCACCCGTGGCGGTCGGGCCGGCTTCAACGTCGCCATCCCGGCCCTCTTTGCGGGTGACGAGGCGATCGCTCTGGCGGGCGCTCCGGCGGGCACCGTCGCGGCCACGCCGGCGGGGACATGGCAGGTGGCCGCCGGCGTCATGCCTCCGGGGCAGTGGCCGGCCCCCGGTGCCCTGCCCGCCTTCGGCGCGGTCGCTCCGGCGGCCGAGGTCCGGGCCCGCCTCCGCCGCCTCGACGACGAAGGGCCGCTGCCTCCGGCCGCGGCTGCGGCCCGATTCCGCGTCGCCGAGGGCCTCCGTGTCGATTCGATCGTCACTGAGCCTGCGATTTCACAACCCCTTTCTCTGAAATGGGATGCGCGCGGCCGGCTGTGGGTCTGCGAGTACATCCAGTATCCGGAGCCTGCCGGCCTCACCATGGTCAGCCGCGACGCCTTTCTCCGCAGCGTCTACGACCGGGTGCCGGCCCCTCCCCCCCGCCACACCCCCGGCCGCGACCGGATCTCGATCCATGAAGACACCGACGGCGACGGGCTGCCCGACCGCCACCGGGTGTTCGTCGAGGGGTTGAGTCTGGCGACGAGCTGCGAGTTCGACCCCGCCGGGGTCTGGGTCCTCAATCCTCCCTACCTGCTCTTCTATCCCGACGCCGATCACGACGATCGGCCCGATGGCGATCCGGTCGTCCACCTCGAGGGCTTCGGGATCGAAGACAGCCACTCGGTGACCAACAACCTGCGCCGCGGTCCCGACGGCTGGCTCTACGCGGCGCAGGGCAGCACCGTCACGGCCCGGGTGCGGCGCCCGGGGAACGATGCGCCGCCGGTCGAATCGGTCGGCCAGTGCATCTGGCGCTTCCATCCCCCCACGGGCCGCTATGAGATCTTCGCCGAAGGCGGGGGCAATGCCTTCGGTGTCGAGTTCGACTCCGCCGGCCGGCTCCTCTCCGGCCACAACGGCGGCGACACCCGGGGATTTCATTACGTCCAGGGGGGCTTTTCGCGCAAGGGGTTCGAGAAGCACGGCGAGCTCTCCAATCCGCACGCCTACGGGTTTTTCGAGCCGATCGCCCACCACTCGGCGCCGCGTTTCACCCACGCCCTGGCCGTCGTCGATTCCCCCGCGCTCGGCCCCGCCTACTCAGGCGGCCTTCTCGGTGTCGCACCCCTCCAGGGCCAGGTGGTGCATGCCGCCATCCGGCCCGACCGCTCCTCGATCGCGACGCAGGACGCCGGCGTGCCACTCGCCTCCGGGGATCCCTGGTTTCGGCCGGTCGACATCCAGCTCGGCCCGGATGGCGCGATCTACGTGGCCGACTTCTATGAGCAGCGCATCGACCACGCCAGCCACTACCAGGGGCGCATCGACCGTGAGCACGGGCGCGTGTATCGCCTCGGCGCCACGGCCGATCCCCCCCACCCCCTCCCTGACCTGCAGCGCGACGACGATGGCCGGCTCGTCGATCGCCTCGGTGATCCCGTTCGCTGGATCCGCCGCGCTGCCCTCGAGGAGTTGATCGCCCGCGGCGCCACCGGCGCACGGGACGAGGTCTGCCGCCGACTGGCATCCGCCCCACCCGGCTCCACGGGCCTGCTCGAACACCTCTGCTGCGCGTGGCGGTTGGAGCCGCCGACCGACTCCGAGATCACCGGCTGGCTCGGGCACGGCGATCCGCTGATCCGCCAGTGGACGATTCGTCTGGTGGGCGACGCCGGCGTGGTGTCGCCCACCGTGCTGGCTGGCATCCATGCCGTGGCGGCGTGCGAGACCGACCCCGCCGTCCGCAGCCAGCTCGCCGCCACCGCACGGCGCCTCCCCGTGGTCGATGCGTGTGGAATCCTCCTCGCGATGCTGGCCACCGACAGCGCCGTCGATGCCGACGACATCCACGTGCCCCTGTTGGTGTGGTGGGCCAGCGAACGCCTCCTCACGGTCGACCGGTCCGCGACGCTCGCCGCGCTTGCCGATCACCCACGACCGCTCTGGGACTCGCGCCTCGGCCGTGAGGTGCTCCAGCAGCGGGTCGCCCGGCGGCTGGCCGCCGGGGTGCGGAGCGACCGTGCGGCGCTGGCGCGGCTCCTCGACGCCGCCCCCGACGCGGCCACCCGAACGCGGCTCCTGGCCGGCATCGAGGAGGCGTTCGCCGGTCGGCCGCCGGGCGGGCTGCCTGACGAGTTGCTCGCGGCGATCGCCC